>CANQUI010000069.1 GCA_947626995.1 uncultured Eisenbergiella sp. | reverse complement strand
CCGGATGAGCGTCTGAAATTATTGGATGCCAAGCCCATTTGCCCACGCAAGCACATCGTCTGCGGACGCATCGGCGGGGAAGCGTTGTCCGTCCAGCCATGCAGCGTGATCGGCGGTAGATCGAAGCGCCGAATCGCTGCTGCCAAAGCTGCTGCTGGCGGAGGTGCAAAACGCCACAAGCGTTTTGCCGGAGAAATCGTAGCTCTCGATAAAGGTGCTCATAATCCGCGGCGCCTCGCCCCACCAGATGGGATAACCGATGAAAACGACGTCGTACTGCTCCATGTTCTCCACAGAACCGGAGATTGCAGGGCGCGCGGACGGGTCATTCATCTCCACAGAGGAACGACTGCCGGAATTGCCATAGTCCAGATCCTCGTCCGTATAGGGTTGCTCCGGTGTAATTTCGTAAAGGTCAGCCCCAAGTCCGTCTGCTAATTTTTGCGCCACGCCCTCGGTGTTATGGGTGACGGAGAAATAGGCCACCAGGATTTTGCTGCCTTCCGGCTCCTCATCGGGCGTCGGGGATTCTTCCGCGCTGCTTTGCAGTGGTTCGGGTTCGATATTAGCGCTATTCCCGGTCGGTTCACTTCCGCCGGTGCAAGCCGCAAGGGACAGAACCATCATAGCTGCCAGGAGAATTGTACCAATCTTTTTCATTTTTATTCCAGCCATCCATATTGTTTTTCATCCACCGGCTCCAGCCATTCGTTGGAGCCGTTTTCTCCGGGGACTTCAATCGCGAGATGAGAAAACCAGCTGTCCGGTGCGGCGCCGTGCCAGTGCTTGACGCCTACAGGAATGTTGATGCAGTCGCCGGGTTTCATCTCCACGGCTTCTTTGCCCCACTCCTGATAGTACCCGCGGCCGCCGATGCAGATCAGGATCTGCCCGCCGCCCTTGTCGGCATGGTGGACGTGCCAGTTGTTCCGGCAGCCCGGCTCAAAGGTCACGTTGAAAATACCCACCTGCTCTTTGGAAACCGGCGCAAGGTAGCTCTGTCCGATGAAATACTGCTGAAAGCCGTCGTTGGGCGCACCAATGGGGAAAAGGATGGTATTTTGGTACCGATCTTTCTCCGTCAGCTCCGGCGATTTCTCGTTCCAAACGTCCTTTGCCAGACGGAACACCGCCCACGCCTTGGGCCAGCCCACATAGAACCCCACGTGGGTCACGATGGCGGCAATCTCCGCTTTGGTGACGCCGTGTGCCTTGGCGTTTTCCAGGTGATACGTCAGCGACGAATCGGTGATGCCCGACGACATCAGCGCAACCACGGTGATGATGCAGCGGGTCTTCAGATCAATGTCCGGGTTGTTCCAGTTCTCGCCAAAGAGAACGTCGTCGTTATAGTGGGCAAAATCCGGGGCGAAGCCGCCCAGTTGATTTCTGCCTGCGGTCTGTGTGATTTTTTTCATGGTATGCTCCTCCTGTATTTGAATTTTACACAACATTTCCGGCCTTCTGTTTGCCGTTCTGTGCCATCACACCAACCAGGGCATGGGGCACATACAATTCTTCGAGATAGTCGATCTCATCCTGTGTCAGTTCCAAATCCACCGCCTTTGCGGCGCCGTCCACATGAGAGAACTTTGTCGCACCCACAACGGGCGAGGTCGCCTTGGTCAGCAGCCATGCCAGAGAGATTTCCGTCATGGAGACACTACGCTTGTCGGCCAGTTTAGCCACGCGGGCGATGATACGCCCGTCCGCCTCGGCGGTGGCGTCGTACTTAAATTTCGCGTAGGCGTCCTGCTCCAGCCGCTTGCTGGTCTCGCCGGGGCGCCTGGAGAGCCGCCCGCCGGCCAGGGCGCTGTAGGGCGTCAGGGCGATATGCTGATCGGCGCAGAAGGGATTCATTTCCCGTTCTTCCTCCCGGGCGATCAGGTTGTAGTGTCCCTGAATGGAAACAAACTCTGTGAGGCCGTGTTCGCGGGCGTAGAAATTGGCTTTCGCAAGCTGCCAGGCGAAGCAGTTGGAGATGCCGATGTACCTGGCCTTACCAGCTTTGACCACATTGTGCAGCCCTTCCATGATTTCCTCCATGGGCGTGTGGTAGTCCCACATATGGTATATATAAAGATCCACATAATCCATGTCGAGATTGCGGAGGCTCTGGTTCAGATAGTTCTCGATGTGTTCCTGCCCGCTGACGCCGGCGTCGATCTCGTCCTGGGTCCGGGGCGTGAACTTTGTGGCGATCACAAAATCGTCCCGTTTTGCGAAATCCCGCAGCGCCCTGCCCACATATTGCTCGCTGGTGCCGTTTTGATAGGCAATGGCGGTGTCGTAAAAGTTGATCCCCAAATCGAGACCATGCTTAATAATTTCGCGGGTTTGTGCCTCATCCACCGTCCAGTGATGCTGCCCGGTGGCGGCGTTGCCAAAGCCCATACAGCCCATACAGATCCGGGAAACGGTCAAATCGGATTTGCCGAGTTTCGTGTATTTCATTTTTCCCGTCTCCTTAAAGAATTGTCTCAACCCACGCTTTCAGGCTGGCCGCTGTCTGCCGGCCGTTGAGTACCTTCCCTTCGGTTATCACAGTGTCCGGCGCCACAGAGGGTTTCAGTCCGGCCACGGTCTTTCCGAATCCGCTGCCGCCGGAGGTGGCAAACAGCACAATCTTTTTTCCGGAAAAGTCATAGCTTTCCAAAAAGCTGTTGATGATGGTGGGGGCCACATACCACCAGATGGGAAATCCCAGCAGGACGGTATCATAGGCCGCTATGCGGGCGCTTCGGTCGGCCAATGCAGGACGGCTGGATTTGTCGTTCATCTCCACAGAACTGCGGGATTTTTTGTCCATCCAGTTGAGGTCGGCCTTCGTGTAGGGTACTGCGGGCCTGATTTCATAAATGTCCGCCCCCGCGGCCTGTGCCAGTTCCTTTGCCACCTGCTCGGTGGTCCCGGTGGCGCTGAAATACGCGACTAATGTTTTGCTCATGTTTTTTCCTCTCCTTATAAAGATTTTCCAAGCTGATAGGCTTCGTTCATGTGGGGACTGTGTTTCGTCATAGACGGGGTTCCGCATCCGGTTCCTAAGATTTGTCCACAGTCGGTGAAATTCATGTAGCGGCACAGCTTCTTGTAATGCTCCACAAGATAGGGCATGACGTCTGCATCCGAATCCCACGCGGCGGCAATCAGCGCCGTTTTCATGTGCTTATCGGAGAGCTTCATGGTGTAGCTGTAAAAACGGTCGATCACCATTTTAAGCTGTGCCGACATCCCGAAGTAATAGACCGGCGTGACGAAAACCGCCATATCCGCAGAGAGCAGGGCGTCCCTGATTTCACCCATATCGTCTTTTTGGACGCACGGCCCATTCATGCCGCAATGCTCACAGCCAAGGCAGGGATGGATGTTCCTATGTGCCGCGTCCATCTCTATGACAGTATGCCCGGCCTCCTGTGCGCCCTTTGCAAATTGTTCCGCCAGCATATTCGAGGAACCCTTTTTGTGTGGACTGCCCTTGATGATTACAATTTTCATTTTCACACCTCCAACAGTTTTTTCACGCAGTGATATGTGATCTCATAAATTGTCATAAACACATAGTTGACGCCCGCTTCCTCCATCGCTGTCCGCTGCTTTTGGGTAACGTAGGTGTAGGGATAGATGCCAAACAGAAACGGGAAAAAGGTATAGATAAAATCCTGTTTTTGTGCAATATCCATATCGGGAAAGTATTGATGGAGGGCTGCCATGACCGTGCGGATGGATTCGCCATACGCAACCTTAAACTCTTTCAGATGCTCCGGGCGGCTGCCGGTTTCCATGTCGTAGTGATTCATGGACAGGATTTTCAAAAGCTGCGCCCGTTTTTCCAAAGAGTGCGCCAGCATGGACGCAAACTCGTCCCTGGTCATAACGGGAACCTGTGCCATGGTCTGCTTAAGGGAGTCGATCCACAGCTCATATTCCCGCTTCAGCAGAGCCAGAAAGATTTCTTCCTTCGTCTGAAAGTAGTTATAAATGGAGGTGCGCGTGAAGCTGGTTATGTTTCCGATCTCCTTGATGGTGATTTCCTTGAAGCTCATCGTCTGATAGAGCCTTTCGCAGGCATTGATGATTTCCTCTCTGCGGGCCTCGGTCAGCGCCGGTGATCCTTTTGGCATCTTGCCTCCTCCTTATTTTTCCGGTGTACTTTTAAAAGACAGGCATTTTCCGATCACTTCGCCGGTTTTCAGGTACTTGTAGGTGGGAAACTCAAACAGCACCGGTTTCAGGGTCTCATAATCGACTTTCCCTTTTTCGTTCAGATGTTCCTCCGCCACATAGGTGTTGTCGATGGTGCAGATGAAGCTCTCAAGTTGATAAAGTGGGGCGCGGCGAGACTGACCAGCACCCTCCTGACCTGCAAATATATTCTGACGCTGTGTCAGTATAGTTAGGATAGCACTTTTCTGACACGGTGTCAATTCTTTGTGAATATTTTTTTACGCGCTCCAAAAAACCGAAAAGAGAGAATCTGTCGGATGCCGTTTCCTTTATGCAGGCGGAGGCAACCGCCGGTTGACAAATTTCCAAGCGGGTTTGCTTGCCTGCAATCGTCGTTTATGGTACTTTTTCTTTAGCTCGATGGCGCCATCGGCAAATCAATCGGGAGGAAAAAAGGATGATTTTAGCGGAAAAAATAATGCTGCTGCGTAAGAAAAACGGTTGGTCCCAGGAGGAACTGGCGCAGAAGCTGGCGGTATCCAGGCAGTCTGTGAGCAAATGGGAGGGCGGCCAGTCCATTCCCGATCTGGATAAGCTGCTGGCGCTGAGCGCGGTCTTTGGCGTGACGGTGGACTATCTGGTGAAGGACGAATTAGGAGAAAACGGGATCGAGTATACGCAGGATGCCGGGGAACTGACAGAGGCGCTGCCCCGGGTGTCGGTGGAAGAGGCCAATCGTTTTTTGGAGGATTATGCCAGGGCCGCAAGGCAGATCGCCCTGGGAGTGTTTTTTTGTATTTTATCGCCGGTTGCGCTGGTTTTTCTTTGCGCCGTCGGCGAAACGGGCGCCTGGGCTTTGACGAAGGAGATGGGAGCCGGGATTGGGACCGGGATTCTGTTGCTGCTGATCGCCTGCGCGATTCCCCTCTTTGTCAAAAACGGGATTCTCCTGGAAAAATATGCGTACATTGAAAAGGAAGATTTTATGACGGAATACGGCGTGGAAGGGATCGTGCGGGATCGGAAGGAGAAGTTTGCTTTTTCTTATTCCAGAAGTCTTGTGTTTGGCATTGTGCTGATCCTGCTGGGCGTAATCCCGCTGCTGGTGGTCAGTGGATTTGGCGCATCGCCTTTGGTACTCGCGCTGTTTACCTGCCTTTTGCTGGCAATGATCGCAATTGCGGTCAATCGGATCGTTCGGGTAGGTATGATAAAAGAAAGTTACCAGAAGCTTCTGCAGGAGGGGGACTATACGAAAAAAGAGAAGCGTTTGAATCGAAGATACAGCGCGGTGGGGATGGTCTACTGGTGCGTGGTGACGGCCCTCTATCTGGCGGTCAGCTTCAGCAGCTCCCTTTGGGGACTGGGCTTTGGCTGGGAGAAAAGCTGGATCATCTGGCCGGTGGCCGGTGTGCTGTATGCGGCGCTGTACGGGCTTTTGCGGATTCTGCAGAAGGACGAATAAAATCGCGAAAGAAACGTTACAGGAGATGGTACATTAAGACGATATCCTCATAGCGGCCGTTTTGAGACAAAAAGCCGCCCGGAATCGTCCCCAGTTCGATAAAGCCCAGTTTTTTGTACAAAAAGAGCGCGGGATTGCTTTTTACCACGGCATTGAATTGCAGGATCCGAAAGCCCAGTTCCTTTGCAGTAACCAGGCAGTGACGAATCAGCGCTTCGCCGATATGCAGTCCCCGCAGTTCTTTTTTTACGGCAAAGCTGGCGTTGCAGATATGACCGCAGCGGCCCACATTATTGGGATGCAGGATATAGAGTCCGACGATCTGTCCGCTGCTTTGCTCCCGGGCCACCGCGGTAAAGGACTGGGAGGTAAAAAAAGGGGAAGCGCTTTCTTTGTCCAGAAGCTCCGTCTGCGGGAAGGCGACGCCGTCTTCTACCACCTGATTCCAGATGGCGGCGGCTTTTGCCATATCGTCGGCTTTGATTTCTGTGATCCGGATTTCCATAGGGTTTCCTCCTTTGTCGGATAGTTTCATCTTACGGAATCTGTGGGCGTTTTTCAAGTAATTCTTTTCATCGGCCAACGGATATGGTAATCTGAAACAAGAAAAAGGGCGATCAAGGAGGGCATGCCGTGAAAAAGCTGCGGATTCTCCTGCCGGATGCGGTATCCGGTATCATCAGAACATTACAGAAGGCCGGATACGAGGCATGGGCGGTGGGCGGCTGTGTGCGGGACAGCGTTTTGGGACGCACGCCGGACGATTGGGACATTACCACCTCCGCCACGCCCGGTCAGGTTAAGGCGCTGTTTGCCCGGACGGTGGATACCGGTATCCGGCACGGGACGGTGACGGTATGGATGGGCAGGACGGGCTATGAAGTCACCACCTACCGGATCGACGGGATCTATGAGGATGGCCGTCACCCAAAGGAGGTGACGTTTACCGCTTCCCTTAAGGAAGATCTGAAACGGCGGGATTTTACGATAAATGCCATGGCGTATAATGAAGAGTCCGGCCTGGTGGATCTTTTCGGGGGAATTGAGGATATCCGAAAAAAAATGCTCTGCTGTGTGGGAGATCCCCGGGAACGGTTTTCGGAGGATGCGCTGCGCATGATGCGCGCCGTGCGCTTTTCCGCGCAGCTGGACTATGCCATCGCGCCGGAAACCAAACAGGCGATCAAAAGCCTTTCGCATACGCTGGATAAGATCAGTGCCGAACGGATTCAGGCCGAATTTTCCAAGCTTTTGGTCAGCGGGCATCCCGAGCGGATCCGGGTCTGCTATGAAACGGGGCTGACCCGGGTGTTCTTTCCGGAATTTGACCGTATGATGGAGACCGGGCAGAATAATCCGCACCATCTGTATTCCGTCGGGGAGCATACGATCCGGGCGCTTTCCCGAATCCCCAACGACAGGGTGCTGCGGCTGGCGGTTTTGCTGCATGACGCCGGAAAACCCCAGACGTTGTCTCGCGATGCAAACGGAATCGATCATTTTCACGGACATGCGGCAGTCAGCGCAAAAATAGCGGAGACTTTTCTGCGCCGTCTCAAGTACGATAACGATACGATCCGTAAGGTGGTGCGTCTGGTACGGGCGCACGACGTGCGCATCGAACCGGGGACTAAAAATATGCGCCGGGCGCTCAATCGGCTGGGGGCGGATCTTTTCCCCGGACTGTTTGCGCTCAAGGAGGCGGATCTGAGGGCGCAGAGCGATTATAAAAGAAAGGAAAAAGAAGAGCAGCTTTCGCGGATGCGGGCGGACTATGAAAAGGTCATGGCCTGCGGAGACTGCTTTTGCCTGAAAGATTTGGCCGTGAGCGGGGCGGATCTGATCGCCCTTGGCTTTCGCCCGGGAAAGGAAATGGGAGAGATTTTGCAGGCGCTTTTAGAA
This sequence comes from uncultured Eisenbergiella sp., assembly GCA_947626995.1. GTDB lineage: Bacteria > Bacillota > Clostridia > Lachnospirales > Lachnospiraceae > Gallintestinimicrobium. Next base: position 3,244 of record CANQUI010000069.1, on the reverse strand, counting down.
CAGGTTCTGGAGGATCCGGCACGCAATACCAGAGAAGAACTGCTAAAGACGGCGCTCCAAATTTCGCCTTTTTCGGTAACATAACCGCTCCGGTCCTCTCATAAGATAGGTAATACCTAAGATGTGGGAGGGACCGGGAGTGAATGACAGAGCGGTGAGCGTACTGGAAAACTATGATTTCGAGGTGATTCGGACACAGAAAAGCCGGAATTCCATCCTTTGTGAAACGGATAAAGGCTGGGTGATCCTGAAGGAATATCGAGGGCCGTTGTCCCGTCTGGAATTGATGGATCAGCTGTTGCAGGAAACAGCGCAAAATGGATTTGCCGCAATCGAACAGATTGTGAAGAATAAAGAAGGGGAACTTTACTGCAAGGATCAGGAACAGACCGTCTGCATTGTAAAGACCTGGAAAAATGGCAGGGAATGTAGCTTAAAAGACGGTCAGGAGTGCCGGATGGCGATGATGATGCTTGCCGCGCTGCACAAAGCCATGTGTCTGCCCGTTCTGGCCAGACAGAGCGGACTGCGCGCGGTAAGCCTGTTTTCGGAATATGAGAAACGGAACCGGGAGCTGAGAAAGGTCCGGAAGTTTTTGCGTGAAAAAGGGCAGAAGACGGTTTTTGAAATTTTCTTACAGCAGAATTTTGACGCGTTTTACGAAGAGGCGCTGCAGGTGACGGAGGATGTGAAGGCCTACGGACCGGTTCTTGACACCGGCGAATGTGACGCGGCAGGGACTTTCTGCCACGGGGATTATCAGCATCACAACCTGATCTGCGCGGACGGCGGGATGATCCTGAACTTTGAAAAATTCTCGCTGGACTGTCAGATGAGGGATCTCTATCTGTTTTTGCGCAAATTGCTGGAAAAAACCAATTGGTCGGTGCCTCTGGCGCGGGGGCTTTTGGATGTATACGCAAGGGAAAAGGAATTGTCCGCGTCGGATATGCTGCAATTGTATTATCGTTTCGCCTATCCGGAAAAGTTCTGGAAAATCACCAATTTCTACTTTAACAGTCAGAAATCGTGGATCCCGGGTAAAAATATGGAGAAGCTGGAGAAAATACTCGCGCAAAAAGGCGCAAAAAAGGCATTTCTTGAGCAGACATTTTCGTTGTAACTATTGACAAATGTGATCACTGCGGGTATAAATAGAATGAGGTGTCTGAAATCGGGTTGTGTTACAGACATTGAGTTTATCGATAAAGAAGGATCACAGGAGGACTTTACAATGAACAAAACAGAATTGATTGCTGCCATGGCTGAAAATGCCGGCTTGTCCAAGAAGGATGCCGAAAAAGCGCTGAAGGCTTTCACGGAAGTTGTTGCAGGCGAACTGAAGAAGGGCGAAAAGGTTCAGCTGGTTGGCTTCGGTACTTTTGAAGTTTCCGAAAGAGCTGCGAGAGAGGGCAGAAATCCTCAGACCGGCGCGACCATGAAGATCGCCGCTTCCAAGAATCCCAAGTTCAAGGCAGGCAAGGCATTAAAGGATTCCCTGAACTGATGAAAAAGACGAGAACAGCAGACGGCCGGCGCCTCTGCTGTTTTTTTGTTGACCTGCTGTCTTGGCAGGACGAAGGGAGACGACTGTATGAGATTGGATAAATATCTGAAGGTATCCCGGCTGATTAAGCGCAGGACCGTGGCCAACGAAGCCTGCGACGCAGGGCGGGTTTTTTTAAACGGCAAACAGGCCAGGGCTTCCGCGGAGGTAAAGGCAGGAGATGAGATTCAGATCCAGTTTGGAAACCGGGAAGTGAAGATTGAGGTCTTAACCGTGCAGGAGACGGTTCGGAAAGAAGAGGCGAAGGAAATGTTTCGATACCTGTAGCAGTCATATTTTTCTTCCCCTGGCGCGTATACTCTAAAAGGACTACGGCGCGCGGCCGCCGTCAGTGACAGGAGGACGCTATGGAAGAATTAAACGGCAGCAGAAGCAAACAGCACAGGGTCAGCCTGATCAACCGTCAGACATGCGCATTAAGCGGCGTTTCGGACGTCCTTTCCTTTGATACCGGAGAGGTGCTTTTGGAGACGGAACAGGGCATGCTGATGATCAAGGGCAGCGACCTTCATGTGAGCCGCCTCACACTGGAAAAAGGAGAGGTGGATGTGGACGGACGCATCGACAGTCTGACGTATTCCGAAAATGCCAGTACGGGAAGCAAGGCGGAATCGCTGTTTGCCAGACTGTTCAGGTGATTCATGAGTCCGCTCATCAGAGAGGAAGGATGGTTTTTGCTCTATTCCGTCCTTCTGGGCATCGGGATCACATTTGTGTATGACTGTCTTAGAATCTGCAGAAGGGTTGTGGCGCACGGAATCGTGTGGATCTCGCTGGAGGATCTGCTGTACTGGGTTTTTGTCTCTTTTTGCATTTTTGATCTGCTTTATTATGAAAATGACGGCGCATTTCGCTGGTTCGCCATTTTGGGAGCGGCGTTGGGCATGGTTTTGTTTAAAAAAACGATCAGTCCGGTGCTGGTAACCTTTGTATCGAACCTTCTGCTTCGGATCCGAAAACAATTGGAAAAAGGGATTGCCTTTGTACGACGACCGGTTTGCCGGATCGGGCGGCGTGCGGCAAAACGTACGCGGGGCCTGTGCCGCAAAGCCGCGCAATTCCTGCGGATTTTAAAAAAGCGGTTGACGGTGGGGGCCAAAATGGCTACAATGACCTTAAGCAGACGCTGTCGGAAAGAAACAAAGAGGCGGAGAAAATGATAAAAAGAAAGATCGTTTTTCGGCGGAAAAAGAAAGAAAATCGAATGAGCATGATTCTGGTCACGATGGCTATTTTGATGCTTCTTGTGGTCGTGTCGTTTAAAAGCGTGGAGCTGCACCGCAAGCAGGAGAGCTATGCGGAACGGATCGAACAGCTGAATACGCAGATCGAGGGCGAGCAGCAGCGCGCGGAGGAGATCGCGGAATATGAGAAATATACCAAGACCAAAAAGTATGTGGAGGAAGTGGCCAAGGATAAGCTCGGACTGATCTATGACGGCGAGATTATTTTTAAATCCGAACACTGAGATAAAAACAGACGGGGCAGCAAAACCGGCGGTAAGAGGGCCGGATTTGCTGCCCCGTTTTGAATCCGTTTTTTCCGGAACATCCGCAAACTCACAGCGTTAAAATCCGGAAAGGCAGATACCGTATTCCCCGCATTTTGCGCCATCAGGAAATTCAAGCGGGAAATTGTCGTTTTTCAGGGAGGAGAGACGAAGAAAACAAAAAAAGA
>CANQUI010000068.1 GCA_947626995.1 uncultured Eisenbergiella sp. | reverse complement strand
ATTCCGTTTTTTCTCCTTACCTACGGATGGCTTATGAGGCATACCCAGCAGTAAAAACAGCATTTAACAATTACCTAATCTTATTTTATTTGCGTTCAAGGTCAGTTTCATTTATCACTGTATCTGCCTCAATACTGTGCTTAACTTTCCGTCCCACCAGGTCTTTCAACCGCTCCGGCGGCATCCCTGTACCGGGGCGTTTTACAGCCAAATCTTCCCTCCTCAGAATCTCTCCCTCGGATATATCCCTCACCGCAATGACACTGCGACGCATATTAGCGCGCTGTGCATACTCCTCCGGCAGGACCATCCTCTCTTTTGATCCCAGCGCCAACTGGATGTCCCGGCATTCCGATACCAATTCTTTAAGCGCATCCGGCTCCATCGCCATCTGGTTGTCCATGCCGATTTTCTTCGAATCAAGTGTGATGTGCTTCTCCAATACTGCTGCCCCCAACGCAACTGCTGCCACCGCTGCTGCGTCTCCCAGTGTATGATCTGAAAAACCCACTGGATAATCCGGGAACTTTTCCCGAAGACCGATGATATTGTTCAGATTTATCGTCTCCACCTTCGCCGGGTAGATGGATACACAGTGAAGCAGGATAATCTGCCGATTTCCAGTATCTTCCAGTGTCCGGACTGCTTGTTCCACTTCCCCCATCTCTGCCATCCCTGTAGACAATATCACCGGGAGCTGTTTATTTCCTATATACCGCAGGAATTCCAGGTTGTTAATTTCCATGGACGCAATCTTAATAAACGGCACATGGCATCCCTCAGCGAGAAAGTCAACTTCCTCTTCCGAATACGGTGTAGAAGAAAAATCAATCCCCCTTTCCCTGCAATAATCTGCCATCTTTTTTAACTGCTCCGATGTAAGGGACAGTTTTTTCACAAAGCGCTCCGCAATCGGGTTCTTTTTATAATAAGTTTTTGAATAAAGTGATCTTACTGACCAGGACTGGAACTTGACACAGTCGCATCCCGCGTCTGCCGCAGCATCGATCATCTGCATCGCAGTCTCCACATTCCCATTATGGCTGCTGTTCACTTCGGCAATCAAATACGGCCTCCCATAATCTGAGACCGTTTTCCCATCCTTTAATATAATTTTTCCCATATAACACCTCACTGCTCTATAGGTTCAATGACCATCTCGCTAATAAACACGTTTCTATCCAAGAAAGGTGACAGATCCTCAAGCGGGCGTCTCACTAACCGTCTTTTACTATTTATAGCAAAAGAACTGTGCAGATACGGCTGATCCTCCCTGCACATCACCTCGCAGATACATGGCGAATCCATAGCGAGTACCCGCTGGATACCAAGGGACAGTTCCGATTCTCCTCGTATCTGCACATACGGAATCCCAAAACTGTCCGCGATCCGTCTGAAATCTGGAGCGCCCAGCCCATCTGAAGGGTCATTTCCGATCGTTCTCTGACGGAATAAGTCTTTTTGTCTCCTACGGATAACCGCATACATATTATTGTTGACCACAAAGATCTTCGCAGGAATCTTATGCCAGCTTACCGCCTGTAACTCCTGCATGTTCATCATGAAGGAGCCGTCTCCGACTACCGCAACAACATTCCGTTTGCCTGCGAAATACACACCGACCACGGCAGGAATCGCGTATCCCATGGCACCCTGAGCAGCCGGGAACAGGCATCTTTGCCCATCTCGGTATTTGACCGTGGATGGGATGATCAGCTCCTCAAATCCTGCATCCGTCACCACAGCTGCGTCCTCCGGAAGCAGGCCAGAAAGCACATCAGCGAAATGGTACAGGTCAAGCCCGAAAATCCATTCATCCCTTCCCTTCAGGAATCCTTCCTTTGAGACATCGAACACTTCCTTCCAATGAAGGCACCTTTCTGTCCATTCCCGACAGGACACGGCAGGCCTATACTCTATCAGGCATTTCAGGAACTGTCCCACATCGCCTTCAATCAGGCGGTCGATGCTCACACCCTTCTTACTGTGCTCATTTCTGTCAATATCGACCACTGTAATCCTCGCCCCACGGGCGAACTTCTCCGGCTCTGCGCCAACGGTCTGGGAACACAGCTTTGACCCCAGGACTAGCAGGTAATCCGCATTCTGAACCGCAAAATTTCCGGCTCTGCTGCCGCCAAGGCTGCCCACGGCTCCGATGGAAAGACGGTTTCCAGAACCATAAGTGTCTGCCGCTGATGTGGAGAAAACCACAGGAAGCGGGCAGCTCTCAAGAAATTCCCTGACCTTCCCCTGCGCCCTGGAACTCCGCACGCCGCCGCCGATGAACAGCAGCGGGCGCGCTGCCTGCTGCAGTTCCTCCGCAACCTGACGGGCGGACTCACGCAGCAACTGCCCCGTCCTATCCGTCTTTCCCGGCTCATATCGTCTGAGGCGCTCCGGCTCAATCCTCATGTTCTGGACATCCAGCGGGACATCGATCCATACCGGTCCCTTCCTTCCGGAATCCGCCAGGCAAATAGCCTTATCCATCTCATAAGCCGTATCCGCGGCCTCAGTCAGCATGACCGCATATTTAGTCACTGGCTTCACGATGCTGACGATGTCTGCCTCCTGCGAACCGTAGGTACGGATCGGCAGGCCGGTATACCGGGTCGTCTCATGCAGCATGTGCTGCCCCGACAGGAAGACACATGGGATATTGTCCTGCCAAGCACATAAGGCAGCGGTCACTGCGTTCGTGGCCGCACAGCCGGTGGAGACAAGGCATGCCCCCATCCCATCCCTGGCCGACGCATATGCCATGGCCGCATAGGATGCCCCCTGCTCATGGTAAAGTGATATCCCTTCTATTTCAGGGTTCTTCGCGACTGCATCCGTCAGGTAGAGGACTCCCCTTCCGGTAATCATAAAGATCCGGCTGATCCCCTCCTGCGTAAGTCTCCTGATTATGTAATCGGCAACCCGTTCCAATTCATCTACTCCTTATCTCCAATACTCCTGGGCTTATATCTTTCAATCTCTTCCGGTATCCCCATGACATAATCCGAGCGGCAGGCAAGCTGTCCTCCTACATGCCCTTCAACCGTTCCTACGGCCACTCCCCCGCGAAAAGTCCGCAGTTTTGCTGTCAGCACCAGCCTGTCCCCGGGAATGATCTTTCTTTTGAACTCAACATTATTAATCCTAAGGCAGGCTGTCTTTGCCTTCTCATACCCTGGGATCGTGAGGAATGTCATTAAGAGGGTCTGTGACATTGCCTCGAGCTGGACCGAACTGGGGACGTTCGGGTCATCCTCAAAGTGGCCTGGGAAAAACCATTCATTATAGGTAAAGTTCTTTACCGCCCTCGCATATTTCCCCGGTATGATCTCTTCACAGTGATCGATCATCAGACAGGGGTACTTGCAGTTATGGTACTGCATGATGCCCCTGATATCCAGGTTCCTTATCGGTTCACCCTTTCCCTCACGGATACCTTCAGTCATGGCTGTTCCCCTCCTGCATCTTATCATCAGCGTTTTTCGGCCTGAACTGGTTAAATACATCGGGGATAATGATGACAGATTCGAGCTCGCATGCAAGCCCCCCGTCTATGTAGCCTTTCACAATACCTTTGCACAGCCCCCGTCGGAAGGACAGGATCTCCGCCTCCATATCCAGTCTGTCACCGGGCCTGACCTCCTGGTGGAATGTACCGGCATGCTTATAGCCGTGCACGATCTTCCCTTCCATCCCCGGAGTCGTCAGGATCGCCACTGTCAGCATCTGCGCCATAGCCTCCACCTGCAGGCAGCCAGGCATGTTAGGATCTCCCGGGAAATGCACCGGTATCCACCACTCATTATTAGTCAGGTTTTTATAACCCTTTGCCGATTTTCCGGGAACAACCTCTGTAACCCTGTCAATCAAAAGGAACGGATATCTATTTGGCTGGTACTTTAAAAGTTCTGTCTCACTTAATGAAAATGCCTCACGCTGCATATCCGATCTCCTTTCTGTCAATCAGATCACAAACTGATAAGACATTTTCCTTTTTCATATAGCGTTTATCTTCGCAGTGACTCTCGATGCGAGTTACCCCCCCGAACGTGGAATGAACTTCATCATTACATCAGGAACAGCCACTTCAAGTTCCAAAGAACAGGCAGGTTCACCATTGACGTATCCCTCCGCATGCCCCTTCGCCAGTCCATGCCGGAATGAATCAAGGCTGGCTTCTATGTCCAGTCTGTTCCCGGGGATAATCTTTTTTCTGAAACGTGCGTTTTTTATGGATATAAAACCTGTCTTCTTCCCTTTGTTCTCCGGCAACGTCAAAAACGTCATCAGAAACACCTGCGTCAGCGTTTCTATTTGAACAAAACCCGGTACATTTGGTTCATCCTCAAAATGAGCAGGGAAAAACCATTCATCATAAGTGAAATTCTTGTATCCTTTCGCTGATTTTCCGGGAACCGCTTCCTCAATAACATCTACGAAGAAACAGGGATAGCGGTTCTGTTGATATTGCTGAATTTCATAGGCAGATAAATTTTTAATTATAGTTTTCATTTATTCCTCCTCATTTTTATTCAATAAACATAGCCCTCGCAGGATTTCCGAAAACTTTTTCTCCTTCTTTCACATTGCGTATTGCAACTGATCCGATCGACACAAATCCTCCATCCTCAACATGAAGCCCATTACTGACCACTGCTCTGGGACCTACCCAAACATCATCGCCAATAATAGTACGTCCATTAATCACTGCACTAACACAAACAAAACTCCTGTTACCAACTTTACACCCATGTCCTAAAGCAGATAAATCGGCGATTACTGTGTTTTCTCCGACTATAGTATCATCCCAAGGATATAATCCCTTCCCAATTGTAACATTATAGCCGATATCCGCATTGGAACGAATTACAACTCCGCCAACATGAATCGCACATTTCACTATTCCATTTTTACGATACAACTGATAGTTCTGGCCGCCTATGATACTTCCTGCCCGAATGTTCACATTATCATTTATGGTTACATTGCTCTTAATTACAACATAATCATCTATAAATACATTATTTCCAATCTTTACATTGTCCTTAGATATAATTGCCGTAGGACTAATCTTACAATCCTTACCTATTTCCATAGAATAATATGGGCGTTGATATGTATCTAGTTGGCATAATTTATCATGCACGCGAAAGAAAATCTCTTTAGGATGGTCAACAATAATGACCCCTTTTCCCATTGCTACAATCTGGTCCGCCAGTTCCCTCTTTGTTATCACCAATACCGCATTATTCTTTACATTTTGAAGATACTTCTCTGATGAAATAAAACAGCAATAACTTTCATCCGGCCCATAATCGCATAATCCTAATGCCATTACCTCTCTTTCATTTATCACTTCATACTTGATATCCTCAATCTGCTCCAAAACTTTACTGATAATCATAAGTGTCCTCCAATACAAGACCGGCTAAAATTGTCCCTTCATATCCTCGCTGGAAAAATTTTCAATCGGCAGACAAACCGGTCTCCCCTCTTTTTGGCTCTTATATACCGCTAATACTAATTCCAAAGCATCTCTTCCTGCATAAGCATCCACATATGGCTTTCGATTATTCTTTATAGCATCAATCATGTCCGCAAACAGGCTTGTATGCCCATTTCCATAGACGTTACTGGTCTCTTCTTCCAAGCCTTTGTTCTTCTGGTCATCGACAGTTTCATCAGCGAAATCCCAAATTTCAATGTTATTGGTGGATTTACCGCCTATCTTTACCGTCCCATTCTCACCAAAGACATAAAGAGTCTCTTCCAGGTTCTGCGGATATACATTGGTCGTCCCTTCAATGGTAGCAATCGCACCATTTTTAAACTTTACCACAGCCATACCTACATCCTCCGCTTCCAGATAATCATGGAACTGCTGCCTTGTCTGGCCATAGACTTCCTCGATCTCACCGCCAAATGTCCAGCGAAGCAGATCAATCCCATGAATACACTGGTTCATCAGCGCGCCGCCATCCTGAGCCCATGTACCTCTCCACGGGGCCTGTTCATAATAGTCTCTGTTGCGATTCCACCTCACATGGATGGAACCGTGAGAAAGACGCCCAAACCGCCCGGATTCCAGGGCACGTCTCATCTCCTGGACCGCTATATTGAACCGATTTTGGTGACAGGCACATACTTTCACATGTTTTTCCTCTGATAATCGGATAATCTCATTCGCGTCTTTCATGCTCATTGCCATGGGCTTTTCGATAATCACAGGGATACCTTGTCCTATGCAATACAAGGCGATCTCCGCATGACTGCCGCTCTCAGTAGCGATACTGACAAGTTCAGGATGGGTTCCTGAGAGCATGATCCTATAATCCGCATACCTTCTGATAGACGAATCATTCTGCAGTCCATGCTTTTCCAGAAGCAATTCCATATGTGCCGGGACGATATCGCAGATACCAACAATTTCAAGCCCATTATTAAGCGCGGCCTTTATATGGTTCGTCGCTATGCGGCCGCAGCCAATCAGTGCGTATCTCATATGTTTTTTCTCTCCGTCTGCAGCCTACAGGACTTCAATATTGTCCCGGGGCTGGATATTTTTCATTACATTCTTCGTATCAAAGATGGCCTTCGCATTCGCCTGTACCATAGCATAGTTCACATTGCTGTGAGCTGTAGTAATTATAATGAGGTCATAAGAGGCAATGATCTCGGGAGAGATTTCTTTCAGCCCGGTCATAATCCTGCCATCCTTACGGTACTGGGGAATCCATGGGTCATAGTAATCCACCAGCGCCAGTTCCTTTTCCAACTCCTCGATCACACGAATTGCCGGGCTTTCACGGTAATCGTCAATATCCTGCTTGTAAGCTACTCCTAATACAAGCACTCTGGCATTCTTTAGGGATTTCTCATGGTTGTTCAGGATCTTTCCAGCACGTTCTACCGTATATTCTGGCATCTTGTCATTGATCATCATGGAACTTTCAATCATCGACGTATGGAAACCGTACTCCCTTGCTTTCCATGACAGATAGTACGGATCCAACGGAATACAGTGGCCGCCCAATCCAGGTCCCGGATAGAAGGCCTGGAAACCATAGGGCTTCGTCTTAGCAGCGTCGATTACTTCCCACATACTGATACCCATTTTGTTGCAGAGCATCGCCAGCTCATTAACCAGACCGATGTTCACATTGCGGTAAGTGTTCTCAAGAATCTTTTCCATTTCTGCGACGGCCGGCGATGATACCTCATAGACATCCCCTTCCAAAACTGCCCTGTACATAGCAGCTATAACCTCAGTAGCATCTTTTCCGATAGCACCAACAACTTTCGGAGTATTCTTCGTCTTATAGATCAGATTGCCGGGATCTACACGTTCGGGGGAAAAACCCAGATAGAAGTCCACACCGCACTTCAATCCCGAGCCTTCTTCCAGGATTGGCTTAAGCAGTTCTTCTGTGGTACCCGGATAAGTCGTTGATTCTAAAACAACCATAGTCTCTTTCTTCAAATGCTTTGCTATTTCTATCGCAGAATCCCGAACACAGCTGATATCCGGCTGCTGATGCTTGTCCAATGGAGTGGGAACACAGATCGCAATAAAGTCCACATCTTTTACAAAAGAAAAATCGGTAGTTGCGGAAAGCATCCCCGCCTCTACCAATTTTTTTAAATCGCTATCTACGACATCGCCTATGTAATTGTGGCCTTCGTTGACTAACTTGACTTTTTCTTTCTGAACATCGAAACCGATAGTTTTAAATCCAGCTTTAGCTTTTTCAACTGCTAATGGAAGACCAACATATCCCAACCCTATTACACCCACAATTACACTTTTATTATGGATTTTTTTTAATAATTCCATTTTCATAGATACTTTTTCTCCTTAAATCTCTTTTTGTATTTTTACTTAATTTCTTATTTTCTACAATCCATATTGCTATTAACACAAAAATGTACCCACCTGTAATCAAATTAGTAAAAAATGAAGTGTTTACAAGCTGATTCATTAATACAAATACTATTGTATACGAAAAAGCTGATCTATATTTATCCAAATTATTTGCTAATATACCAACAATACACACTATCATTAGTGGAAACACTAGAACTCCAAATGCTCCAAGATTAGCAATTGCGTCTGTAATCATACCATTCGTGCAGTTCATTGTCTCACTATTGAAATACATATGTCCAATAATAAGAGGTGTTTTTTCTTCATAGGGGGATTCCCAGAAAAAGCGTAATATACTTTCTCGAAACCATAGTGTTTCGTGTTTTGAAAAAAAATCAAAATTATAATAATGAATTTGCGCTAATACCGTAAATGCTCTATGCATATAAGATAGTAGCCATTTATTTGCAAATGCTCGATACATAAAATAGCTTAATCCCCACAAAAAGTCCCCTCCTAAAGCAATTAGTAAAGAGACCCTTCTTGGCATACACCACTTACTTTTTCTTAATAAAACAGCCAACACAATCGATATACCTTGAAATAAAATCCATCCCTTCATGCCATTTATACTGTATAAAAGATAACTACTTATTAGTGACATAATTACAATCCATTTTCTTCTCACAGAAAACCCGTATTGTGTCATTATTGGAAGTATGGCTCCACCTAAAATTATATACGGATATCTAACTATTGCAGGAATAGTAATATTTCTTAATGCTAAGCGCACATTAAGTGTATCTTTAAACAGTAATAATCGTATTCCTTTTCCATATCGAAATGCCATATAAAAAGAAAAGCTTATAATTATCAAAACAATAAATGGCATTATTTTTAGATATGGTACGTTCTTGCTAATATTCCTATTTCCATTCCCTCTATTTTTTTTCCTGTTATACCAACTTATTAATATTATCAAGCTTTCAAATATAGTCCAATATACAACACAATATACGATTGCCTCCACATTAACAGATGCATCAAGCGGCCATAAACAGCATGTAGGAATTACAGAAAAAACAATCAAAAAATCATTAATAAATGATAATATGCTTTCTTCAATCAAAAAACAAGAACTAAAAAAAAAGGATATTAAGAAGATAACTGTTACTAATAGTCTTGAAAAAGAAAACTTAATTATGATTCCTGTATATGCAAACTCAACTCCAATTCCTCTTGAATAACATATTTCTATAAGTATGACCATTATGCAAAACGCCAAAAATAATGCTGACCGCACTTGCATATCCTTCATAATTGATCTCCTACGACTAATTATTTGTATGATTTAATCATTTCAATTTGTCTTCTATAATCTAAAAGAGAATGTGCATATTCATAAGAATATTCTCTATACTGAGATAACAACACCGGTTCCTTAACTATCTTTTTTAAGACGTCCGTCATGTCTTCTATCGTATCTATAAAAAAAACTTTATCAGAGTCTAAATAAGTCCGATAAGCCTCTCCTTTACTTTTTTGTGGAGATAACATAACAGGACAACCACAACATAGAGCACTATTTAAAGTAGATGAAGCTGTACCTGGTTGAGCATACAAATCAGCTGCAATCAAATAGTCTTGCAATTCCTTGGCTGTTTTCCAACCAAGGAAATGTACTCTTTCATCCTTTTCAATTTCTGTTTTTAGTTCTTTCTCATAGTATTCTGGAATGCGTCCAACAATTATTAATTGCAATACTTCATCCGGAACATTTCTAAAAGCCTCTAATAATTCCTTTGTTCTTTTTGTCGGTTCCAATTTCCCTGAATGGACAATTATTAATGATTCTTCTGGCAAATTAAGTTCTTCTAATATATGTTGACGAACTTTTAATCTATTTTCCGGGGGAGATACAATTCCTCCTATTGGTAATAATTCCGTTTTTTCTTTGGGAAGTTTTATTGCATATTCAGTTTCAAAAAAAGTTAATGTATCTTCTGCCAAATAAAAAACCTTTTTAAATGCATCTATATTTTTACGAATAATATATCGGTAAAATACTCTATGCTGAATATATTTAGATATAAAATTTCTACAGCTATTTACATATGTACAATGCAAATCAGCATATCCTACACAGTCTGGATTTTTTCTCAAATATTCTGCAATATAAAATAGGCTCCACTCCTGTAAATCATGAACAAATATAATTTGCGGCTTCTCTTTCTCCAATATCTCTTGTATCCCAGAATATGCTCTTATTCTCCAATTCAAGAAATTTCCCAAGAATGGATACTTATATTTAACACGATATATTTTTACATTATATTTATCTGTATATTCTCTCTCCAGAAACTCCGGAGTTATACTAATGTATCTTTTTAAAAAATTAGGGATATAATTTGTTGATATTTCTACGACTTGGTCTCCCAACGCTGCAGCTGTTTGTGCAAGTCCATTATCTTGATACCCATAATCGGAAACATACGGATATGATACTATAGAAAAAAAAACTATTTTCATTACTTACATGCCTTTCTGCATTAATCTTTTAAGATATCCGTTTTAATCTACCTTTTTGCTTTTAATTTAGAGAACAATCTCATATGCTTGTTTTTTACCCATGTAATTACTTTTGCTTCCAAATATATTAGCTTTATTGCTCTCCATTTCACTGGTAAATACATAATTTTCCCATAACTAGATTTAGGGTTCGCTATCATTATACAAATCTTTACATTCTTATTATTAAGCATTTTTTTTACTTGTAATATCTTTTCTTCTTTTGAGAGCAAACAATTCGGATTCGTCAGATTCTCAAAGCACCCAATCAGCCGGTCAATGTATCTTCTCGCTATCATCTCCCTGCTGGCCTCATCCTTCACTCCCCAATAACGATAAAGCCCCAGCATCCAGCCGTGTTCTTCCTCCCTCTTCTCATACATTTTTGGTACATATTTTGCTGTCTCGGATTCCGAACGGGCACGTAAAAAGTGGTAGTACTGTTTTGAAGTAACTGCCACTTTTTCTATGTCTCTTATTACACTCAGATTAAATGGAAAATCATCCCAGAATGTCGTAGGAAAGTATAATTTATTTTCTGCAATGTACTCTCTTAAAAACAGTTTATTCCACGGTGGATAAAGCATGTTCTTATCAAACAGCTTATACGCGTCCCTGCGGAATTCTTCTTTCGTCTGATATACAGCGTCTTCCGGTATATAATCTGTTGTCATATATTTATCCGGTTTATA
>CANQUI010000067.1 GCA_947626995.1 uncultured Eisenbergiella sp. | reverse complement strand
CTTAGGAGGCGGTCGCTCTATCCATCTGAGCTACGCAGACACATCAAAAATCAAACGGTTCCTTTTCCGTCAACAAAAAGAATTATACCGTTTCCTCCTATGGTTGTCAAATCTTTTATTCGTTCGGGTAATTGATCCATCCCTGCAGCCAGATCGTGCCTCGAAACCTTCTTCCGACGGCGGGCTCGCCCACCAGATCCGCGCGGTTGATGCACACCTGAAATTCCAGATCGTTACAGCACAGCGACATCATGCAGAGCGTTTCCCCGGTGGCCGCGTTGACCGTCTCCCGATATCGGGTGATTTCCCCCAGGATGGAATACTGATCGCATTCTACGCCGTAGGGCATGAAGTAGGTGTCCACCAGACTAAAGACGTCCGTTTTTTGAATCTGCCGGGAAATGGCCGTATAAGTATCCATATCCTCCAGCGTCAGGCTTTCGATGGCTTCCTCGTCGCCGCAGCGCGCCGCCTGGATCAGACGGTTTCGGATCACCGTATCTTTTTGAATCTTCTTTTTCTGCCACTCGGTTTTCTGCAGCGGCATCAGAATCGTCCCCTCACAGGACAGGGCGGATAAGCTGACCGTCGTCCCTCTGACGGGCAGCCGATCCGTATTTTTATATTTCAGATACGCAATCATATTCTGCAGGTAAAAGATCAGGGAGACCCCCACCTTGGGATCCTCGCAGACTCCGGCGTAGGACTCCCGGAACGCATGCCGCTCCACGGAAACATCCTCTCCGGTGCTCACCATGCCGGGCGAAAGATAGGGATAATAATAGTCATAGGAAAAATTATCCTCCCCGTCGAATTCGCCGCATACCGCAATGCCGATCCCGTCGGCGAAATTCCTGTCAAATTCGGCCCAAACGGTCCCGTCCTCCTGCGCGATATAAGATCTTTGGTCCGCATGTAAAACCACGTCCCGTATCAGTTGCCGGATCCGTTTTTTGTCCGTATATTCGCGAAAACCCACCGCCCGTAAAAATTTGTGCAAGAATCTCACCTCTTTTCCTTTTGGTTTACATAACTATTTCTTATCGAAGTTCCTTTTTTCCGCCCATATATGGCTGAAGGACTTCCGGGATCCGAACGGACCCGTCCGCCTGAAGATTGTTTTCCAGAAACGCAATCAACATTCTGGGCGGCGCCACCACTGTATTATTTAAAGTATGCGCAAAGTATTTCCCATTTTCGCCGCTGATCCGAATCTTTAATCTTCTCGCCTGCGCGTCTCCCAGATTGGAGCAGCTTCCCACCTCAAAATATTTTTTCTGTCTCGGAGACCAGGCCTCCACGTCGATGGATTTTACCTTCAGATCGGCCAGATCGCCGGAGCAGCACTCCAGCGTCCGCACCGGAATCTCCATGGAACGAAACAGATCCACTGTATTCTGCCAGAGCCGGTCAAACCACATGGGGGAATCCTTGGGGTTGCAGACCACGATCATTTCCTGCTTCTCAAACTGATGGATCCGGTAGACGCCTCTTTCCTCCACGCCGTGCGCGCCTTTCTCCTTTCTAAAACAGGGAGAATAGCTGGTCAGCGTTTTGGGAAGTTCTTCTTCCGGAATGATCGTATCAATGAATTTCCCGATCATGGAATGTTCCGACGTTCCGATCAGATAGAGGTCTTCCCCTTCGATCTTATACATCATGGCGTCCATCTCCGCAAAGCTCATAACGCCGGTCACCACATTGCTGCGGATCATAAAGGGCGGAACGCAATACGTAAAGCCCCGGTCGATCATGAAATCTCTCGCGTAGGCGATGACTGCGGAATGTAATCTGGCAATATCTCCCATCAGGTAATAAAATCCGTTTCCGGCCACTTTTCTGGCGCTGTCCAGATCGATCCCGTGAAAGCTTTCCATGATCTGCGTATGGTAGGGAATCTCAAAATCCGGCACCACGGGCTCGCCGTATCTTTGGATTTCCACATTCTGCGTGTCGTCTTTTCCGATGGGAACGGAAGGATCGATGATGTTGGGAATGACCATCATGATCTTAAGGATCTTTTCCTGCAGCTCTTCTTCCTTTTCTTCCAGCTGGGCCAGTCTTTTTGCGTTTGCTTCCACTTCCGCCTTTTTGGCCATTGCCTCTTCTTTTTTGCCCTGTCCCATCAGCGCGCCGATTTCTTTCGAAATTTTATTTCTGCTGGCGCGCAGTCCGTCGGCTTCCCGCTGCGCTTTTCTACTCTCTTCGTCCAGCCGAATGACTTCGTCAACCAGCGGCAGTTTTTCGTCCTGGAATTTTTTGCGGATATTTTCCTTTACCGCATCGGGATTTTCTCTCAAAAACTTAATATCAATCATGGTTTTCTCCTCCTCAAAAGATCATGCGCCAAGCGCCATATTCAGGGCTTTCTGTTCTTCGTCCCCCAGCGAAAGGCTACATTCTCCCCGCTGTATTTCTTTGGTATAACTGTAACAGCCTTCGGTGCTGTGAACGGAATTGATTAAAAACCCCGTATCCCTTTCATCCAGCAGGCAAACGCAGAAGCTGAGCTGTCCGCCCATCTGATGAAACGCGTCGTATTTGACAAGGCCCATTTTCTGATAACAATGTCTCAGCCGTTTTTGTACTTCCTGAATATCGTTTTGTATCATTTCATTTTGATTCTTTATGAATCTATTATCTTCAAAGAGACCTATAATATCCTTCTCCAGACTCTTGCCATCTTTTCCCTTTGTGAATTTCCGGTACTTTTTTTTCAGAGCATTGAACTGTACAAACAGAACCACAAACAGAGCGACAAAGACAATCGTTATGACAAATAAAATCAGAAAGAGCCAGGCAATATCAAAGCTGCCCAGTCCCATGGCCTCCAGCAGAGGACTTCTCATCGTCGTTACCCCTTTCTTTGGTTTATTTCAGAAGTTGATCCGTCAGCCTGTCCAGATCTTCATGACTGTAAAATTCGATTTCTATCTTTCCGGAACCGTTTTCTTTGGTGCTGATGGAAACCTTTGTGCTCAGCGCCGACTTTAATTTTTCGGAAAGATCCTGATAAATGGCGTCCAGCG
Source organism: uncultured Eisenbergiella sp. (assembly GCA_947626995.1). GTDB lineage: Bacteria > Bacillota > Clostridia > Lachnospirales > Lachnospiraceae > Gallintestinimicrobium. Next base: position 8,796 of record CANQUI010000067.1, on the reverse strand, counting down.
ACCGGTTTTCCGGCTTCTTTGCCTTTGCGGGTTTGTGCAGGTTCTTCACCAGTTTTTCCACTTCCCGCACGCTCAGTTTCTCATCGAAAATCTTCTGGGCGATGGCATATTGATCCTCCGGATTTTCCACCATAATCAGAGCGCGGGCATGTCCCGTGGAAATCATCCCGTCAATGACCATCTTCTGCACCTCGTCGCAAAGTTTGAGCAGACGCATGGAATTGGTCACCGCTGTCCGGCTTTTTGAAACGCGCTCGGCCACCTCGTCCTGTTTCAGTTGAAACTCAGTGAGCAGCCGCTTATATGCCTGCGCTTCCTCTATGGGATTCAGATCTTCTCTCTGTATATTTTCAATCAGGGAGATTTCTACGATCTCTCTTTCGCTCAGATTTCGGATGATGACCGGAACCTCTTTTAATCCGGCCATCTTTGCGGCGCGCCATCGGCGTTCGCCGGCAATGATCTCATAGTAGGTTTTTCTGTCCTGTACCAGAATCGGCTGCAAAAGGCCGAACTGTTTGATGGATTCCGACAGTTCCAAAAGGGCGTCCTCGTCAAAGGTTTTCCGGGGCTGCTCCCGGTTCGGTTCTACCTTGGTGATCTTAACAAGATGCGGCGCGTCTTCTGTTTCCTGTGTGTTTCCTGCTGCGTTTGATCCTGCCGTTTCCCTGATGTTGGCCGGAATCAGCGTATCAATACCCTTCCCCAATCCTCTTTTTGCCATTGCCTCATTCCTCCTCCCCCATAATTTCATCCGCAAGCGCCATATAGCTTTCCGCCCCGGTGGATTTCGGATCGTATACGTTGATGGGCATCCCGTAGCTGGGTGCCTCCGCCAGTCTGATATTTCTTGGAATCATAGTGCGATAGATCCGGTGCTCCAAATGGCTTTTTACATTTTCTACGACCTGCATGGAAAGATTTGTTCTTCCGTCATACATGGTGAAAAGAATCCCTTCGATATTCAGGGTGGGATTCAGCCGCTCCCTTACCAGATTTACCGTGTGGATCAACTGACTCAATCCTTCCAGCGCATAATATTCACATTGTATGGGAACCAGTACGGCGTCCGCGGTTGTCATGGCGTTTACCGTCAGCATACTCAGAGAGGGAGGACAATCAATGATAATATAATCATATTGATTTTTGATCCAGTCCACTTCGTTCTTCAATATGTATTCTTTCTGATCCGTGCCGATCAGTTCAATCTCCGCTGCGGCAAGATTGATGTTGGACGGGATCATGGACAGGTTTTCGATCACATTTTCAATCAGACATTCCCGAACGGAACATTCTCCCAGGATCAGTTCATACACCGTGTTTTCCAGTTCGTTCTTTTCAATTCCGAATCCACTGGTGGTATTCCCCTGCGGATCCATGTCTATCACAAGAACCTTTTTCCCTTTTGCAGCCAGAGCCGCGGACAGATTGATCGCGGTAGTCGTCTTTCCTACACCGCCTTTCTGGTTTGCAATCGCAATTGTTTTGCTCATTTTTCCTCCATGTTCTCTTTCTGTCTTGAGTGCATCTCATTATAGCATTTTTTCTTTTGAAATACCATTGTTAATTTATATAAAAATGTTTCACGGTTTTCCCCTTCTTTTTCGTTCCCATGTTTCACGGCCTTTTTTCAACATCTTGGGGCTCAATGAAAAAATGAAATCATGATCTAGTTTTTCCGAAAAACATTTTAAAAATGTTTCACGTGAAACAACGTGGCGTGAGCTTTGCACTTTTTCCAAATGTTTCATGTGAAACATACGGACTACAGCGGTTGTTTTAACGGCGTCCCCGCTTTTCTGGGATATTGGGACGGTGTGGGAGAAATCTTCTGAATCACGATCAGGCAGCGAAAAATGTCGCTATCCGGCAGATAGAACTCCTCCTGTGCCAGGATCTTCCCGCCCAAAATTCGAATCGCACGTTCCGCACGGTGGATCTCCTCGGAAGCTTTTTCTGACTTGTACGAAACAAAGAGACCGCCCTGCTTCAGAAAAGGCAGGCAGAATTCGGAAAGGGTCGAGAGATTGGCCACCGCACGGGAAACGCAAAGATCATACTGTCCTCTCATTTGCGGCAATCTGGCATAGTCCTCCGCTCTGCCATGCAGCAGCTCTACATTTTCCAGAGAAAGACGCTCCGTCACCTCATTTAAAAAACGAATCCGTTTTTGCAGGGAATCCAATAAGGTGACCTTCCACTTGGGAAATACAATCTTAATCGGAATTCCCGGAAACCCGGCTCCCGTTCCGATATCAATCAGCTTTCCCGGTCTGACCGCCAGATCCTTAACAACCTTTCCGATGGAAAGGCTGTCGAGAAAATGTTTTTTCAGGACATCCTGAAAATCCGTTATGGCCGTCAGATTCATAAAAGAATTCCATTCCGCCAACAGGTCGTAATACTGCTGAAATTGCAGAAGCTGTTGATCGGACAGCGTGATGTGAAAGGCGTTCAGATCTTTTTGAAAATCTTTCATTTCATACATAGAACATACGTTCTCCATTCATGAGGTTCTTCTTTGATGTTCCAGATAAATCAAAAGCACCGAAATATCCGCCGGCGTTACGCCGGAGATCCGGGAAGCCTGTCCGACAGAAACGGGAAGGAACTCTTTTAATTTCTGCCGGGCTTCCAACCGCAGGCTGGACACATCGTCGTAATCCAGATCCGCCGGAATTTTCTTATGTTCCATTTTCTTATACTGTTCCACCTGGCGAAGCTGTCTTTGGATATATCCCTGATATTTGACTTCAATCTCCACCTGCTGCGTGACTTCAAGAGAAAGCGGCTTTCTCTCCGGATCCAGTTCTGAAAGCGTCTCATAGGATAATTCCGGGCGGCACATCAGCTCCGCCAGCGACATTCCCGTTTTTAAAGGCGCGCTATTGTGCCGTTTCATAAATTCCTGCTGCTCTTTTCCTGCGCCCACCGTGGTCTGTTTCAGACGCTCTGTCTCCTCCCGGATTTCTTTTTTCTTCCGTTCCAGATGCTCCATTTGTTCGTGGGAAATCAGCCCTGCCTCATATCCTTTTTCTCTAAGCCGTAGATCCGCGTTGTCCTGTCTGAGCAGCAGACGGTATTCGGCGCGGGAAGTCATCATCCGATAGGGCTCCCGATTGTCCTTTGTCACCAGATCGTCCACCAATACGCCCAGATAGCCTTCCGATCTGTCGATGATAAGCTGCTGTTTGTTCCGGCATTTTAAGGATGCGTTGATCCCCGCCAAAATGCCCTGGGCGGCCGCCTCCTCATATCCGCTGCTGCCGTTAAACTGTCCCGCCGAATATAAACCGGAAATGGTTTTAAACTCCAGCGTAGGATAAAGCTGTCTGGCGTCGATGCAGTCGTATTCGATGGCATAAGCGTTGCGGACGATCCTGCAATTTTCCAGTCCGGGAACGGTTCGATACATGGCAAGCTGCACGTCCTCCGGCAAAGAGGAGGACATACCTCCCACATACATTTCGTTGGTATGTCTGCCCTCCGGTTCCAGAAAAACCTGGTGTCTTTCCTTATCCGCAAACTTTACCACCTTATCCTCAATGGAGGGACAGTACCTGGGTCCCGTTCCCTCAATGATTCCCGCATAGATCGGGGACCGGTCCAAATTTGCCCGGATAATTTCGTGGGTTTTCTCATTCGTATACGTCAGCCAGCAGGAATCCTGTTCGATCTGTACGGTCTCAGGATCCGTGGAAAAAGAAAAAGGAACCACCTCTTTGTCTCCGAACTGTTCCTCCATACGGGAAAAATCCAGGCTTCTTTTATCCATCCGCGCGGGCGTGCCGGTCTTAAAACGGCGCATCCCGATCCCCAGTTTCTTCAGAGAATCGGTCAGATGGGTCGCCGCCTGCAGGCCGTTTGGTCCGGTATGCGTGATGGAATCGCCGCAAAGGCATCGGGCATTGAGATACGTGCCGGTGCACAAGATGACCGCCTTCGCCTCATAGACGGCTCCGGTAAAAGTCCGGACGCCGGTTACCCTTCTTTTTCCTTCATTTTGTTCCGTCAAAATTTCGCAGACTTCCGCCTGCTTTATCACAAGATGATCCTGATTTTCCAGCACCTTGCGCATGGCGCGGCTGTATTCCGCCTTGTCCGCCTGCGCCCTTAAGGAATGGACCGCCGGACCTTTGGAAACGTTGAGCATTTTGGACTGGATAAAGGTCTTATCAATGTTTTTTCCCATCTCCCCGCCCAAAGCGTCCACTTCCCTTACCAAATGCCCCTTGGAGGAGCCGCCGATATTGGGATTGCAGGGCATCAGCGCGACGCTGTCCACGCTGACGGTAAAGATGACCGTTTCCAATCCCGTTCTTGCGCAGGCAAGAGCCGCCTCGCAGCCGGCATGTCCCGCTCCCACCACACAGACGTCCACTTTTTCTCTGATTCCATCCATCCGCTTCACCTATTTTCCCATGCAGAATTTTGAAAAGATTTCTTCCACCAGATCGTCTTCCACTTCTTCTCCGATGATCTTTCCCAGGGACGCGTACGCGCTCATCAGATCAATGGAGAAAAAATCCTCCGGCATTTTGTCGTCCAGACTTCTTTTCACCAGACTCAGACTTTCCTGCGCCTCCTTAAGAGCCTGCGCGTGTCTGATATTGGTGATCACAATTTCATTTTCCGGCTCGATCTGACCCTGGAAAAACAGTTCCCGTATTGCATCTTCAAACGCATCCATTCCCCTTTTTTCCGTCATGGAAGTATGGATGATGCGAATATCGGTTATGTGATCCTTCAGTTTTTCCTTCAGCCGGTCCTCCTGGATCACAACGGGCAGATCCGTCTTATTTAATAGAACGATTACCTTTTTCTTTTCGATCAGATCCATGATGCGAAAATCGTTTTCATCGAGAGGCCGGGAGGCGTCGGCCACATAAAGGATCAGATCCGCGCGGGAGGCATAGTCCACCGCTCTTTGTACGCCGATTTTTTCCACCTCGTCTTCGCTGCTGCGGATTCCCGCCGTATCAATCACACGCAGCGCAATCCCGTGGATTCTTATTTCTTCCTCCAGAATATCCCGGGTCGTGCCGGGAATATCGGTGACAATGGCCCGTTCTTCTCCTGATAATACATTCAGGAAAGAAGATTTTCCCACATTGGGTTTTCCGATGATTACCGTACGGATTCCTTCCGTCCGGATGCGCCCGTTTTCAAAGGTGTCCTGCAGTTGTTTGATCTGCTGTGACAGCTCCGTTATCGTTTCCGACAGACGGTCCGCATATCCGCAGGTGCTGATATGCTCCGGATCGTCCAGCGCGGACTCGATAAAGGCGATTTCATATAAAATCTTCTTCCGGATCCGGACAATTTCATCCCGGACAGAACCTCTAAGCTGCTCCAGGGAAGACCGGACGGCGAAATCGTTTCTGGAACGGATCAGATCCATAACGGCTTCCGCCTGAGACAGGTCGATCCTTCCGTTCAAAAACGCCCGTTTTGTAAATTCTCCCGGTTCCGCCAGACGCGCTCCCTTTTGCACAACGAGCCGTAATATTTTCTGCATCAGATAGACGCCGCCGTGACAGTTGATTTCGATCGTGTCTTCCTTTGTATAGCTCCTGGGGCCTTTTAAAATCGAGACCATTACTTCGTCCACAACGGTTTCATCCTCCATGATAAAACCATAGTGAATGGTATGAGAAGCGCATCCGTTTAAAATATGCTTTTTTCCTGCGGTCACAAAGATCTGATCCGCAATGGAGACGGACCTGGGACCGCTGATTCGGATGATTCCGATTCCGGAATCCGAAAGGGCCGTAGAGATTGCGGCAATGGTATCGCTTTCCATGAATATCCTCTTTCTGTGATACGGTGAAAAAAGCCCGCTTATCTAAGCGGGCTTTTTTTATTTCTTCAACGTCACCACCACATGCCGGAAAGGTTCTTCCCCTTCGCTGTGCGTGGTCACATATCTGTCGTTCTGAAGAGCGGAATGAATGATCCTTCTTTCATACGGATTCATAGGCTCCAAAGATACAGGGCGTTTTGTCCTCTTTACTTTGTAGGAGATATTTCTGGCGAGATTTTCCAGCGTTTCCTTTCTCCTCTTTCTGTAGTTTTCCGTATCCAACTTGACGCGGATATATTCGTCGGACGTTTTGTTGACCACAAGGGAAACCAGATACTGCAAAGAATCCAGCGTCTGTCCTCTCTTTCCGATCAGAACACCCATTTCATCGCCGCTTAGATCGATTTCCATCGTTTTATTTTCTTCATCATATTCGATTTTCTGGCTGACCGTCATATTCATGGCCTTAAAAACTTCATTTAAAAAGTTTTCCGCAATGTCCTTCACGGTCTGCTTTACCCTGGCCAAAATCACGGCGGGTTTGGCTCCGATTCCGAGAAAACCGGCGGATCCTTCTTCCTGAACTTCATATTCCAGCTTGTCGCTGGTCACCACAAAGTGCTGGCACGCCGCCGTCACCGCATCGCTTACGGTCTTTGCGCTGAATTTCATAAATTCCATGATCGCCCCTCCTATTTTTTCGTATTTCTCTCGTTATAATCCCTTACCATATTTGCCTTTGCGGAAATGCTGCCCGGCTTGGCCTTGTTTTTATTGTAATACTCCGTAGCCTTTCTCATAGCTTCGTCTTTTTCCTCCTGGGTCATGGAAGAAGCCCTGGACCGGATCTGCTGATTGGAAGAAGGCGCCATGTTCCTTGTATTCAGGGACGCGTTGCGGTTCAGTTTCTCCGGGTCGATTCCTTTTTTACGGAGCTTTGCATTTCGTTTTTCTACATTTTTCTTTATTTCCGCGTCGATGTCGAGCTTATCAATATATTTGTTGATCGCCACCTGCTGAATACTTCTGACGACGGAACCGGCAATCCAGTAAAGGCCCATACCTGCTGGCAGCGTGTAACAGAAGAAAGCGGACATGATCGGCATGATGGTATTCATCATCTTCATGGACTGAGCCATGGAATTCTGTTGGGAATCCGCTGATTTCTCCGGCTCTGCCTGGGGCATCAGCTTTGCGTTAATCCACTGGGTCACCGCAGATAAAACGGGAATCATGAGCGCCCCTACAATCATAAGATAAGAGCCCGCCTGTATGGCCTCATGGATCATATAGGAAGGGGAATTTCCCATATTCAGTCCCAGAAAATTGTTGTATTTTGTCAGCAATTCCAGGGTATGGGAAACGTCCTGACTAAGCGAACTGAAATGCTGGGAAAGGGCGTTCCACTCCGCCGTGGACGCTTTGTAAAGAACATCAATATACGTATTTTGTATGTAATCCATGTTTCCCGCAAGAAACGCCTCGTTGGTAAACTGTCTTGCATACATGGAAGCCTGTCTGATATTCTCCGTATTGCTTAAATATTCCGCGCTTCCCGCAGTCTGGGAAAGCTTTTCCACCAACGGATAAAACGCGTCCTTTACCTGAGAAACATAGGCGGGAACGTTCATGAAAACACGGTACAAAGCAAACAAAATCGGCATCTGGATCAGAAGGGTCACGCAGCTGCCGCTGGGAGACACGCCGTATTTGGCATAGACCGCCTGCGTCTCCTGCTGCATGGCCGTCATGGATTCATTGTCCTTCTTACCCGCGTACTTTTTATTGATCGCCTGCAGCTCCGGACTCATCCTTGCGTTCAGCTTGGAAAACTTCTGCTGCTTGATGGTAAGCGGCAGCAAAAGAAGATAAATGACAATGGTAAAACAGATAATGGCAAGGCCGATATTGGGAATTCCGATCTTATCCAGCAGAAAGAAAATTCCGTTCATGATCCATCCCAATATTCTCGCGATGGGACCGAGAATCGCGCCAGTATACTGTGTCAATAAAATCAAACTCAATGATGTTTCCTCCTGATTTATGGTTTTGTACCGTCAGGGAACCGGATCATATCCCCCTTTGGAAAAGGGATTACATCTTAAGATCCTCCAGAAAGCCAAAAGCCCCCCTTTCAGGGCGCCGTATTTTTCCACCGCCTGCAGACCGTATTCCGAACAGGTGGGAAAATAAGGACATTTCGTCCTTTTCATAGGAGACAGATATTTCCTGTAAAACAGGATTCCCTTTATAATGATCTTCTTTATCATTCTTTTTTTCCGGATGCGCCATGGCAAACGATACCATGGCAAACAATGCCCTGGCAAATTATGCCATGGATCCTTGCAAGATGCAAAAGCGCGCCTTCCGTCTTCTCATAAGAAAGAAGAGCCGCCTGCGCCCGCGCTACGATCACGATATTGAAACCGCTTTGAAATCTCTCTTCCTGCAGCCGATAGCTTTCTTTTATGAGCCGCTTCACACGATGTCTTACCACGCTGTTTCCGACTTTTTTGCTCACCGATATGCCAAGATAGTTTACATCCTGATGATTTTCCGACACATACATCACAAGGTACTTATTTGCCCTTGATGTCCCGTTTCTGTAAACCTCCTGGAACTGTCTGTTCTTCCTTAAAGAAAAGGTTTGTTTCATATCTGCTCTTTAAGTTGCAAATAGGCCACAAGATTGCGGCCTACACAGTTAACTGCTTTCTTCCTTTTGCTCTTCTAGCTGCTAAAACCTTTCTTCCACCGGCGCTGCTCATCCTTGCTCTGAAACCGTGAACCTTTGAACGCTGTCTTTTTTTCGGCTGAAATGTCATTTTCATGGAATATGCACCTCCCTTTTAAACCTTAATCTATCCGTAAGGCATATTATACTTTCACAGGCATGTATCAGAAAATATCGGTATCATTATATCGGCTAAAATTGCATAAGTCAAGGGATTTCGCGGAATTTTCGGAAAGATAAATTTTATGGGAAAAGGCGC
>CANQUI010000066.1 GCA_947626995.1 uncultured Eisenbergiella sp. | reverse complement strand
TCCGCAAAAGCCGGTTGTATTTCGCCACCCGTTCCGTGCGGCAGGGCGCGCCGGTTTTGATCTGTCCCGCGTTTACGGCCACCGCGATGTCTGAAATCATCGTATCCTCCGTTTCTCCGCTCCGATGGGAGAGGATCGTGCCATACCCGTTCTCCTTTGCCAGCCGGATGGCGGCAAATGCCTCGGTTAACGTCCCGATCTGATTGACCTTTACCAAAATCGCGTTGCCCGCATGCAGACGGATGCCCGCCGACAACCGTTTGACGTTGGTGACAAACAGATCGTCTCCCACCAGCTGCAGCCTGTCGCCCAGCCGCTGCGTCATACTCTGCCAGCCGTCCCAGTCGTTTTCGTCCAACCCGTCCTCCAGGGAAAACAGCGGGTATTCGCCCGCCAGCTTTTCATACCAGTCGATCATCTCCTGGGTTGTGCGAAGAACCTGCCGTCCCTTCATCCGGCTTTCCCCGGGGAAAAAATAGGCGCCCGCCTCATGATCGTACAGCTCGCTGGCCGCTGCGTCAATGGCGATCTTCACATCGCGTCCCGGCTCATAACCGCTCTTTTGAATCGCCTCCACCATCAGGGAAAGCACGCTCTCGGCATCCGCCAGATCGGGCGCAAAGCCTCCCTCGTCTCCCACGCCGGTGGACAGTCCCCGCTCTTTGCAGATTCCCTTCAGATTATGATAGACCTCCGCGCAGACGCGCAGCCCCTCCGAAAACCGCTCCGCCTGCATGGGCGCGATCATAAATTCCTGCAGATCCACGGCGTTATCCGCGTGCCGGCCGCCGTTTAAAATATTCATCATGGGAATGGGCATTTTTACGGTATGGATCCCGCCCAGATATTGATACAGGGGAAGATGCAGCGCTCCCGCGGCCGCCCGGGCCGTCGCCATGGACACGCCCAGACAGGCGTTGGCGCCGAGGTTTTCCTTGTTCTGCGTTCCGTCGCAGCCGATGATCTGCTCATCAATGCGCCGCTGACAGGACGCGTCCTGATGCAGCAGCGCATCCTTAAGCTTGGTGTTTACGTTCCCAACGGCCCGGCGCACGCCCAGTCCGAAATATCGGACTTCTCCGTCCCGCAGTTCTACCGCCTCAAACTGTCCGGTGGAGGCGCCGGAGGGAACGCTGGCCCTTCCCATGACCAGTTCCCCCGTAACCGTATTTTCCACCGTCACCTCCGCCTCCAGCGTGGGGTTCCCCCGGGAATCCAGGATTTCTCTGGCGTGCACTTCTCTGATCGGCAATACCACATTCATAAGATGGCTCCCTTCCTTTCTTTTGTTCCCAGTATGCGCGGATTCGTCCTTTTCATACACGACACGGCCTCTTTTTGTTTGCCGCTTTCAAAGCATGGCTCCTTTTTTCCGACAAAAAACCGCCTGTCCCCCTTTTGGGAAACAGACGGTTGGAATCGGTTCTTTGTTTTTTATCTTATTTGATCAGCAGGGATTTTCCCGTCATCTCTGCAGGCTGCTGCATCCCCATGATCTCGATCAGCGTGGGCACGATGTCCGCAAGGCATCCGCCCTCCCGCAGGCGCGCGTTGGGATCATAGTTGACCAGAAGAAACGGCACCGGATTCGTGGTGTGGGCCGTAAAGGGAGCGCCGGTCTCGTAGTCCACCAACTGCTCCGCGTTGCCGTGGTCCGCGCAGATAAACATCACGCCGTCCGCCTTTTTGATGGCGTCTACCGCTCTGCCCACACAGGCGTCCACCGCTTCCACGGCCTTGATGGCCGCTTCCTCCACGCCGGTGTGTCCCACCATGTCGGGATTGGCAAAGTTGATGATGATCACATCGTACTGACCCGAACCAATGGCCTCCACCAGCTTGTCGCATACCTCGTAGGCGCTCATCTGCGGCTTCAGGTCGTAGGTGGGCACATCCTTGGGAGAATTGACCAGAATCCGGGTCTCCCCTTCATTGGGCTGTTCCACGCCGCCGTTAAAGAAAAACGTCACATGCGCGTACTTTTCGGTCTCGGCGATACGGGCCTGTTTCATGCCGTTGGCGGCCAGCCACTCGCCGAAGGTATTGGTAACGGAAATCTTATGGAACGCCACTTCCTTATGGGGAATGGTCGGATCATAATCGGAAAAGCAAACGTAGACAAGATCCAGGCGCTTTTGACGGGCAAAGCCCTGAAAGTCGTCGTCGCAAAACGCGTGGGTGATCTCCCGGGCGCGGTCCGGCCGGAAATTGAAAAAGATCACGGAATCGCCGTCTTTTATGGTCGCCACCGGCTTGCCGTTCTCCACCACCACCGTAGGTTTTACAAATTCGTCGGTCTCCTGCCGGTCATAAGACGCCTGGATACCGGCGGGGCCGCTTTCAGCCGTCAGGCCCTCGCCTTTTGTCAGCGCGTTGTAGGCGTATTCCACCCGGTCATAGTTGTTGTCCCGATCCATGGCATAGTAACGTCCCATCACGGAAGCGACCTTGCCCACGCCGATTTCCTTCATCTTTTCTTCCAGCTCCTGCACATATCCTTTCCCGCTGGCAGGGGGCGTATCGCGGCCGTCCAAAAAGCAGTGCACATAGACCTGGGAAAGCCCGTTGCGTCTGGCCAGCTCCAAAAGGCCGTAAATGTGGGTGTTATGGCTGTGTACGCCGCCGTCCGAGACCAGGCCAAACAGATGCAGGGCGGAATTTTTGGCCTTACAGTTGTTTACCGCGTCCAGCAGGGCGGGATTTTCAAAAAAGGTGCCGTCCTGAATTTCCTTGGTGATCCGGGTCAGCTCCTGATACACGATGCGTCCCGCGCCCATGTTCAGATGTCCCACCTCCGAGTTGCCCATCTGGCCCTCCGGAAGACCCACCGCCATTCCGCTGGCATTGCCCTTCACATAAGGGCAGGTGCGCATCAGCTCGTCCATCACCGGAGTCCTGGCCTCCGCCACCGCGTTATGATCTTTTCTTTCGTTGATGCCGTAACCGTCCAAAATCATCAAAACCACCGGTTTTTTGCTCATGATCGTTCTCCTCGCTTCTCACTTTATGATATCCGTTTCGCAGCTTTTTTCAAACCGCCGTCCCGGCTTTTTCCATGGAGCATTATACACAATTTCTCCCGGACGCGCAATAATTTTAGTTGCTTTTTTAGGAAAACATGTTACAATCATAAGAAACCCTTTTGACGGATAAAATGTAACAGGGATCGGCCTTTGGGCCTGTCAGGAGAATACATTGATATGATTGCGCTTCTTTCCAAACTTTTTATCAAAAATCGGGAAGACGGAGACGATCCCACGGTGCGCCAGGCCTACGGCATCCTCTGCGGCAGCGTGGGGATCGCCCTGAACTTCCTTCTGTTTTTGGCAAAGGCACTGGCCGGTCTGATCTGCGGTTCCATTTCCGTTACGGCCGACGCTCTAAACAACCTTTCGGATGCCGGTTCCTCCTGCATCACGCTGATCGGTTTTTTGGTGAGCGGCCGCAAACCCGACCGGGACCATCCTTTCGGGCACGGCCGGGTGGAGTATCTTGCCGGTCTTGCAATGGCGGGCGTGATCCTGGTCATGGCGGCGGAACTGATCCGCACCTCTTTTTTGCGGATCCTGCACCCCGGTTCGCTTTCCTTCCACCCTCTTACGGCAGGCATCCTTTTGGCTTCCATTCTGGTGAAGCTCTATATGTTTACTTATAACCGCGGCGTTGCCCGGCACATCGGCAGCGCTGCCATGAAAACCGCCGCCATAGACTCTCTGGGCGATGTGCTGGCCACCTCTGCCGTTTTGGCGGCCACGCTGATCGAACATTTTACCGGTCTGCACGCGGACGGCTGGTGCGGCCTTCTTGTGGGGCTTTTCATCGCCTACGCGGGCTTTGACGCCGCCCGTACCACCATCAACCCGCTGCTGGGACAAAAGCCGGATCCTGCTTTTGTAAAACAGGTGGAAGAAATCGTGCTCTCCGATCCTTCCATTACGGGCATGCACGATCTGCTCGTACATAACTACGGCCCCGGCCACACCATGATCTCTCTGCACGCGGAGGTGCCCGCCTCCGGCGAACTTTTGCAGGTCCATAACGCCATTGATTCCATCGAGCGCATCCTGCAGCAGACCCTGCACTGCGAAGCGGTCATTCACATGGATCCGGTGGTCACAGACGATGCGGAAACGCTGCGTGTAAAGCGGCTGATTACCGAGGCCGCGCAAAAGATCGATCCCACCCTGCGCCTCCACGATTTCCGTCTGGTCAAAAAGGCGGATAAAACCTGGCTCCTGTTTGACGTGCTGGCGCCCTATCGGTTTGAGATGGAAGACAGCCAGATCGTAAACCGGCTAAACGACGACATACGGCAGGCCGATCCTTCCTATCAAACCATGATTCACGTGGACAGAGGCTGAAAACGTCTGCATAAAGGAGAACATCCGTATGACTTTATGGGAACTTTTTCTGATCGCGGCAGGGCTTTCCATGGATGCCTTCGCGGTTTCGATCTGTAAAGGACTTTCCGTCCAAAAGGCGGATCTCAAACATTCCTGCATCGCCGGGCTCTGGTTCGGCGGTTTTCAGGCGCTTATGCCCGCCGCCGGATATGCCCTGGGCATTTCCTTTTCTTCCCTGATCACCAGCATTGACCACTGGATCGCTTTTATCCTGCTTGCGCTCATCGGCGCCAACATGATACGGGAATCCTTCTCAGACGACCAGCCCTGCGACGCCAGCTTTCGGGCGAAGGCCATGTTCCCGCTGGCCGTCGCCACCAGCATCGACGCGCTGGCGGTGGGCGTCACCTTTGCCTTCCTTAGAGTCAATCTCATTTTGGCCGTCAGCTTTATCGGCTGCATCACCTTTCTCTTTTCCGCCGTCGGGATCCGCATCGGCAACCTTTTCGGCGCCCGGTACCGTTCTCGGGCGGAGCTGGCCGGCGGCATCGTCCTGCTTTTGATGGGCGTAAAGATCCTGCTTTCGCATCTTGGCCTTTTCCCCTTTTAAACCATTCTCTTTGCCCTCCATTTTCCCGTGCGATATCGGAAAAAGGAAATCAGATAATTCGCCGCCCATCCCATCGGCACCGCATACCAGACCGCCGCGACGCCCCAGACGGGCGCGCACAGATTCGCCACCGCCACACGGATCGTCAGATTCACCAGATTGGCCACGGTAAAGGCTGCCATATCCCCGCTGCCCCGCAGCACCCCGTCGGTGATCGCCTTAAGCCCGATGAGCGCAAAGAAAAAGGCGATAAACGACAGATAGGAAACGCCGGTGTCATAGGCGCAGGAGCTGCTTTCCTGCTCCAGAAACACCCCGATGATCCGTTCCTTTTCAGCCAGCAGGATCCCGCAGATCACCGCCGCGAAGAAAAAAACGATCCCGTAGGACAGCCGATACCCTTTTTGAACCCGGTCCGGCTGTCCCGCTCCCATATTCTGGGCAGTAAATGTGGAAACGGCGTTTCCCATGGCGATCATGGGCACAATGCAGATGGATTCGATACGCGTTCCCGCGGTAAAACCCGCCAGTACCAACGAACCGAAGCCGTTGACCACCGACTGTACGAGAAGCATCCCGACGGATACGATGGATTGCTGCAGCATGGTGGGAATCGCCACGCGGACCATCTTTTTCCACATCTTCCGGTCAAAAAATACGGACTGCGCCTCTTCTTCGTCCCTTCCGAAATCTCTGCGCAGCTTTTTGAGCAGAAGGCAAAAAGAGAGGACGGCGGAAATTCCCTGCGCAATCACCGTGGCCGCCGCCACGCCCGCCACGCCCATGGAAAACAGCGCCACGAACACAAGATCCAGCAGCACATTTAAGACGGAGGAAAAAATCAGCAGATACAGCGGCGTCTTAGAATCCCCCATCGCGTTAAACATGGCCGCCAGGATATTGTACAGAAACAAAAAAGGAAGGCCCGAAAAATAGATCCGCAGGTACAAACCGGCCTGTTGGCGGATATCCTCGGGCGTCTTAAGCGCCAGAAGAATCCCGTCGGAAAACACAAAGCCCAAAAAGGCCAGCAGGACGCCAAGAAAAAAGAAAGCGGACAGCGCCGTCGATACGGAGGTTCTCAGTTCCCGCCGCTTCCCCGCTCCCAGATATTGTGACGTGATCACGGAAGAACCGGTCCCGCCGCCGATGGCAAGCATAACAAAAACGGTCGTCAGCGCATAGGATGCGCCCACGGCCGCCAGTGCTTTCTCTCCCACAAAACGTCCTACGATGACAGAGTCCGCCATATTATAAAACTGCTGGAAAAGATTTCCCAGGATCATGGGCAGGGCGAAAAGAAGCAGCGTTCTTCCCGGCTCCCCTGTGATCATATCCGATTTATTCTGTCTTTCTTTCTTCATTGCTTCCGCCCCAGTCATAGATCATATTCGCTTCCATGCCCTCTGCGGTATAGGTTTTTTCGGCAAAGCGATAGTTCATACGGGATACCACGTTGGTGTTATCCGTTGCGATTCCGCTTACCATTGTATTCCAATATACAATTTCATATTCAACATGGGGATAATAATGGGCCGGATCGTATGCGGGGACATACTCGATACAGCTTCGCTGTACGCCCAGGTCCAGCATCGTCTGCCCCAAGACCCGTATGGTTCCGGTCGGGGCCGCTATGCTGTCGTCTTCTACAAAGGAAAACCGGGTTCCGTCCTGCGTCTGAAAAAATACGATGGCCTCTTTCGTCACGGGAATATAGGATTTCCCATACCAGTATTCCGTTTCTTCCCGAATAAAATCATCCCGGATGGCAGTATAGCCGGGGCTTACGATAAACTCCTTGGCCGCCTCATAATTTTCGGCTTCAAACTCCTCAAACATGGGGGAAAAGAAAGCGCTCACCTCTTCCTGCTGATCCAGGCATGCCAGCAGATCGTCCGCACCCTGAACGCCCAGCTCTTTGGCGCTCTCTAAAAGCGACCGGTACGCCTTCGCATGAGAAAGGCTCAGATAGACCTGGGGCGCCTGTATCACACAATACGCCTCCACCACGGACCTGTAAGAATCCGGATCCGTCCGCGCAAAAGAAAGCAGCCGGTTCACAAAACTCTCATACGAGGAAAAGGACTCGCTGCCGTCCAGCCCATCCAGCATGACGGTGGAACGCCCGTCGGCGACCAGCACCCGGTCCGCACAGGCGCTGAGCAAAGACAGCGTATCCGAATCGCCGGGAGAAAGCTCCAGCATATCCAGGCACCGGTTGAGAAGCGAAAAATCTGCCTGTCCCCCATTGACATGATCCACCACATCGTTTAATACCGTGGCAATATAGTTCTGCAAAAGAACCTCGGAGCCGGTGACCTCATAACCGCGCAGCAGAGCCTCCTCCGCTTTTTGCTCCTGTCCCTGCGCGATAAAATCGTCCGCAAGTCCGCGATAGGCCCGTTCGCTGGTTTCATCAATGGACAAC
This sequence comes from uncultured Eisenbergiella sp., assembly GCA_947626995.1. Classification (GTDB taxonomy): domain Bacteria; phylum Bacillota; class Clostridia; order Lachnospirales; family Lachnospiraceae; genus Gallintestinimicrobium. The sequence continues at coordinate 4,552 of CANQUI010000066.1, read as the reverse complement.
GCCTGCTCATAAGCCTCCTGCGCCTGTACATAATCCAAAGACACCATACAGGAAGCCGCGCGGTCCAGCGTTCTGTCCAGCTTCGTTCCCGGAAGATTCCAGTAGATCAGCGTACAGCCCGCGGCAAATACCACGATCGCTGCCGCCAGGAGCATTATCATTCGTCTTCTTCTCGCTCTTTTTTTGCGCATCCCATACGGCTCCTTTCCACGCGCCCGCGCAGGCGCTTTTTAACGCAGCATCAGAATAAGGACCAGCACAAGAATGTGCGCCGGATAATACAAATAGAAAAACCACTTGGAAATCGTTTTTCCCACGGTGCCGCAGTTCATTCGTTTGCCGTTATACAAAAACAGGATCGAAACGGCCGCCAGTCCAATGCCGGAAAGACTGATCAGAAAACGCAGGATCAGCATGGGAATCGTGGTTGCCACCGGCCAGCTGGCCGTCATTCCAAACAGAAAACATTCCGTATAATAGCAAAGAATCAGGAAGAAAAAGGCGATCCTTTTCTTTTTTTCCGAGCCTTTTGCCCAGGAAAAATAAAGCGTAAACAAAGGGGCCATGCTTCCCCAGTCGCAATAACCGCAGATGAGCACAATCCAGGCGATCCCTATCACGGCCAGCTTTTTGTCCGTCACATATTCCTGAATCAAAAGGACACAAAAGCAAAGGCTCAGGGTGAAGAGCATGTTAAACATCGGGTAGAAAAATCGGGTTCCTCCGGAGACCATCAGACTAAAGGGAACCTGCGCGACCAGGGCAACTCCCAGCAGACGAAACAGGTATTTCTTCTTTGAGTGGGTATAACCATACCCCTCCACCAGAAAAAAGATCATGACCGGCGCGGTAAAATAGCCGATTTGCCGGAAGAAAAACCCCAGCCATTGCGATTCGTCTAAGAACAGAAAGGCAACATGATTGAGCGTCATTGCTATCATGGCCATATACTTGATGAAATCGCGATTGAGTATCCGATACCTTTCCTTTGCAGTTTCTATTGTAATCCTCCCTTTCTCTCCTATGCCGAAGCGTCTGGTCAAAAGAAAAGAATGTCAGAAACCTTTCCTTTTCAGACATTCTCTCCGATGGACTAGACGGGAGTCGAACCCGTGTCCAAAAGCTCATTCCCTGTCCTTCTACTATCATAGTCTGTTCGTTTTGCCCGGTCTTTCTCCGGACGGTTCCCTCAGGCGTCCAGAAACAGACATCCGGACGTCCTTGGTAGCTTCATGATACGCCTGCAGGGACAAAGCTTAACCTGCATCGTTTCTCACATCAGTCGATGCCCGTATCTTAACGTGTGAGTGCGCTAAGCCGGACAGCCGCCATCAGGCGGCGTATGCTAAATTATCTTCAGCGTTTATATTTAGGTTTGCGGTTTGACGCACCGCCTGCGGATAGCTTCTCCAGCTGCAAAGCCCCTGTCGAAACCTTGACTAGCCCGTGTCCTGCAGCCATTTTGTATGCTGCAGCTATTATTATATGACCTGCATCCGGCTTTGTCAACACCGTCCGGGTCGTATCACCCTTTCATATTTCAGAAAATAATAGGTCAGATCAAAATAACTCTGCTCTTCGCTGCGCGCCGTGATCTCCCAGTCCGGATCCCGATCCAGATCCGGGAAATAGGCGTCCGCCTCGTAGGCGTGGTCGATTCTGGTCACATGCACCGTATCGCACCAGCTGAGAAGCTGCTGATAGACGCTGCTGCCGCCGATGATATAAACGTCTCTGCTGTCGTATTTTTCCAGCTCTTTTTTCAGTTCCTCCAGATCGTGCACCACGATGGCGTCCTTTTGCGCATAATCCGGCTGACGGCTCAGCACCACGTTCGTCCGGTTGATTAACGGGCGCTTTCCGGGAAAGGTATCCATGGTCTTTCGGCCCAGCACCACTACCTTGCCGGTGGTTTCCGTCCGGAACATTTTATGATCGGCGGGGATGCGCACCAGCAGATCCCCCCGATTGCCGATGGCCCAGTTTCGGTCCGCCGCGACAATCATATTCATCGCATTTTCCTCCTTTTTAAATGGCAATGGGAATGTCTTTGATCTGTTCGCCCGTCACATAGTTTTCCACATGCACGTCGTCGCGGGTGAACTGATAAAAATCGTGCACGTCGGGATTGAGCCAGAAAGTCGGCGCCGGATACGGCTCTCTTTCAATCAGCTCGCGGATGATGGGCACATGCCTGTCATAGATATGGGCGTCTGCGATCACATGCACCAGCTCTCCCGCCTGCATATCGCATACCTGCGCAAGCATATGGATCAGTACGGCGTACTGCACCACATTCCAGTTGTTTGCCGCCAGCACGTCCTGAGAACGCTGGTTTAAAACGGCGTTGAGCGTAAGCTTCTCCTCTCCCGCTTTCTGGGTCACGTTAAACGTCATGCTGTAGGCGCAGGGATACAGGTTCATTTCGTAAAGATCCTGATGCACGTAAAGGTTGGTCATGATGCGGCGGGAAAAGGGATTGTGCTTCAGATCATAGATCACCCGGTCCACCTGATCGAACATGCCTTCCCGATACCGGTGCTTCACGCCCAGCTGATACCCGTAGGCTTTGCCGATGCTGCCGTCTTCGTCGGCCCATTCGTCCCAGATATGGCTGTGCAGGTCATGGATATTATTGGATTTTTTCTGCCAGATCCAAAGCATTTCGTCCGTGGCGCTTTTTAAGGCCGTGCGCCGCAGCGTTAACAGCGGAAATTCCCGGGACAGGTCATAACGGTTAACCACGCCGAACTTTTTGATGGTATATGCGGGCGCGCCGTCCGGCCAGTGGGGACGCACCTTTTCCCCCTTCGTGTCGGTTCCGTTTTCCAGAATATCCCGGCACATCCCGATAAAGACCGTATCCGCCATACTCATAATTGCATCCTCCGTTTCAGCTCCATTTGTCGCAGAGCGCGTTGATTTGATCCGCAAACTTCGCCAGATCCTTATTGGCCATCCCCTCGCAGCGCTTGATCACGGCCGCCAGTCTGTCGCCCGCCGCCACCAGCCTGCCGTAAACGCCCACGGGGCCGTGAGACGCCGTCTTCTTTTTGATCAGAACCGGCTGCGCTTCGTACAGGAAACGATTCCCGATGGGATCAAACTGGGTCCCGCTGTAGGGGGCCGTCGCGGACAATCCGTATTCATCCCGCAGACAGTCGGCAAAGGACATGGTCACCCTGTCCTCCCCGTGCACCACAAAGACCCGCGCCGGTTTTTCCTCAAATCCCGTGATCCACCGGATCAGACCGTCTTTGTCCGCGTGTCCGCTGATCCCGGCCAGTGTCCTGATCCGGGCCCTTACATCCACGGTCTCTCCAAAGAGCTTTAATTCCGAAGCCCCTTCCACAAGCGCGCGTCCCGCGGTCCCCATCGACTGATAGCCCACAAACAGGATCGTACACTCCGGCCTCCAGAGATTGTGCTTTAGATGATGGCGGATCCGTCCCGCGTCGCACATGCCGGAGGCGGAAAGGATCACCTTTGGCGTTTCGTCGAAATTGATCGCCTTGGATTCCTCGCTGGAAATGGACAGCCGCAGGCCCCGGAAGGAGATCGGGTTGATCCTCTGGCGGACCAGGGCAAGCGCCTCCTCGTCAAAACAGCTCGCTTCGTTGCGCATGAACACGCCGGTGGCCTCCACTGCCATGGGACTGTCCACGTATACGGGGAAATCCCCGTGCCCTGTCACCAGTCCCTGCTGCTTGATGGCGCGGATGAAATACAGCATTTCCTGCGTCCGGCCCACCGCAAAGGAGGGGATCACCACGTTGCCGCCCCGGTCAAACGTCTCCTGCAAAATCCCGGCCAGCTGCGCAATATAATCCGGTTTTGAATCGCTGTGCCTGCGGTCCCCGTACGTGGATTCCATAATGACGTAATCCGCCGACTTTGTCGGCTGCGGATCCCGCAAAAGCGGCTGATCCACATTTCCGATATCGCCGGAAAACACCAGTTTCTTACAGACACCGCCCTCCGAAGCCCAGACCTCGATACTGGCGGAGCCCAGCAGATGACCGATATCGGTAAACCGAATCTCCACGCCTTCGCAGACACTGATCCGTTTCTCATAGGGACAGGGAATGATTCGCCGGATGGTTTCCTCCGCATCCTCCATGGTATACAGCGGTTCGTACGCCTGCGCTCCCGCATGACGCTTCGCCTTGCGCATCTTCCACTCTGCTTCCTGCATCTGGATATGGGCGCAGTCACGAAGCATGATGCTGCAAAGATCCGCGGTAGCTTCCGTGGCGTAGATCTTTCCGCGGAATCCTTTGGCGTAAAGCTGCGGCAGGAGTCCCGTATGATCCACATGGGCGTGTGTGACCAGCACATAATCGATCATCGCCTCCTCCACGGGCAGCGCGCAGTTTTCAAAGACATTGACTCCCTGCTCCATACCGCAGTCCACCAGAAGATGCGTCTTTCCGACTTCCAGGTAATGGCAGCTGCCCGTCACCTCATGAGCGGCGCCGATAAATTCCAGTCTCATATCCCTGCCTCCCGTTTTTTATTATCTTATCATTTTATTTGGATTTTGTATATCATT
>CANQUI010000065.1 GCA_947626995.1 uncultured Eisenbergiella sp. | reverse complement strand
AGGAGGAAAAGCAAACTATGAACGAGAAGTTAATGCGGCAAATGCGCGAGATTCTCCTGGATTACTACGGGATGGATATTAAAGAAGCGGAATGTAAGTTTTCCACACAGAATTATGCGTTTATTTTTCCCGGCAAGCCGTATATGATACGAGTGAGCATGACACCGAAAAAAAGCAGGAAGGAACTTTTAAGCGAGCTGATGTGGGTAGACGATTTGAAGCAATTCAAACAAACCATCTGCGAGCCGTCGACCTCATTAAGAAACAAAATCATTGAAGAATTCGTGATTGACGGTATTACATACCGCGCAAGTATGTTCCGCACAGCGCGCGGCAATGTGCAGGCCGTAACCGAAGTAAAACCCATGTTATTTATATGCGTTGGCGAACTGCTCGGAACGATTCATAAGGTCAGCGAGGAGGAGCAGAGGCTTGGGATGCATTATAAAAGGAAAACCTTGAAAGAGGATTTCGACTGGCGCTGGAATCGTCTGCGGGATCGTTTTGACAAGGATATTCAGGATAAAATTGAGGGAATTATCAATGAAATCGAGGCGTTGCCGAAAGATGTCGGCGTATATGGTCTGTGCCATGGGGACTTTCATCTTGCCAATTTCTTTGTGGAAACAAACAATATCTGGCTGTTTGACTTTGACAGCTGCATATATGCGCATTATCTGCTTGATGTCGCTGTTTTTATCGTTGATATTCTGCAAAGAGGATATATGCACGGAGAAAGCTTCCGAAAGGTGATTTCCGAGGACATCCTGCCATACCTTAAAATCGGATATTCCCTGAATAAGGAGTGTGATGAGAATTACTGGGATAAGCTGGAGCTGTTTATAAATTACCGCGTCGCACTGAGCGTGATTGCGTTACAGGAAATTGAAGACTGCGGCGTTGTGAACAACATGGAAAGCATACGGGCGTATTACAATCATGTTATAAAGGCGGACAACATCCTTGATGCGATGTCGGAGATGAGCAAAAGGACAAATTGATATGAATAACGATTATGTGGTGAAAAAGGTATATCAATCATTTTTATTGGTATCCATTCTGACGGCGTTGGCTGTCACGGCAGGTATGCTCATCGATAATATTGTTGTCGGTCACTTTCTCGGAACAAACGCCCTTGGCGCGATGGGAATAGTCGGACCGATCAGCTTGATTTTTTCAACGGTCGGAAACATATCCTCTTCCGGCGGAACCGCTCAGGCGGCCCAGGCTGTCGGCAGCGGCGATACCAAACGCCTGAACCGTGTTTTTTCCGTAGGAATCACATATACGATAATTGTGGGGGGAATACTGACGGTCATCGGCGTAATGTTCGCACCGCAGATTGCTGTTGCGCTCGGAGCGCGAGACGAGCTTGTCGAACCGACAGTCGAATATTTGCGCGGTTATTTTCTGGGCGCTGTTCCGACAATCATGCTGCCGACACTGACCGGATTTGTAAAAATAGACGGTTCCGCAAAGATGCCGTTGATCTCCATGGGAGTGATGTCCGCGATGGATATTATTCTGGATCTGATGATGGTATTGGTTTTTCACCAGGGAATGTTCGGCATGGCCCTTGCCACAACGATCAGCTATTTTCTGGCCGTAGCGGTAGCGCTGACGCATTTTACGAAAAAAAACCGCGCCCTGCGCTTTACCGTACCAGGGAGGCTCATCACCGAATTAAAAGCAATCACCGCCTCGGGAGCGCCAACTGCAATCAGCCGCATCTGCGTAACGTTTGAAACAGCAATATTTAATAACCTGTTAGTCACAGTCGTGGGAGTAGGCGCCGTGACCGCACTTAATGTCAGAACGCAGGCATTTAATATCATCGGAGCGGTTACCATGGGAGTGGGTCAGGCGCTGCTGCCGGTCGCCGGAATGTTTTTCGGGGAAGAGGATCCGGTTGCCCTTAAAAATACCGTACGGACGACGTTGAAAACAGGAATCCTGCTTAGCGGCATCGCAGCCGCGGTATTGCTGATCATAGCGCCGCTGTTCGCAAGGCTGCTGGGAGTAGAAGACCCGCAAACACTTGACATGGCAGCCGCCGCTGTCCGCGTGTTCGCTGTCAGTATGCCCGTTCAGCTGTTTAACCTGGTCTGGATGAACTTTTATCAAAGTACAAAAAAAAGCAGTATGGCAGCCATGATTTGTATTTTGGAGTCGTTTGTCTATGCCGTGCTGGCGGCTCTTGTGCTGGTTCGCCCGTTCGGAAGCAACGGCGTGTGGTTCGCGTTCTTAATCGGAGAGGTTCTGACCGCGATTACCCTTTACATAATCGTGCTGTGCCAGAGCAAAAAAATTCTGCCCGCGCTTTCCGACTTTATGATGCTCGGAAAAGATTTTGGCAGGCAGGGAAAGCCGCGATGGGATGTTTCCATAGGCAACGATATCGATGAAGTTTTGACGCTTTCCGAAAAAATAACGAACAGTGCACCGGTAACGGCTATCGATTTCCACGCGCTTAATGTGCTTGGACTTTCCATAGAAGAAATGGCGGGAAATATCGTCCGTCACGCTTTTTCGCCGGGTGAGAAAAGGTGGTTTGATATTATGATTTTAAATAAGGATCATGCAATCATAGTGCGTATGCGTGATAACGGCCGAGAGTTTGATCCTGTGCGCTATATTCATGAAAATCCGGCTGAAAACGACGAAAAACTGGGGATATATCTTACATCCCATCTTGCGAATACAATTGAATACCGCAGGGCGCTTGGATTAAATAATACCATAATTGTCATTGATAAAAATAAATTTGACAAATAAATACGCCGGGCCGGATCGTATGAAAAACTCCTGTTGATTCGGCCCTTCACCTCGCGAGTGTCTTTGACCTTGACATCAGCTCGCAGCCGAATACGAACGCGTAAATCTGCACCAGAGCGATAAGAAACGCCGTAAATACGCTCCATCCGCCGTATTTGCCCAATATCCCCCTGGAAATAAGTCTTGTGGTTCCGAATATAACCGTCAGGACAATATATAACGCCACAGATCCCAAAACGGAAAGCACAAGCTTTCTGCTCTTAAGGGGCGGGTTTTCAAAAAAGTGTTTCTGTCCCGCATAAGCGCCGACTAACATAACCGCCGTACACACCGGCACCAGAGGAAGCCTCCACGGAACCGCCGTGGTATATCCTATGGTAAGTGCGGAAATCGCAGTAAGCGCCAAAATGATCGGAACCATTCGCTTTGTTGATCCGAGCGAGAAGTCCACAAGAAAGAAAAACACAACACTCGACAGAAACATTGTGGGAAGGAACCATAACGGACCGATAAATATTTCCATGTGATGAGTGGTTATTCCACAGTAATACTGAATTGTATCGTATAGAATATCCTGCGGCGCCCGTTCGCCCGTTGCAATGAATAGGATCGCGCTGATTGCTATTATGACAGCCGAATACAGATAAAACGGTATCACAATCTGTTTTGCTCTTTGTTTTATGCTTTGTCTTATGCTTCTTTTGCCCGGCTTATAATTGTAACCCGTGATAAAAAAGAAGATAAACAATGCATCAGCATGACGATGATGATACCAAGCCCTTTTGCCATGTCAAGCGATACCAGCCTCTTTTTCACCTGAGCGCGCCCCTTGATCTTCTTTTGATTTCATTCGTTTGTCATAAGGTCTCTCTCACTTCGTTTCCAGGATTTTATCCACGCTGACCAGCTTGACGCACAGCACAAACAGCTCGGTGGCCTGGATCAGCTCTTCCATCGGCGGATAGGAAGGCGCGATGCGGATATTGGAGTCCTTGGGATCCCTGCCGTAAGGATAGGTCGCGCCCGCTCCGGTCATCACTACGCCGGCTTCCTTTGCTTTTGCCACAATGGCCTTGGCGCATCCCTCCATGGAGTCAAAGGAGATGAAATAACCGCCGTGGGGTTTTGTCCAGGAACCGATTTCCAGGCCGCCCAGTTCCTTCTCCAGCAGATTTAACACCGCCTCGAATTTGGGCCGCATAATCGCGGCATGTTTTTCCATCTGCTTTTCAATCCCGGCGATGCTTTTGAAATAGCGCACATGACGCAGCTGGTTCACTTTGTCATGACCGATGGTCTGCACCTTCAGCTGGCTGCGCAGATCGTCCAGATTGGCCTTGGAAGCGGAAAGCGCCGCCACGCCGGATCCGGGGAAGGAAATCTTGCTGGTGGAGCTGAATTTGTAAACCATATCCGGATTTCCGGCCTTTTCACACTCATGCAGCAGCTCTAAAATCACATCCTGAGGCGTATCGTACAAATGATGCACATTGTAGGCGTTGTCCCAGAAGATACGGAAATCTTTGGCGGCCGGTTTTAAACGGGCAAAGCGGCGCACCGTATCGTCCGAATAGGTATAGCCCTGGGGATTGGAATACTTGGGTACGCACCAGATTCCCTTGACCGCCTCATCTTCGCTCACCAGCTTCTCGACCAGATCCATATCGGGGCCTTCCGGCGTCATGGGAACGTTGATCATTTCGATCCCGAAGTGCTGCGTGATGGAAAAATGCCGGTCATAGCCGGGCACCGGGCAGAGGAATTTTACCTTCTCCAGCTTACACCAGGGCGTCATTCCCATCACGCCGTGGGTGTAGGCATGGCAGACCACGTCGTACATGACGTTTAAGCTGGAGTTGCCATAGATGATGATATTTTCCGCCGGCACCTCGATCAGTTCTCCCAGCAGGCGCTTCGCCTCCGGGATACCGTCCACCACGCCGTAATTCCGGCAATCCGTGCCGTCTTCGCATTTCAGATCGGTAAAGTTATCCAGAACGCACATCATCCCCATGGAAAGATCCAGTTGTTCTGCGCTGGGCTTTCCTCTGGACATATCCAGCTTCAGTCCTTTTTTCTGAAATTCCCCGTAAGCGGCGGCGAGCTCTTCCCTGATCTGTAAAAGCTCCTCCCGGCTTTTATCCTTGTACGCTGTCATATCGTTTCCTCTCCTTTCGCATAAGAAAAGCGACATGATGAAACATCAGCCGCTTTGCCAACCGTGAGAGCCGGGAAAGGGACTCGAACCCTCGACCTACTGATTACGAATCAGTTGCGCTACCAACTGCGCTATCCCGGCAAATTCTCAACAATGGATATTATACCTGTAAAAATAAGTTTTGGCAAGCTTTTTTTCATAAATCCTTACCGGTCGGTTTTGTCCGGATTCAAACAGACGTCTACCCGGGGATAAGGGATGCGAACGCCCGCCGCGTCAAACCCCTCTCGGATCTGCTCGAGCATTTCAAACCGGGCCTGCCAGTAATCCTGGGTTTTGGCCCAAAAAAAGATCAGAAGCGCTACGCCGCTGTCTTCAAAATGGTCCACATAAACGGAAACGTCCCGTTCCTGACACACCAGCGGATGTGCGGCGGCGATCTGCTTTACCACCTGCCGGGCGGTTTTTACATCCGAATCATAGGAAATGGAGATGGTAAGATCCACCCGCCGAAACGGCGCGCCGGTCACATTCGTCATGCTGGAGTTGGCCAGCGTGCCGTTGGGGATCAGGACGATCCGGTTGTCCACGGTACAAAGTCTGGTGTAAAAAATGGTGATTTGTTCCACCACGCCTTCGTTTTGATGCGTATCCTCTATGATGTAATCTCCGACCTTAAACGGGCGCAGCGTCAGGATCAGGATTCCGCCGATGCAGTTTCCCAGGCTGCCCTGTATCGCCAATCCGATCGTCACGCCCACCGAGCCGATCACGGTGGCAATACTGGCCGCCTCCAGGCCGAACACCTGGAGGATCAGAAGGATCAGGATGACATGCAGCACCGCTTTCAGGACCGAATCCAGAAACTGCTTGGCCTCCGTGGAGGCGCCGGACCTGACCAGCGCCCGTTTGATCAGGCGTCGCAAAAAAGCGATCAGCCGGCTGCCAACCACAAACAGGATCAGGGCCAGGACAGAACGGACCGCCAGCGTAAACGCCATATCCGGCAGCTGATCCAGATACTGCCGCACAATTCCGATCTGCCGCTGCATATCATCCGTCCCTTTCATGCCTTCGTTTTCCCTTTCCTGCTCTTCTTTTCTGCCTTCTTCTGTTTTTCCTCTTTGGCCAGACGCATTGCCTTCTTTTCCTCGGCCGTATAGGGTTCATAGGCAAAAACGCTCACGGACAGGGGCGCCTGACGGATCTTGATGGAATATTCCCTGCCATCCCAGGGAACCGCCTTCGCCGTCTTTACGGACGCGTTGATCCGGCCCTCGCCGCCGTATTTTTTCTCATCGGAATTCAGGATTTCCACATACTTGCCTTCCCACGGCACGCCCACCTGATATCCCTTCCGATCCACATTGGCGAAATTCACGCACACCAGAAGCGTCTGTTCTTCCTTTTCGGTCTTTCTGAGCCAGGAAAGATTACAGTCGTCGGCATGGATGCAGTTGATCCATTCAAATCCCTCCCAGCTGTCGTCTCTTTCATAGAGCGCCGGATAGCTGCGGTAAACCTCGTTGAGGCGCTGTACGAACCGCTGCAGGCCGCTGTGCTTTTTGTCCGCCAGAAGTTCCCACTCTACGCTGCGGCCTTCATTCCACTCATCGTATTCTCCGATATCCTGCCCCATAAACAGCAGCTTCTTTCCGGGGTGCATCATCATATAGCCGTAGCTGGCCTTGAGATTGGCGAACTTTTCCGGATCATAACCGGGCATTTTCCCCAGCATGGAAGCCTTCCCATGCACCACCTCGTCATGGGAGAACACCAGCATGAAATGCTCGCTGTACGCATAGATCATGGAGAAGGTAAGTTCATTGTGGTGATGGGCGCGGAAGTAAGGATCGTTGCGGATATATCCCAGGAAATCGTTCATCCAGCCCATATTCCACTTAAAGGTAAATCCCAGTCCCCCGTCGTCCAGATCGCCGGTGATCTTCGGCCAGGCGGTAGACTCCTCCGCAATGGAGATCGCGCCTTTGCCGCGCTTTTTAATCATACTGTTGACGTGCTTTAAAAATTCCACGGCCTCCAGATTTTCCCGTCCGCCGTAGATATTGGCCACCCACTGTCCGTCGCTCTTACCGTAATCCAGATACAGCATGGAGGCCACCGCATCCATCCGGATCCCGTCCGCATGATACTGCTCGATCCAGTAAAGCGCGTTGGCGATGAGATAATTGCGCACCTCGGGACGGCCATAATTGTAAATCAGCGTCCCCCAATGCGGATGGGCGCCCTGTCTGGGATCTTTGTGTTCGTACAGACAGGTCCCGTCAAAGGCGGACAGGCCGTAGGTATCCCGCGGGAAATGCGCCGGCACCCAGTCCAGGATCACGCCGATCCCGGCTTTGTGCAGTTCGTTGATAAAATACATGAAATCCTCCGGCGTGCCGTAACGGGACGTGGGCGCGTAATAGCCGATGACCTGATACCCCCAGGAGCCGTCCAGCGGGTGCTCCATCACAGGCATCAGCTCCACATGGGTATAGCCCATTTTTTTCACGTAGGCAACCACCTTGGGCGCCAGCTCCCGATAGCTGTAATAGGGCCTGCCGTCGTCCGGCTTTTCAAAGGATCCCAGATAAATCTCATAAACGCTGACCGGGCTCTTTACAAAGTTCTGTTTTTCCCGGCGCGAAATCCAGTTTTTATCCTCCCAGGCAAACCCGTCGATATTGCGGACTACCGACGCGGTATCGGGCCGGAGCTGCTGCCCGAAAGCATAAGGATCCGCCTTCAGATACGTCAGACCGCCCCTGACCTTCAGCTCAAATTTATAATTCATCCCCTCTGTCACGCCGGGCACGAAGAGTTCAAAAATGCCGGAATCCCAGAGTCTGCTCATCTGGTGCACCCTGCCGTCCCAGTTGTTGAAATCCCCCACTACGGATACCCGCATGGCGTTGGGCGCCCAGACGGCGAAATGTACGCCGCTGACCCTGCCGATCTTCATCAGGTGCGCGCCCAGGATCCGATAGGCCTCATAATGGATCCCGGCGTTGAATTTGGCCGTATCTTCCGGCGTGATCACCGGACCGAAACGATAGGGATCTTCGATTTCCCTCTGACTGCCGTCCTGGTCTGTGACAAGATAGGTATAGGCGCCGATCTCATTTCCGGGCAGCAAAGCGGCGAAATAGCCGGCCTCGTCCGCCATTTCCATCTCCGTGGTTTTGTTTTTCCCCTGGCAGATCGAAATCGCTCTGGCGCCCGGCACAAAAGCCTGCACCAGCGTCATATTCCCCTCGGCGTGCGGCCCCAAAAGTTGGTGCGGCTGATCCTCCTCCGAATACACGATCGCCTCGATCTCAGGCCAGTTCATCAGCCTGTACAGTTTCTCGTTCATACAAATCCCTCCTTTTCCGTCGTGGTCTCTTCCCACCCTTTTATCATGATTGCGTCAGGCTGTTAATCAACAGGCCGCTGCGCAGTTTTGGCTCAAACCAGGTGGATTTGGGCGGCATCAGCCGGCCGGCGTCCGCCACGGCAAACAGCTCCTCCAGGGATGTGGGATACAGCCAGAACGCCACGCCCCCCGTTTCGTCAGCACGGCGCTTCAACTCGTCTGTCCCCCGGATCCCGCCCACAAAGTCGATCCGCTTATCCGTACGGGGCTCCCGGATTCCCAGGACAGGCGCCAGCACCAGCGTCTGCAGGCGGGAAACATCCAGCCCCTCCACCGGATCCGGGCTCCGGTATTCTTCCCGCAGGCAAAGGGTATACCACTGGCCCGACAGGTACATGCCAAACATCCCCTTACAGGACGGCCTTACCGGATCCGGGCCCTCCTTTTTCACGGTAAAACACGCTTCCAGCCTTTGCAGGAACTGTTCCTGCGTAAGCCCATTTCGATCCTTTACCACCCGATTATAATCCAGGATCCGCAGTTCTTCGTCCGGGAACAGCACGGAAAGAATATAATTCCAGGGCTCTTCTCCCGTATACGACGGGTTTTGCTGCCGAAGCCGCATGGCGCAGGCCGCGGCCGCGGCGCAGCGGTGATGCCCGTCCGCGATATAAAAGACCTTCACCGTTTCAAACGCCTCGTAAAAGCGTTCGATCATCTCCTCCTCCGATACGCGCCAAATCCTGTGGCGGATGCCGTCGGGAGAGACAAAATCATACAGCGGCTCCTGCGTCCTTTGAATGTATGCGGTCATGTCCCGGATCTCCTGTTTCGTCCGGTATGTCAGAAAGATGGGGCCGGTCTGGGCCTGACAGGCCTGCACATGGGCGATCCGGTCCGCCTCCTTATCGGCTCTGGTATTTTCATGACGCCGGATCACCCCCGACCGGTAATCATCCACCCGGGTCAGCGCGCCGATTCCGGTCTGGCTCCTGCCGTTGCCGGACTGCTCGTACAGATAGTAGCACGGATACGCCTCCCGGATGAAATATCCCTCCCGGATCCTTTCCTGCAGCAGTTCTCCCACCCTGCCGTAAATATCCTCTGTCTGGCCGTCGTACAGCTGCGGCAGATCAATGGAAAGGAACGAAAGCGGTTCTCTCTCCACCTCCTGCCCGGCCTCCGTACGGGAAACCACATCGTATGGAAGCGCCGCGATTTGTGCCGCAAATTCCGCCGCCGGACGGACGGCCTGAAACGGTCTGATCTCTGCCATCGGTTCTCTCCTGTCCTTTGTTTTCATCTCTATTTTACATTTTGACAGGATATAACGCAAGTGCTAAAATAGGAATATACCAACAGGAAAAGAGGCGATCTCACATGGCGCTTTCACAGGAAGACAAAATCTTTTTGGACCGCATCACGGCGTATGCCAACCAGGCTATGCCGGATCTGGATCCGCAAAAAACCCAGGTTTCCGTCCAGTTGGACCGGATGATGCCCATTTTTGAAACCATCGCCCGGGAACAGCATAAGCCGGTGGAAGACATTTTCATCCGCTATATGGATCTGGCCAACGAAGCCTTTGTAGCCAGCAACGATAAGCTCAAAGAGGCGCTTGGCGACGACGAGGACGGCAATGCCGCCTTCCGGTTTGACTGAGGGAAAGTTTTCTTCCTTTTTTGTACCAAAAAATCTCCCCTGCATATCTTATATATAGATAGAAGGAGGAGATTTTTTATGTCTTTTAATCCATTTTTAGAAAAAGCGGTCCCGATAGACCAGACTTTTATGAACTGGAACACCATGTATCCCAAACCCTACTGCAAGGATACCGTGGATCCCTACACCAAATGCCGCGTGATCCTGATGAACGGAACGGAATTCGAAGCCCAGTGGTTCTCCCGCAACTTTTCCCGCCACTGCTGCGACGACGACCTGCGCCGCAGCCTGGCCATGACGCGCCGCATCGAACAGCAGCAGCAAAAGCGGATCAGCTGCTTAAAGCCGAAGGATGAGACGATTCTGGAGCACACCATTTCCTATGAACAGCTGGCGGTAGATCTGACCAGCGTGCTGGCGAAACAGGAAACGGACTGCCACGTCATCAACGCGCTGAACCTGGCCCTGTTAGAGGACTTCGACCATCTTTACCGCTATTCCAACCTGCTGAACCTGGAATACGGTGTCTACCCGGAAAAACTGGTAGGCGGCTACACGGAAATCACCCCGGGCCGCCCCACCATCAGCGAACACCGCTATCCCAAGGACAGCATTTTCCGGGATATTGACAACTGCAAGGCCAGCCTGCAGACAAAGCTGAACGTCAACATCATCACCGCCGCGGAACAACAGACCATGAATTACTATATGAACGTGGCCAATCTTTATCAGGTTTCCGATATCGGCCGCCGGATGTATCAGGAAATCGGCATGATCGAGGAGGAACATGTCAGCCAGTATGAAAGCCTCATCGACACCAGCGCAACCTGGCTGGAAAGCCTGCTGCTGCATGAATACACCGAATGTTATCTGTATTATTCCTGCATGATGACGGAGTGCGACAACTACATCCGCCAGATATGGGAGGAATGTCTGAATCAGGAGATCACGCACCTGCATCTTGCCAAGGATCTGCTCTGGAAATATGAAAAGAAGGAATATCAGCAGGTGGTGGGCGACGGCGCTTTCCCGGCCATCCTGCAGCTGCGGCCCAACATCGAATATGTCCGTCAGGTATTAAAGACCACCGTAGGAAACACCCAGAAGAAAGACTGTGTCGTGCCTCTTGGGGAACTGAAAACAGACGCACCCTTCTTCTTCTACCAAAAGACGGTCAATACGCCTTTGGACAGCGTTTCCACGCACTGTATCATCGACCAGCACATCCGCTGCACCGGCACCGATTACCGTTATGAAGTGGCGCCGAATCCGGTGGAACTGCTGCAAAACAGAACCTGCGACAATACGACTCTGGGCCGTGTACAGGACAAAACCCCCGACTGCTACAGCCGGTGCGGTACCACGGCGGATCACTGTTCCTGCGATCTGACTCGGATCCGGAATTAAATCCTCGCAGACGGCGGACGTCTGACCTTGTACAGCGTCCGCCGTTTTTTTGTATTTGTCTTGATTTAGCGTTATTCTGTCGTGAAATGCCTTTCGGAATATCTTTTATTATGGTATACTGTATTAGAAATGTTCCAATCAAATCTACATATGCAGGAGGGTTTTAAAATGGAAAAGAAACCGATCACTTCATTTTTAAAGATCATGGCAATCATCTACCTGATTGTGTACGGTGTGGGCGTTCTGGGCTCCATCGCCACCAACGCTTTCGTCCTTAGCTCCGGTATGTCGGTGGGCGGCTTTTACTGGGTATCTTCCGTTGTATCCGTAGTCTGCGGTATCGTCAATTTTGTTATCGCGATCATGGCCTTACAGCACAAGAATATCGGTCTCGTTTATAAAATTTCTGTCGTTACCCTGATATTTGCCGTTGTATTCGACGCAGTCTCCATAATCCCGACGGGTGGGTTCATCGGAATTATCACCCTTGTGATCAGAGCATTGATTCCGGTTCTGTTCGTTTACGCTGCGTTCAAGCAGAATAAATATGATATGGGCGAATAATTAAAAAGGCAATCGAGTAGGAGGCGGTGATTAGCCGCCGTCCTCTCACACCACCGTGCGTACCGTTCGGTACACGGCGG
>CANQUI010000064.1 GCA_947626995.1 uncultured Eisenbergiella sp. | reverse complement strand
TCCCTGACCGGATGGCATCCGCAAATGCCAGGAACTTTGCAGATTTCATGAGCGCCAACCCCTGTTCCTCGTCGCCAAGAACGACCAGCTGGTCGCCCGGGGAGATTTCAAAAAGTTTACGTGCTTTTGCGGGAATGACGATCTGTCCCTTATCGCCAACCGTTACGACTCCAAATAAATGTTTTCCTTTTGGCGGAAGTCCCAGTCCCATGTTTTCTTCCGGCTCATAATTTGCAAGATCATCAAGAGATACCTCGAAAACTTCCGCAAGCATTTTGCATTTATCCAGATCCGGCACCGTTTCGCCTGCTTCCCATTTTGCCACAGCCTGTCTTGTCACACCGATCTTTTCCGCTATTTCTTCCTGTGTGAACCCTTTCATCTTTCTCATTTGTAACAGATTATCCTGAAACATCCTTTTTCTCCTTTTTGATTCCCAGCACAGCCCATCTGAAAAACGGAATCCTCGAAATGATCTCATAAAGTCCAAATCCAAACGCAAAGCCGGCCGCAAGACTTAACAGGTAGCACACAGGCGCCGGCAACAATCCCGGCTTTGCGATCAGCAAAGCAACCGATGAGATCCCAAGGTAATGAAACACATAGAGGCCAAAGCTTTTTCTGCTCATCCATTTTGTAAAACGATTGCCATAATCGCCAAACCGTGCCATTCCGGAAAGTACAGCCAGTGATCCAAAATATGCACATGCCGCATACAGAGGCCTTCTGTTTACCGGTTGATCCGCAAAATTGGCGCCAAAATAAAATGCAGAAAAGATCACACAGGCCAAGACTCCTATCACGATCAGGAAAATGGCATACTTCTTTAGTTTTTCCATCACTTTATCATGGGAAAATACATAATATCCCAGGAAAAAGAAAACAAAATAAAACCCGATTCGATACACCGATATGATTGGCACATTCAGGATCTGCGCGGATCCCCAAATCAAAAAATAAAATAACAAAATAAGCCAAACCGGTGTTTTTGCGCCCGCCCGCAGAAGCTTGTCTCTTTCGACCTTTTTCAAGAAGATGAGTATCATACTATACAGCCAGAGGAGCTGGATAAACCAAAGGACCCCGCTGCCGGAAACAGCCATGATCAGAAAGAGCGCAGGCTTCGGAACTCCCGCCGCTGTAAGCTCCCTAAAACCGGTGCCAAGCGACATGGACACATATCCCTGAATAAACTGAAAAACAAAAAGTCCTATTGTCGATGGCACAAGCAGCTTTCTTGTCCGGTTCTTGATAAATTCCCTGTCCGTGTGACGCTCCAGATATAGCCGGGAACTGATCCCGGAAACAAGGAACAATACCGGCATAAACCACGGATATACAAAATACAGGAAGATATCATAATGCTGAACCGGAACGCTTGTAATCTTTCCAAGTCCTCCCAGTATTCCCTCGGCATTGTACATATAGAAAACGTGGTAGATCACCACAATCACCACCGTAATCCATCTGATATTATCCAGATCGTATTTTCTCATAAATATTCCACCTTTGCAATTATTTTTAACATCATCATAAAGGCAAAGGAAGCACATGTCCACCAAGCAAACCTGACATTTTCCGATGGATTGTGTTATGTTTCGTTGCGTTTATCAAAACCGATTAAATCAGGCATCGATCGGGCGCACAAAAAGGCATCCTTCAACTAAACGATGGATGCCTTTTTCTAACATAAAATCACTTCAAAAACGTATCGGCTATGCTACCAAGTCCGTATCTGGAAACTCAGCCACTGCATAAAAGCGGTCTTATCTGTCCTGTTATATCCCGCATTATTATAAACCGTAAAGTCGAATCATTTTTTGATCCGGTAAGCAGCATCATTTTATAGCAGTTTTTTCTTTCCGCAATTTCTTTCGCATAATTCAAATAATGTCTTTCCATGTATTCATCAAATATTCCGTAATTTCAGGAACGGATTCTTCATGTAAAAATAAATACAATTTCAATAGCTCATACCATTCGTTTTCTCTAATTTCTCTGACCATAACATAGCCCCCTCATAACAATTTCGTACATACCATTACGGAGTGAAACATCCGGTTTTATAATTGCAGGTCAGGCTCTTGGCCAATTTGCCTCTGGCCTGTTCCATACCGTTTATAAGGAAAAAGACCGGGTGGCCGACCCTTTTAAGGCCAGCCTTTCCCGGTCTGTATGCAGGTGTAGTAAAGCCGTCGGGATACGCCGTTTACTGCATCCCTTATTCCTCCTCATCTTCGTCCAGTTCGTCCAACTCGCCCATTTCAATCAGGCGCTCCAGTGCGGACTGCTGGGCTTCCGCCTGCTCCTGCTGCCATTCCCAGCTGTTGTACATAAGCTCCAGGAACTCTTCAAGAGTTTCTCTTGTAAACGGGGAGATGATGATGCCATAGCCGCGCCTCCTGTCTTCGGGGATTCCCGTAAAATCGAACAGGGCGGCGTCTTTCTCGCTGATGCCTCTGTCCCAGCGGACGGTCTTGTAGTCCATGAAACCGCAGCGGCGAAGAGCCTCTTCGTACGAAGTGATGTGTCCCCGGTATTCCTGGACGATCGAGTTATGGCTTTCTTTGTGCTGATCCAACCAGTTTCTGAAATCTTCTTTGTTCATTTTCATTCTCCTTTCCTGTGCCGGAGCGCATGTGCTGCTGCGTATGTGCAGCAGCGCTTTTTGTTATTCGCCCGCCAGTTCCGCATAGCGCGCGTGGGTCTCCAGACGGTATTTTTCCACCAATCTGGGGCGGCTGCCCCGGATGAAAAGCTGCGCCTGATCCAGCGGCATATTCAGAATGGTGCTGGCCGCTTTGTTTGCCTTTACCGCGATATAGCTGGCCGTCTGGACGTCCAGGCCTCCCAGGTACAGCAGGGAATCGCAGTTGTTGATAATGGTCATCGCTTTCTGAACCCCGTAGAGATCTTCCAGTTGGGAAATGCTCTGCAAAATGATGCTGACCGAAATCTCCCGGCTCCGGATCACGGAGATGATCTTATCAAAATCCGGGATGTTGACGTTGGCCGCAAAATCATCCAGAATCAGCCGCACCGGCATCTCAAGGCGGCCGTCCGGCATCTGATCCGCCTGATTGCACAGTTCCTGCAGCACCTGGGTATAAAACAGGGACGCCATCCGGTCAAGCGAACGGTCCGTATCGCTGACGTTGACAAACACCGCCGTTTTCCTGCGTCCGATGTCCGCGATGCAAATCCTTTCCGTCCGGGTGAACATCGTTTCCATCCCATGAAAGGCCAGCGGCGAGAGTTTCTCCGCGAGAATTCCCAGTACCGACGCGGTTGTCCGTTCCGCGGCCGCCATGGTCTGAAACATTTGCCACCGCTGCAGGGCGAAGCTGTCCGGATCCAGTTCTGCCAGTTCCTTGATCAGCAGTTGAAAATATCCGGTACCGATTTCCCGAAGCAACGTTACCACGCTGCCCAGGGTGTGTTCCTGTAAGGGCAGACATTCCATCGTATAACTGATCAGACATTCCAGAACCGTGCGTGCGGCCAGTTCCCAGAAAGGATCCTGCTTCATTGTCACCGGCGACAGGACCGCCGCAATGGTCAGAATATCCTGCTCCCGATACCGGCCGCTGTCCGGATCGATGCTGATATAGTCCAGCGGGTTATACCCGCAGCTCTTTTCGCAGTTCCGCAGATCCAGGCAGAACACCTGATAGCCCGCCCGCCGCAGAAGCTTCTCTGTTTTGTGCCACAGGCTGTTCTTACTGTCGGAAACGATGATGCTTTCGCTGCACTGCATGATGTTGGGCAGCACATAGCCCCTGCTCTTTCCCGCTCCGGACGGGCCGATCACCAGATCGTTGTTATTTAGGCCCGTCCGCCGGGTATCGCTGTCGGCGGTTTGTCCCGCCGCCAGGATCCGGTATGTTTTTTCGTTCATCTTCCTTCCTCCCTTCTTCAGATTTTATCAATCACTCGGTCGGCCAGTCCCCAGGCCAGGGCCTCCTGTGCGTCAAAGCTGCTGTCGACAGCCGTTTTTGCCAGGACTTCCTCCAGCGAATGGCCCGTATGTCTGGCAATGACCGATGCCGCGATTTCCCGCGTTTTCATCAGATCCTGGGCCACCGCGTTTAAAGCCAGGGCGCTGCCTCCGACGCCGCCGGCGATCAGCGGGTCGTGGATCATGAGGCGCGCGTGGGGCAGCATTTCCCTTCGTCCAGGATCCCCGGACATGAACAGCAGCGCCGCCATGCTGTCCGCACGCCCTACGCATACCGTCCGGATGGGGCATGTCACCGCCTGCATCACGTCATAGAGCGCCAGGCCGCTGGATACCTCGCCGCCGGGGGAATTAATATACAGGGTGATCGGGCCGTCCGGGTCTTCCTTCTGCAGGTAGCGCAGCTGCAGGATGAGGGAATACACCGACTCCCGGGTGATCTCTCCCACACATTCCATTTCCCTGTCCCGGAACATTTCTTCCAGGATGGAACATTTCAGATATCCGCTGCTGCTCTCCCGCAGGATATCCGGCATCAGGATCAATCCGTTATACATTTTGTCTTCGCCTCCTTTTCTTTTTTCACCTGATACAACGCCGCAAAGGGTTCCGCCAGAATGTTGCAAAGCAGCGACATTTTTTCCTTTTCGATCCGCCTCATGGGCCCTTCCGGGGCGTCCTTTTTGCAGATCAGATTCACCAATTCGGCCATGCGGGGTTCATGTCCCAGCCAACTGACCAGGGGTTGGATTTTCCCTCGGAAAATGTCCTGCTGTAAATCGGTTTTTCCCATTTGGGCCGCTTCCTGAAAGAAATCATCCATAAACAGGGAAAACGCGGCGATATGGCATCCGCTGCGGCCGTGAACCCGGCACAGTCTGCTTTTTAAGGATTCTTTTTCTTCAAGCACGGATCTTTCCCTCCTCTTTTGCACTCCAGGCTTTCACCATCGGCGCGGCCAGCGCCTGCAGTCCCTGATGCAGCCACGCCCTGCTGAGCATGTCTGTCTGGGACCCCAGGCTTTTATACAGCTTTTGGATGTGCCAGGCCAGTTCCTGATAGGTGACATTCTCCGCCTCTATGCCCATCCGGCGCGCAAAGGAGAAAACGATCCTTTTTTCCTCCGGAAACGCATCCAGATAACGGCTCACCGGCATATCGGCCATCCGCCGGATGGCGCTGGTCACATAGCTCGGATCTGCGGCATACCCTTTTTTGAGCCGCTCCAGGCGGACGGACAACGGAATTTTATTTAACATCATCTGAGGTTCCTCCTTTCTCTTTCAGGCGTTCCTCCAGCTTCTGCCAGAAGAAATCCACCAGCGTCTTTTCCTGCGCGTCCTTTTCTCCCCGGGCAAATTCCTCTGCCCAGGCGGCAAGACAGTCCGCCGGAAGGCTGTCGGCATCCAGATCCTGCAGAGTCGACATGATCCCCCACATCATTCCCATCTGCGCCGCAGCCTCCCGACTCTTCCACTCCCGTTTCGGCTCGTTTTGAAAAAGCCCTTCCGCCTCCCGAAGTACCGCCGTCTCCTGCGCGGACAGCACCGTTTCCTTCCCCTCTATGAGCAGATCCGGCCCGACGACCATTTCCCGGACAAGGTCGTATTTTTCCAGAATCTGTTCCGGCACATGATTCAGAAAGGCTTCATAGGTCAGGTGATTGCCCGTCCGAAGGATCCCGCGTCCTTCCTCTGTCCTGCCATACGCCAGTGCCGCCCTGTGCGCGGCCTGCTTTGCCGTCAACGCAGGAGAGCGCAGCGCCGCAGGCTTTTGAAAGCGCAGCAGGTAGATGCTGTCCCTTTCGCCGCATACGACCACGATTCCTTCTGTTTTTGTCTTCATCCGCTTTTCCTCCTTTTTCGAATCCATAGCGCATCTTTGCTTTTTCTTCACAGTTACGACCGGTGTGCGAAAGCACACGCACTCCCCGGCCTGCCAAAACCCTCCGCAATATCCGCGCAAAGAGATTCGTCCCGAACCAATGACGGCACACAGCCAAAGCATCGCAAAAACGGCACAAAAGATAGGTTATAATAAAGATAAGAAGGCGCAAAATCCAAAAATGCCAGAAATCCCTTATTTTATGCGGGTTTCCCGCTCTTTCTTATGATATGATTTTTTATCAAAACTGATATGTTTTTTCATATCATATCTTGACGTCCGAAACCGGAGCGATTACAATTCAGACAGATGGGTTGCATTGGCAGGCATCCGCAGGAAAGAAGGGGTCATATGGATACGCAAACAAACTTATCGAAATTTTCGCTAATCAATATGGAAACCGGGGAAACGTTCCCGCTTTCGTATTCGGACAAAACGGGACAGCCGCAAAAGAAACAGCCGTGGGAGGAAAAGCCGCGGGACGACCATTTTCATAAAGTCTTCCTGAAAGAATTCCTGCCCGCCATGGGCATGATCGGCAACCGGAAATCCAAAGTCGCCTACTGGATCTTAAACCACCTGAACAACGACAACGAGTTGAAATACTCCTATCGCCAGATTGCCCAAAAAACTGGCGTCTCGTACCAGACCGTAGCCAAGACCGTCCGCATTTTAAAAGACGCGGACTTTCTGCGCAGATCCGGCAGAGATCTGATTGTCAATCCGGACGCTATTTACAGGGGGTATCACGTATCCCGGCTGATCGTGCGGGATAAATATCGTGACGCAGACAACGACAAAAGCGCGCGTCTGAGACAACTCGAAAGAACCATCTATGAACTCACCCGCGAGATGAATGAGTTAACCCGCCAGATCGCTCTGGAAAACGACGACTGACGGCGCCGCATTGAAAAGGGCAGGGGCCATATTGCTGCTCCTGCCCTTTTTGGGCGGCTATATGCAGAACGCTTTCTTTTTTCAGTTCGCGGACACGGTGCCAAGCTCCTTTAAGGTATGCAGCCACCGGAGCATTTTCTGATAGAACACGTTCTTTCCTCCGTCCGCCTGCAGCGCCTTTTCATACCGGTCTACCAGATTGTTAAAGCGTTTCTGATTTTTTTCCGTAATCAGTTCTCCGCTTTTTCTGAAATTGACGGTCCTTGTAAAAACGCCCTTAATGATGCCCATGACAATTTCTTCTTCATAAAGCGCCCGGAGCTGTTCTTCGTTTCCCGGTTTCAGATCCTCATACCGGATCCGGATCATCTCTGCCCCAATGTTGGAAACGACCCCGTTTTTATAAGCGTCCAGCTTTTTCTGTTTTTCCGTATTATGATAGGGGCCGTCAAACTCCACCACCGCCACCGGAATATAGTGCATTTCATTTTTATATTCGAAAACTTCCTCAAAAATGAAATCAAATTTCATCCACTTATGCCTGTTTTCTAAAAAGTCGCCATATTCATCGTCCGCGACCTTGACCTCGACATAATTGTCCAGCGCCTGCTGCGGCGTCAGGCGTATCTGCATCATCTTTTCAAGCTCGTAATCTTTCAGAATACGGTTCAGAATCAGGCACACCTTTTTCTCGCTTTCGCTGTCAAACCGATTTAGTCTGACTTTGGTATGCAATCCTGCTTTAAAATTGTTTTGGTAATCATTACACATTGTTTTTCCCTCCTATATTGTGCGGCGTCTTGCGCCGTTTGTAACAATTTCCTATTTCAACACCTGCGACCAGTCGGTGATGCCGATAAAGGCTTTGGCCCAGGCGTCCATTGCCGCCTCGTTGGGAGTCCCAAGGCTGGCGTAGACCTGCTGGGACTGTCCTGTAAACCGGGTGTCCAGCATGGGTTCGCTAAACGCCTGGGTGTAAATAATTTCTTCCACAAAGGGATTGTTCCTGGCCGCCGTATAAGACGCCATCAGGGCCGCCGCCTGTACGTCCACCCCCTGGGCGTTGGTAATGCCGATCTCGCTTAAGATCACGTGCCGCACGTTTCCCGCAGGGCTGCGCATGGCGGGCGTTTGCAGAAAATCCGTCAGCAGGGAGAGGTTCTGGAAGGTCAGCATTTTGCCGGAAGAAACCTGGGCTTTCATATACGCCCCGTCCGGACAGCCGCTCATATCCCAGAACTTGGCATAGGTTAACGGCACCGGATAAGGATGCTGCGCCACGCCCCAGTCGATGTTCCCCTCTTTGGAGATCAGGGCGTTGAATTTTTCCAGAAAATCCTTTCCGTCCATATATTCATAATATTCTCCGTGACCCGCCGGGCGGTTTCTGTCCCAGTTCTGATCGAGACAGACAAACACCCGGGCGTTGGCGTTCTGGCTCTTGATGGCGTTATATGCCACCCGGAACGCCTGGGCGTATTCCCGCACATATTGATCCCAGTCCGTCCAGATCATATAATTCCAGGTACGCACGTTTACCTCATTGCCCACGATATAATTTTCCACGGTAGAAGAGGCCGCGCACCTGGTCAGCTCGGCCGCCAGCGCCGTAATCCCCGCAGGCTCGGAGGCGTTGAGCATGTAATAGCGGGGCGTCACCGGATGCGGGTCCGCTGCCAGGATCCCCGTCCGGGAATAGGGATTGGTGATCCCCTGGTTGTTCCCCTGATTCATGATCTGGGCCGTGGTGAACCCGCCGGCGATCACCCCGTTTACATTGTTGGACAAAAACAGATTGCTGAACTGGACGCCCTGAAGGGAGGCAAGGGCCCTGTTCTGCCTGGCCCGGGTATGCGTCGCCAATCGTTCCGGATTCGTAATATACTGGGGGCTGGCGATCATCACATTCTGCCCGCCCGCCTTTACCGCCAGTGCCAGCTTCGTATAGAGCCGGGCCTGCGTATAGGGCACCGTAAAGACCGGGGACGCCGTGGCCGGGATCGCGGCCACCGGGACGGCCCCCGCCGCGATGGTATATTCATAGGGCTGCAGCTCGTACAGATACAGCATACCATCGTCGCTGGCCGGTACCCCGGGAAGCGACGCGGTATAGGAAATGGTGGCCTGATCCGCCAGCATGCTGCGGGCGGAGGTGGCATACGCCTCATTCAGCGCCTTTGCAGCCTGAACGCGGCTGCCGCTTAACAACACTCCCATGGCGACTGCAGCCATGAGAAACCATCTTCCAAACCTTGTTCCTTGCATCTTTCTTTCCACTCCTTGTTTCTTTTTTATGCGGCTTTAGTTTGCCGCGGCTGTCGCTGCGGCGGCGGCTGCTGCCGCCACCTCTGCGTCGATGTCGCGCACCAGGGTGCCGTTGATGCAGACGCCGTGGATGCCCAGTGCAGGAAGGTTCGCACAGGCGCCTCCTACGGCGACTGCCTGATAGCCGGCCAGCTGTTCGGCGGTCAGCTCGGTGCCGCCAAGGATGACAATGTTGATGACCCAGCGGCCATCTTCCAGCTGTTTCATACCGACGCCGTTGTAGGTCACTTCATGTCCGTCGGCAGCGACGACTGCGATAGTGGCCACTTCCTGGCCTTTGTGCTGAATCGCGTACCAGGTCTTGTCTTTCTGGAACAGGTGACGCGCCTCTTCGAAGCCGGGCACTGTGACAAAGCTGCCTCTGCGCGTGACGCCGCCCGTGGCTGCGCCGGTCGTGCCAGCCGTGTCGGCCGAATCGGCTGCTGCGTTGGATTCGTCATAGGTCGTACCGCTGTTGTAGGAGTTGCCGTTGTCTTCGGGCGCATAGCTGTACACGGGCTCGTCGTAGCTGGGTTCGCTGTAGGACGGCTCGTCGTAGGAACCAGAGTCGGAACCACCGTCGTTGGAACCGCCGTTATCGCCGGAACCAGAGTCGTCCCAGGTAACGCCCAGGTCGTCGCCTTCGCTACCGCATACGATGGAAGCGTTCGGGCCGTGGGGGCAGAAGTAATGGCAGTCGGGATCCCATTCGCACGCCTTTACGGTTATCGCGTTGCTCATCATGCCGCCAAGAATTACTGCCATGGCCATGGCCAGTGTGAAAACTTTTTTCATAATCATTTCCTCTCTTTCTGCGCCCTGTTGGCGCTTAGAATTTTCTAAACGTATTTCTTACGCTTCTGTTTATTAGACACCGCCATCGTACGGCAGGTTTTATATTTTTGAAAAATTTTTATTTTCTTTCTGCCGATTTTTATCGGTATGTACATTATACCGATTTTCGTCGGTATATTCAAGCGGTTTCCGGGGAAAGATAATAGAAAAAAACGGGGAGGCACAAGTATGGTCACCTTTAATTACCAGCCCTTATGGCAAACGATGGAGCAAAAGCACATTACCACCTATACCCTGATTTTCAAGCATGAGATTCCGTCCAAAACGGTGTATAATCTGAAACATAATAAATCCATCACCATGTATACGCTGGGCCGGTTATGTGAAATACTGGACTGCACTCCCAATGATGTGATCGCGTTTGAACCTGACAAAAACACCCCGACAGGACACGCCTCCTGAGAAAGGATCGGGCGGACAAACCCCAAAAATGGCTATGCGTTTTTCGCATAGCCATTTGTGCAGTCACTCCATTCGTTTTGTGTAAAGACAGGGAATTTTCTTCCTTGTATTTTCAATCTAATCCATCTTTAATCCCATCGGCAGTATAATGCTTCCCTGCAACGAAAATTTCCAGGTTATCCGCGCAAGAGGAAAATACAGATTCCCCTATTTCAATATTTCCATTCCCGATATGAACCGTCTCCAGTTTTTCGCAGTATTGAAATGCCCGGTCATCAATTTTGATCTCTTGATCCGTCTTTTCATTTTCGCATATGGAAACGCTTTTCAGATCCTCGCAGTCATAGAAAGCATGTTCATCCAAAAATACGGAGTCGCAATCAATATTGACAACGGCCAAATCCTTGCAGGTGGAAAAAGCGCTTTCTCCCATTTCAACTTTGGGGCCGGTAATTGTCAAGCTTTCAAGAGAACTGTATTGGAAAGTATAGTCATCGAAAGTTAAGGAACAATTGGTCATCTCAATTTTTGCCGAATCGCCGAGGCTGTAGAAAGCATGTTTTTCTGTTTCCAAAATGCTGTCTGTAACCACAATCGAGGTCAAATCCTCACAGGTGGAAAAAGCGCTTTTTTCTATTTGGAATTCGCAGTTATTGATTGTCAAGCTTAATAAATCGCTGTATTGAAACGCATATTCCCCAATCACGCCGGTACAGTCGGAAAATGTTACATCTGCATTTTTGCCGCAGCTATAAAAAGCATATTTGTCCGCCTGAATATTGCAGTTACGAAATGAAACGGAGGTCAGGTCCTCACAGGTGGAAAAAGCGCTTTGGTTTATCACCGGGCTGCCGCCAATGAAATTTACCTCTGTAAATTCCCCGTATTGAAAGGCATATTTATCTATCTCATACGTGTAGTTTACGAATGTAATGCTGTTCACATCCTCAAGAGAATACAGCGCATATTCTCCAATCAGCGTAACGGTTTCTCCGTAAGGACTTTCCAATGGGATCACAATATCTTTATCTGTGCAGGTCCCGATTCCGGTAATAGTGCATGTGCCGTCTCCGCTGCTTTCAAATTCAAAGCCCTCCGACGGTTTGAGATCGCTTTCCACGATTTGAACAGGCTGCGGCTCTTCCTCATCAGGAACAGAGGATTCTTCCTGACTTAGGGCCGTCGTCTCCTTTACCAAAACAGAATCCCGGCTGCCGGAATCCTGGCTTACTGCATCCGCCTCTGTATTTATCTCTGTATTTGCCTCTGTCCCCGCTATACTGCTTTCCGGATCTGCAGAATTTGAGACGGCGTTGTTTTTACAGCCTGAAACACACAGCAGCATACATATTACAATACATAAGATTGTCTTTGTTTTTTTATTCATAGATGTTTCCTCCATTGTTTTTTTGTTTTCGTAATCCTGTCCCCGTTTTTTGATTTTTGAAGCAGATATTGCAGAAACCTTTTATCCCTTTTGTATCAAATCATAAAGAATTGTAATCCGTTCCTCAATCCGCCCCCTTTCCTCCTCTAACTTTTTTAATTGATTTTCCAGAATCGGAATCCTGCTTCTTTTGGGCGCGTCAATCATTTCTTTGATCTCTCTTATGGAAAATCCCATATCCTGATACATATGAATGATTCCAATCCTCTCCTGTGCAGCGGTATCGTATAACAAATGGCCCATCTTATTTTTTCCCGTCGGTTTCACAATCCCTGCTTTCTCATACCCCTGCACCGCCCTTCTGGAGACCTTATATTTCGCACACACTTCCCGCAATGTTGCCGCCTGCATCTGTTTACCTCCTTATCACCGTAAAATTGCACGTTACGTGCAGTCAACCGTTTTTTCGAAATAAAGTGGAATATCTGCTTCGTAACAGGACGTGTTTTTTTCGCGAATTGTGTGCGGCCC
>CANQUI010000063.1 GCA_947626995.1 uncultured Eisenbergiella sp. | reverse complement strand
CTTCTCTCCTTTTGCCCGTTCACAGCATCAGTATGGAAAGATAATAGATCACGGGCGCCGTAAAGAGCACGCTGTCAAACCGGTCCATGATGCCGCCGTGGCCGGGAATGATCTTTCCGTAGTCCTTGATCCCATGATCCCGTTTGATGGCGGAAGCCGCCAGATCCCCCGCCTGGGAGATCACCGCGCCTGCCGCGCCGATCACCGCCAAAAACGCGATGACGCTGGTGCGCCCCGTGGCCGGTACCAAAAAGACGGCCGCAAAAACCGCCCCCACCGCCGCGGAACCCAGCACGCCGCCCACCGCTCCTTCCACCGATTTTTTCGGGCTCAAAACGGGGGCCAGCTTATGCTTTCCAAAAGCCATGCCGGTAAGATAAGCGCAGGTGTCGCAGATCCAGGAGCTGATAAAGATCAGCCAAACCAGATAAACTCCGTGTTCCAGCTGACGCGTCAGATAGATGTAGCTAAACAGCACGGACGGATAAAACGCACAGAAAAACGCCGTCATCACCTGTCTGGCATGACAGGCGGGAAAACGAACCACATAAAACACCAGAAGCGCAAGAAGCAAAAAAACCTGACATCCCATTCCCAGCGCGAAATCGCCGGTAAAGACCATGGACAGATAAAACAGAAAAATACCAAGATCGCAGATGGCTTTTAAAACGCCGTGATCCTTTTCCCCCTTTATGCCGCAGGCGTTTTGAAGCTCCCTGCAGGCCGCCAGAGAGAGCGCCAGCGTGGCCGCGCCCAGAAGAGGGCCGCCGCTCAGCAAAAAGACCAGCGCCAGCACCACCAGCACGGCGCTGCTCATAAGCCGCACACCAAACATGCTCACTCCTCCTTTACCAGGCCGTATCTTCTGTCCCTACGATTATATGCTTCTACGGCTTTGACCAATTCCTCCCTGGAAAAATCCGGCCAGGGCACCGGCGTAAAGTAAAATTCCGTATAGGCCAGCTGCCAGAGCAGGAAATTGGAAATGCGCTGCTCATTACAGGTACGGATCAGAAGGTCCGGCGCAGGGATTCCGGCGGTATCCAGATTTTTCTCCACCAGTTCCTCACTGATTTGTGCGCAAGAAAGCGTTCCCTGTTCCACCTGCTGTGCGATCCGGCGCACGGCCCGGCAGATCTCATCCCGGCCGCCGTAATTGATGGCGATCTGGAAATGCAGCCCCGTATTTTGGGCGCTGGCCTGTTCCAATTCCCGGATCCGGGTGCGGATATCCTCATCCAGCCTGGTCTTGTCGCCGATCACCCGGACGCACATATTGTTTTTGGCCGCCGTATTCAGGCAGGTCTTCATGTAATTGCGCAAAAGGTTCATCAGCGCCGCCACCTCATCCTGGGGGCGGTTCCAGTTCTCGGTGGAAAACGCGTAAACCGTCAGGTAGTGGATCCCCATCCTCCAGGCTTCCTCACAGATCGTCTCCACCCGCTTTGCGCCCTGCACGTGCCCGTAATTGCGGGGCATCCCCTTTGCCTTTGCCCATCTGCCGTTCCCGTCCAGAATAATGGCCACATGATTCGGAATCTTCATCTTTTCCTCCGCGTCAAAAAGGGCAGGCCATGCCTGCCCCTCTTTTTTCTATTTATACAGTCATGATCTCTTTGGACTTTACGTCCACCATCTTGTCCACATCCTTAACGAACTGATCCGTCATCTTCTGCAGCTTTTCCTCCAGATCCTTGACCTCGTCCTCGGAAACATCGCCTTTTGCCATTTTCTTAAGGAAGTCATTGCCGTCGCGCCGGATATTGCGTACCGCCACCTTGGCTTCCTCCCCTTTTTTCTTCACGTCCTTCACCAGCATTTTACGCCGTTCCTCCGTTACCTCCGGAAAAACAAGACGGATCACGCTCCCGTCGTTGGACGGTGTGATTCCCACGTCGGAGCCAAGGATCGCCTTTTCAATGGCCTTGATCATCGACTTCTCCCAGGGCGCAATCTGAAGCATACGCGGTTCCGGTACGGTAACGTTGCCAACCTGCTGCAAAGGCGTGGGCGTCCCGTAATAATCCACGCGAATCTTATCCAGCACATGCGGATTGGCGCGGCCCGCACGGATCCCCTGATATTCCTCATCCAGATATGCCAGCGCCTTTTTCATTTTTGTCTCAAACTGCTGTAACCTCTCGTCCATCTTATAACCTCCCTTTTTTACTCAGACGGTCACTTTGGTACCGTTCAATTCCCCCCGCACCGCATGTACGATACTGTCCTTTTCCGTCAGGGAAAATACCCACATGGGCATTTTATTGTCACGGGCCAGAATGGAAGCCGTCATATCCACCACCTGAAGATTTTTCTCGATGACCTCGTCAATGGAAATCTCGTCATAGCGTCTGGCGGAAGGATTCTTTTTGGGATCCTCGTCATATACGCCGTCGACGGCCTTGGCCAGCAAAATCACCTCCGCATCCACCTCCACGGCGCGCAGCACCACGCCGGTGTCCGTGGAAAAATAAGGATGCCCGGTGCCGCCCGCAAAAAAGACGATCTTTCCCTTTTCCAGGCACCGGTTGGCCCGGTCTTTGGAAAACAGCTCCGTGAAGGAACCGCAGAGAAAGGGGGTCAGGATTTCGGTCTGCATCCCCTCGGACCGGAAAATCTCGGAAACGTAGATGCAGTTCATCACCGTAGCCAGCATCCCGATCTGATCCGCCTTGGTCCTGTCAATCCTCTCGCTGGTGCGTCCTCTCCAGAAATTGCCGCCGCCGATCACGATGCCCACCTGGACGCCGTCGTCTGCAAGCTGTTTTACCTGCAGCGCCACCGACCGCACCGTCGGCTCGTCAAATCCCTGTTTCTTGTCCCCTGCCAGCGCTTCGCCGCTCAGCTTTAATAAAATCCTGCGCATCTTCCACCTCTGCCGTTATTTGAGTTCTTCCGCCTTGCGTTCAAATTCCAGCTTCGCTTTGCGAAAACATTCCATCACCTTGGGATTAAACTGCCCACATTCCCCGTTTAAAATCATTTCGTATGCCTTGTCGTAGGAAAAAGGCGGTTTGTAAACCCGTTCGCTGGTGAGCGCGTCATACACGTCCGCCAGCGAGACGATCTGGGCGCTGATGGGGATCTCCTCCCCCGCCAGACGGTTGGGATACCCCCGTCCGTCGTATTTTTCATGGTGGTTCAGCGCGATCTCATAGCAGTAACGCTGGAATTCGGGATCTTCATCGGAAAAGACCCTCTCGATCACCTCCGCGCCCCGCAGCGTATGCGTCTTCATCAGTTCAAATTCCTCATCCGTCAGCTTGCCCGGTTTCATGAGCACGCTGTCCGGAATGGAGATCTTGCCCACGTCGTGCAAAACGGAGGCAAAGGAGATGATGGCCGCCTGATCCTCGGTAATGCCGTATTCCGGGAAATCCCAGATCAGATACCGCAGCAGGATCTCCGTAAAGGAACGCACCCGGAAAATATGATTGCCCGACTCCACGCTGCGAAACTCCACAATGGTCCCCAGCGTATTGATGATCCGCTCGTTCATCGCGCCCAGCTTTTCATTCTTTTCCAGGATCTCCTTGGTCTGCTGTTCCACGATCTCTTCCAGATTATTTTTATGCCGGTACAGATCCGCCAGATTCTGCACGCGGCGGATGATAATATCCGGCTCAAAGGGCTTGCTGATAAAATCGGAAACGCCCATCTCATAACCGCGCCGTTTGGACTCGTAAGAAGTATCGCTGGTGATAAACAGGACCGGTATGGAGGACATATATCCGTGCTCCCGCATGAACTCCAGCACGCCGAACCCGTCCACATGGGGCATGACGATATCCAGCAAAATCGCGGACAGGTCGTCTCCCTTTTCCTTAATCACCTCGATCGCCTCTCTGCCATCTTCCGCCACACAGACGTCGTATTCCTGTTCAAAAATCGTATGCAGAATCTCACGGTTCACCTCCATGTCATCCACAACCAGAATCGTATGTCTCAAACCGGATTTCCCCTTTCTCTCACCCGGTAAAAAACCCGCCGTCCAACTTTCAAAGAGCCGGAATCACAGATTTTTCACCGCTTCCATTACCTTGTCGTAAGCCGCCTGCAGTAAGGACAGATCCTCCTGGGCGCCGGTCATATCCTGGGCGCGAAACTTTTCCGTCATGACGGACACGCCCTGAAACAGCTCCGTCATGCCCAGATTGCCCGCCACGCCTTTCAGCGTATGCGCCGCACGGAACGCGCCGTCGCAGTCCCCGGCGGCGATGCAGTCACGAAGCTGCCCAAACGTCACATCGTCTGCAAACCGCCGGAGGAACTTCTCCATCAGCTTCTCGCTTCCCATAAAACGCTGCAGGACGCCGTCCACATCGATCCCGGCCGCCGTCAGCATTTCCTTTTTATCCAAAACGCCCATATCCCGTTCCTTTCCAAACCTGATTTCAACAGACACCTATTTAAAATAGATTATAATTGGAAATCGATAATATTTCAAGTCCAACAAAATAATTGTTTCTTTTTCACGAAAATATGTTAGAATGAAATTCGGAAATAACATTACGCGAGAAAGGGACCTCATGAAAAACCATCTTCGTTTCCGCCTTATACCGGTTCTGTTCCTTTCCGGCGTTCTGTGCGCATGTTCGCTTCGTTCTTTGACCCCGATCAAACCACCGGAACCGGGTAACGGGACCCGCGGAAGCACATGCCGCGTGCTCAGGCCGGAAGCGGGAAACCAGACCACCTTTCAAAACGATCTGGTCTGTCTGGACGCCTCGCACAGCGATCAGGGCTATATCATGCTCAAATGGCTGGGTGAGCCAAACAAGCTCAAATTTCAGATCTCGGGCCCGAAAAACAACACGTATACCTATAATCTGCTGGCCGACGGACAGTGGCACACCTTCCCGCTGACGGAAGGCAGCGGCAACTATACCATGGGCGTATACGAAAACGTGGTGGACAATCAGTATTCCCAGGCGTTCGCCCAGGCGCTCACCGTCCGCCTTGCCGACGAACTTCTTCCCTATTTGTATCCCAATGAATATGTGAATTTTGACGCAAACACAAAAGCGGTGGCTCTGGGAGAGAAACTGGCGCAGGACTCCGACGACGATCTGGACGTTGTCACCTCTGTCTTTTATTATGTGGTGACCAATATTGAATATGATTATGACAAAGCAAAGAACGTCCAAAGCGGCTACCTGCCTGTGGTGGACGATACCCTGGCGCAGAAAAAGGGCATCTGCTTCGATTACGCGGCGCTGATGACCTGTATGCTGCGGTCCCAGCAGATCCCCACCCGGTTGGATATCGGCTATATCGGCGATGTCTATCATGCCTGGATTTCTATCTGGGTGGAAGACAAAGGCTGGATCTACAACGCCATCGCGTTTGACGGTACGGACTGGAATATGATGGATCCCACCTTTACTTCCACGGCGAAACGCGGAGAGGATCTTAAGCAATACATCAACAACGAGCAAAGCTATTTTATCAAATATTCTTATTGAACAAGGAGAGGATTTGCCATGGCCGCAAAACAAAAACCATTTTCCAATCTGGAACTATCCGCTTTCTGTTCCCAGATGGCGCTGATTTTAAAATCCGGCATTTCCGCTGCGGAAGGGATTTCGATCCTGGGACAGGACGATACGGGAGAACGGAAGGAATTTTATTCCCTGGTCACAGCCTCTCTGGAGGAAGGCGACAGCCTGGGAATCGCCCTGCGCAAAACGGGCCTGATCCCCGAATACGCCTGCGATATGATCGAAATCGGCGTCCAGTCCGGCCGGACCGACGAAGTCATGGAAGCGCTGGTGACACACTATGAGCGGGAGGAGGATATTGCCTCCTCCATCCGAAGCGCCGTCGCCTACCCTGCCGTGATGATCGGCATGATGTTTGCGGTGATCATCGTACTGATCACCAAAGTGCTGCCGATCTTCCATCAGGTCTTTTTGCAGCTGGGCAGCGGCCTGACCGGGCTGTCCATGGGACTGATGAACATCGGGACCGTGCTGAGCCGTTATTCCGTGTTTTTTCTCTTCCTTTTGGCGGCCCTTGCCCTTTTTGTCTTTCTTTTGTCCTACACGGCCGGAGGCCGCCGGCTGCGCGCAAAGATCGCCCGGGCCATACCGCCTGTGCGCCGGCTGCAGCAGCAGCTTTCGGTGGGACGCTTCGCGGACGGCCTTTCCATCGCCCTCTCCAGCGGGCTGAGCATCGAGGACGGCCTGCAAATTTCCGGACGTCTGGCCACGGATCCTAAGATCAGGCAAAAAATCGACCGGTGCCTGAACGCCTATCGGGAGGGCGCTTCCTTCCCGGAAGCCGTCCTGTCCGCTCAGATTTTTTCCGGACTGTACGCCAAAATGCTTGCCGTAGGCTTTCAGGCCGGCGCCACGGAGAACGTGCTTTCCAAGATCGCGCAGCGAAACGCCCAGGAGAGCGAAGAAAAGATTTCGCAGCTGATTTCGATCCTGGAGCCCACCCTGGTGGCCATCCTGTCCTGTATCGTGGGACTGATTCTCTTATCCGTCATGCTGCCGCTTCTTGGCATCATGGCCAGCGTGGGCATGTAACAAAGATCTGATAAAGGAGAGCTGATCCATGAAAGCAACCCGATCCGGCGGAAAAATGTTCTTTTCGATCTTTTTCCTTGTGGCGATCCTGTTTTTGTTCCTTCAGGGGCTGGGCGCCGTCTCTACCCGCTCGAAGGAAGAACAGAAACGCAGTCTCGAGGAAGCGATTCACAGAAACATCATACACTGCTACACCGTAAACGGCTTTTATCCGGAAAGCCTGGAGGATCTGTTGGAAAGCAGTCCGCTTCTCTACGACGACAGCCGTTATATCATCCACTATCAGCCCGTGGCCTCCAACCTGATGCCGGATGTCACGGTGCTGGAAAGGAGCCGTTGACATGAAACCATCCCAGAGCGGCCGGCAGCACACGGTGGACTCCCTGTTCACCCTTTCCCTGCTTGGCGTTTTCGCCATAACGGCTCTTTTGATCACCGTTTTCGGGGCCGGCACATACGAAAAGATCGTGTCCCGATCCGGCAATCTCTATGAAACGGGCGCCTCCCTTTCTTATATCCGGGAGAAGATCCGCCAGAACGATACGGCGGGCAGCGTCTGTATCGCCCGGATTCAGGATACGGACGTCTTACAGCTCAAAAGCAGCGTCAACGACCGTTCCTACGTCACCTATCTCTACTATCAGGACGGCGCGCTCAAGGAGCTGTACGAACAGGAAGGTTTTGATCTTTCGCTTTCGGCCGGGCAAAAGATCCTGACCGTACACGATCTGACCATGCGCCAGCTATCGGATTCCCTTTTCTTTTTCACCGCCACGGACGAATCGGGATCCCGGTCCGAAATCACGCTGCGCGTCAACAGCGCGCAATGAGCGGGAGGCAATATGAAACGTCATAATAAAACCAGTCTGTTCCTGATGGAACTGATCCTGTCCATCCTGCTGTTCTCTCTTTGCAGCGCGGTCTGCGTACAGCTGTTTGTTTCCGCTTACCGCACGGAGCAGGATGCGCAGGCGCTCACATGGGCGACGATGCTGTGCGACAGCATGGCGGCGCAGATCAAGGACAGCAAAGACCCGGACGGCCTGCGCCCGGTCTGCTACGACAGCGATTTTTTACCCTGCGAAAACAGCGACGATGCGGCGTGGCTGCTCACCGTTTCCCCGGTGGACGAAAAAGAGGCCCGCATTGCCGTTACGGCCTGCCCGATCAAAGACTCTGTCAGCACGCCCCTGTATGAAATCGTTGTCGCCTACTGAATAGCGCAGGATGGGAGAAGCTATGAAAAAGAAAAAAAATGCCATGATCAATACCGGGCTGCCGTCCCTTCTGGTGATCTTTGTGGTGCTCTGTCTGGTGACCTTTGCGGCTCTGTCCTACGTCAGCGCTGTCCGGGATCATAATACGGCAGAAAAGACCGCCGTGCGCACCGCCCATTATTATGAAACGGACCTTTCGGCCCACCGCCATCTCGACAACCTCAACGAAGCGCTGCTTTCCATGTACCGTCAGTGCCAGACGCCAAAAGAAACGTCGTTTTATGACGCCTGTCAAAAAGAACTGCCCGGCCTGATCAAGGACCTCGCCTCGCAGGATGAAATCCCGGAATATGCGCTTTCCCGGACGCAGGACGCGCCCTCCTATACGTTTTATGAGACCTTTCAGGATTCTCAGGCGCTTTTGGTAGAGGTGACAATCTGTCCCCCTTTGGCGCCGGACGGCGACTGCTACCGGATTGAAAAATGGCAGATCATTTCCACCGCCCAATGGAATCCCGATAATTCGCTCCCTGTGCTGCAGGAAGCGCCCTGAAAGGAGAATGAAATATGACAGATCTGATCCAACTGCTCACGGATGCGGTTCACGACAACGCATCGGATATCTTTCTTGTGGCCGGCCGTCCTTTTTCCTACAAAAAACACGGCACGGTGATCGAGGTGGGCGAACGGCTCATGCCGGATGCCACCAACGAACTGGTCAACCGCATTTATGAACTGGCGGGTGGCCGGGACATTTCCGAATTTTTGCATGAAGGCGACGACGACTTCTCCTTCGCCCTGCGCGGCGTGGCACGATTCCGTGTCAGCACCTATAAGCAGCGGGGTTCCTGTGCCGCCGTCATCCGGGTAATCAACTTTACCCTGCCGGACGCAAAGCAGCTGGATATCCCGGAGCAGATCCTTCAGCTCGGGGAACTGTCCAAGGGCATGGTATTGGTGACGGGCCCCGCGGGAAGCGGAAAGTCCACCACCCTTGCCTGCGTCATCGACTATATCAACCAGAACAAAAAATACCATATCATCACACTGGAGGATCCGCTGGAATTTTTACATTCCCACAAAAACAGCATTGTCAGCCAGCGGGAGATCTCGGCGGATACCCAAAGCTATATCGCCGCTCTGCGGGCGGCCCTGCGCCAGAGCCCGGATGTGATTCTGCTGGGCGAAATGCGGGATTACGAAACCATCAACGTCGCCATGACCGCCGCCGAAACCGGCCATCTGGTCTTTTCCACGCTGCATACGCTGGGCGCGGCCAAGACCATCGACCGGATCATCGACGTGTTTCCCGCCAATCAGCAGCGTCAGATCGCGCTGCAGCTTTCCATGACGCTGCAGGCCGTGATCTCTCAGCAGCTTGTGCCGGACGTGAACAAAGGACGGGTGCCCGCCTTTGAAATCATGACGCTGACCCCCGCCATCCGCAATATGATCCGGGACGGCAAAATCCCCCAGATCGACGGCCTGCTGGCCGGCGCGTCCTCGCCCGGTATGCTTTCCATGGACCAGAGTCTTCTGGGGCTGTTCCGTTCCGGCCGCATCACAAGGGACACGGCCCTGACCTATGCAACCAACCCGGAGGTGTTGAGCAGGAAGCTGTAAGGCCTGCCGGCGCATCCCCAAAATCAGTATAAAAAGAGGGCGTCCCTCCGGTCATTCGACTTTTTGGAACACCCTCTTTTTTATTATTCCGTTTCGGATTCTCAGCCAAGCTGAGCCGCAACTTCCGCCGCGAAATCCTCGTTCTTCTTCTCCAGGCCTTCGCCGGTCTCAAACCGAACAAATTTCTTAACCGAAAGCGCCGCGCCGTTCTGCTTGGCAACCTGGTCGAGATACTGTCCGACCGTCTGCTTGCCGTCCTCGGCTTTTACATAGACCTGCTCCAACAGGCAGATTTCCTTGAGCTCTTTGTTGAGACGGCCCGCTACCGCTCCCTCGATCACCTTTTCGGGCTTGCCGGCCATCTTGGGATCGTTGGCGATCTGCGCCTTTAAGATCTCCTTTTCATGCGCCTTATACTCTTCCGAAATATCCGCCGTGGACACATACTTGGGATAGAGCGCGGCAACCTGCATCGCAACGTTGACCAACGCTTCCTTGATCGCGTCGTTGACCACATCGGTATCCGCCTCTACCAAAACGCCGATCCGGCCGCCGCCGTGGGTATAGGAAACCACGCAGCCATGCTCCGCCGTTACCTTCTCGAATCTTCTGATCTTCAGATTTTCACCGATGACCGCAATCTGCTCCACCAGCACGTCCTTCACCGTCTTGGACGGATCCGCATGCCAGGGCTCTTCCAGGAACGCTTCCACATCCGCAGCGTCGGAGCAAACCGCCTGCTGTGCCACCGCTTCCACATAATTCTGGAATTTCTCGTTCTTTGCCACAAAGTCGGTTTCAGAGTTGACCTCCACCACCGCCGCCGTGGTCTCATCTTTGGAGGCAATGCGGCAGATCCCTTCCGCCGCGATCCGGCTGGCCTTCTTTTCCGCCTTCGCCTGTCCTTTCTTTCTGAGATACTCGACAGCCGCCTCCATATCGCCGTCGGTCTCGGTCAGCGCCTTCTTGCAGTCCATCATGCCGGCGCCGGTCATCTCTCTTAATTCTTTTACCATTGATGCAGTAATCGTCATATTTTTCTCTCCTGCCGCTTGGGCGGCTCCCTATCTTTCTGTTTTCGTGTTTATGCTTCTGCCGCGATCTCTTCGATATCCGCTTCGCCTTCTGCCGCCGGCGCTGCATCCTCAGGGGTATATGCCTCTTCGCCCTGATTTGCCTCGATCACAGCGTCCGCCATCTTGGAAGTGATCAGCTTCACCGCACGGATCGCGTCGTCATTGCCGGGAATGATATAATCCAGTTCTTCCGGATCGCAGTTGGTATCGCCGATTCCGATCAGGGTAATGCCCAGCGCATGCGCTTCCTGTACGCAGATCCTTTCCTTCTTGGGGTCCACAACGAAGATCGCGTCGGGAATCCGGGTCATCTCCTTGATGCCGCCCAGATTCTTTTCCAGCTTCTCCCACTCTTTGCGCAGCTGAATGACTTCCTTCTTGGGAAGGACGTCAAAGGTGCCGTCCACAGACATGGTCTCGATGGCTTTGAGCCTCTCGATCCGGCTTCTGATGGTCTTAAAATTGGTGAGCATGCCGCCCAGCCATCTCTCATTTACATAGAACATGCCGCAGCGCTCCGCTTCGGTCTTAATGGCGTCCTGCGCCTGCTTCTTGGTGCCGA
The DNA here is from genome assembly GCA_947626995.1 of uncultured Eisenbergiella sp. Taxonomy (GTDB): domain Bacteria; phylum Bacillota; class Clostridia; order Lachnospirales; family Lachnospiraceae; genus Gallintestinimicrobium. The sequence continues at coordinate 1,215 of CANQUI010000063.1, read as the reverse complement.
CGAACAGGATCGTGCCGCCCTGGGACGCAATCTCAAAGACCGCTTTGTACGCTTCGTCCACCTTGCCCACGGATTTTTGCAGGTCGATGATATGGATCCCGTTTCTCTCCGTGAAGATATAGGGAGCCATCTTGGGGTTCCATCTTCTCGTCTGATGTCCGAAATGGACACCCGCTTCCAGCAGCTGCTTCATAGAAATAACGCTCATTTTCTTACCTCCGTCTGGTTTTGCATCCGTATGTTTCCTCTCTGCCAGTCATCCCGGCGTTACGGGACACCATTGACAGATCCGCATACGTGTTTTTTCGTCACAACATTTGGATTATAGCATAAGAAAACCCCTCACGCAAGGGGTTTTGCCAACTTTTTCACCTCGGAAGCCGCGAACTCGTTCTGCACCCGGATGTACGTGCCCTTCATCCCGGAAGAGCGGGATTCGATGATCCCGGCGCTCTCAAACTTGCGCAGCGCGTTGACGATCACGGAGCGGGTAATCCCCGCCTGATCCGCGATCTTGCTGGCCACCAGGATGCCCTCGGTACCCTTCAGCTCCTGAAAGATCAGCGTAATCGCCTCCTGCTCCGAATAGGAAAGCGTTCCCAGGGCGGAACGCACCACGGAAATCTTGCGGTCCTCTTCGGCGCTTTCCTCGCTCACCGCCCGAAGCATCTCCAGGCCGATCACATTGCTCCCGTACTCGCACAGGATAATATCGTCTATTCCATACGCCTCGCCGCAGCGATACAAAAACAGCGTTCCCAGCCGCTCCCCGGCAATCTCGATGGGCGTCACAATGGCGGCGATCTTTTCCTGCGTATGGGACTCCAATCCCAGCGTGGCCAGATTGACATTTTCCTTGGTGGAAAGAATCGCCAGCATCCGCTCGTTTAACAGCGGATCGATAAAGCGGCCCACCTCGTTTCCCATGAGCTCTTCTTTTTCCTCCGCCGCAGAGGCGGAAACGCCCAATATCTTTCCCTTGCGGCTGATGACCCGCACGCTTGAAGAAAGCGCGTCCTGCATGACCCGGCAGATGTCGTTAAACACCACCTTGCCGGAATTGTTGTTATGCAGAAGCTTTCCTATCTTTCTTGTTTTATCCAGCAGACGCACACTGCTCATCCGATTTTCCTCCTGAGGTAACCCACTTTCTCATTGTATCACAGAGCAGTCTCATAAGCAATGAATTACTTCTTAAATTTTCTGAAAATTCAT
>CANQUI010000062.1 GCA_947626995.1 uncultured Eisenbergiella sp. | reverse complement strand
CAAACGAAGAAACTGTCAAAACCTCCGGCGGCTGGAAGACGAACAAATGGGTTCGCGCCGCCATTCCGGCGCTGCTTTTGCACTGCAGCATCGGTACTGTTTACTGTTGGTCGATCTTTAGTCAGGAAATCGCGGACTACATCGGGTTTTCCAAAGCCGCTACCGAATGGGCGTTCAGCTTCGCGATCTTTTTCCTGGGGATGTCCGCCGCTTTTCTGGGCAACGTGGTGGAAAAGGACATTCATAAGTCCTCGCTGATCGCCACCATCTGCTTCGCCCTGGGAATGGCCGGAACCGGCTTTTTCATCTACTACGGCGGCGCCCATAAGGGAAGCGCCGTGGCGCTGGTGGGGATTTATATCTGCTACGGCTTTATCATGGGCATCGGCCTGGGAACCGGATATCTTTCTCCCGTCAAAACGCTGATGCTCTGGTTTGAGGACCGCAAGGGTCTCGCCACCGGTCTGGCCGTGGCGGGCTTTGGCGCCGCCAAGGCGATCGCCAGCCCGATCATGCAGGCCATGCTGGATCATCTGGGCGACGGCGGCATCTATAAGATGTTCCTGATTCTGGCCGTCGTATATTTTATCATGATGTTTGTGGGCCACCTGCTTCTGAAAAAACCGGACGGCTGGCATGAGCCCCAGAAAAAGGAAAAGGGCAAAGGGCTGCTGGATGTCATCAAGACCAAGCCCATTACCAATTATATCGGCATCTGGCTGATGTTCTACATCAATATCACCTGCGGCCTGGCTCTGATTTCCCAGGAAAAGATGATCGTCAAATGTATCGGTCTGGCGGGCGCCGCCGGGCTCATTTCCACCATCTCCGCGATTTTCAACGCGGGCGGGCGCCTGGGCTTCTCCGCGTGGGCGGATACCATGAAGGACCGCAACACCATTTACAAGCTGATCTTTATCCTCTCCATCGTCTTCACCGGCCTGGTGATCCTGACCAGAGGCATTGAGAACGGCAACGGAAATGTTTTCCTGATCATCCTGGTGCTGGGCCTGATCTTTGTGGTCAACGCCGGATACGGCGGCGGCTTCTCCAATGTGCCCACGCTTCTGTCCGATCATTACGGCATGGGCAATATCAGCGCCATTCACGGCCTTACCCTTTCCGCCTGGGCGTTTGCGGGCCTGACCGGAAACCAGATGGCGACCTGGATCGTAAATACCTTTGGTACGCCGGTGCAAATGGAACATGCGCTGGCCGACGGAACCGTGGAGCTTATGACCGTGAATCCTTCCGGTTATCAGACGGTGCTTTACGCCACCATCGTTTTATACATCCTGGCCATGCTCTTCTGCCTTGTGCTGGTAAAACCCACAGACAAGGCGCTGGAGGCTAAGAAGGCAAAGAAATAAACAGTCAAACAGGCTCCCTTTTCGTACCTGTCTGTTCGAAAAGGGAGCCTGTTTTTTTTTCGTTTGGGCCGTCTGCTCAGTCGATGGGCAGTACCGCGCCGTCGTATGTCTCATTGATAAAGTCGCGAATTTCGTCGGACTTTAACGCTTCTACCAGCGCCTGAACCGCCGGGTTTTCTTCGTTTCCTTCTTTTACGACGATAACATTGGCATAAGTCTGCGCGGCATCGGAGTCCGCCGTTTCTACCGCCAGCGCGTCCTTTGCAACGGAATATCCCGCGTCGATGGCATAGTTGCCGTTAATGACCGCGATGTCCACGTCCTCGATGGCGTTGGGCAGCTGTGCGGCCTCCATCTCTAAGAACTCCAGCTTCAGCGGATTGTCCGTAATGTCATTGGGCGTCGCGTTCAGTCCCGCGTTGGAATCCAGGCTGATCAGTCCGTTGGCCTCCAGAAGCTGCAGCGCGCGGGCCTCGTTGGTGGCATCGTTGGGAACGGCTACGATAGCGCCCTCCGCCAGCGCATCCAGAGAAGCGGTCTTGCCGGCAAATACGCCCATGGGCTCATAGTGGATCTGCGCCACGCTCACCAGATGCGTGCCGTTTTCCTCATTGAAATTATCCAGATAAGGCTGATGCTGGAAATAATTCACATCCTCCAGCTCGTCTTCCACGGCGGTGTTGGGCACGATGTAATCGTTGTATTCCGTGATCTGCAGATCAATGCCCTCTGCTGCCAGCACATCCTTTACCTGCTCCAGAATCTCCGCATGGGGAGAAGGGGAAGCCGCGACCTTTAAAACCGTGCTCTCCGCTGCGTCCTGCGTCCCCTGGGTCTCTTCTGCGGCCGCAGCGGTCGCCTGCGCTGCGGTCTCCTCTGAAGAACCGGATGCCGCGCATCCTGTCGCGGACAGCGCCAGGGTCAGCGCCAGTGTCAATGCTGCTAATTTTTTCATAATTTTTTCCTCCTGAAAAATTTTTTATTTCAAACGCCTGTCGATCTTTGCCGACACGCGGCTGAAAACGGTTTGAATGATCTGGACCAGCGCGATCAACAAAACCACCGTGACCAGCATCATGGATTTCACCTTCCGGTTATAGCCATACCGGATGGCCAGATCGCCCAGTCCGCCCGCGCCCACCGAACCGGCGATGGCGGCGTAGGCCAGGATCGTGATGATGGAAATGGATCCTCCCAGCACCAGAGACGGCATCGACTCCGGCAGATACACCTTCCAGACGATCTGAAAGGTGGAAGCGCCCATGGACTGCGCGGCCTCGATCACGCCCGCGTCCACTTCGGAAAGCGAGGTTTCCACCATGCGGGCGATAAACGGCGCGGCGGAGACCACCAGCGGAACGATGGCTCCTTTCACCCCGATATAAGTGCCCACCAATAGCCGAGTGAATCCCGTGATCGAGATCATCAGAATGATAAACGGCAGGGAACGCCCTACGTTGATCACCCATCCCAGAACACGATGAAAGAGCTTATGCGGCGCGATCCCGTGCTCTCCGGTGAGGATCAAAAGCACCCCCAGCGGCAGGCCGATGAGATAGGCAAAAAACGTGGAAATGCCCACCATCACAAAAGTATCCAGAATCCCTTCCCACAGCAGATTTCCGTACTGCTCCCAAAAGGCCGCCGAGAAAACCTCCATCAGATCAGCCATGATACTCCACCTCCTCAACGGTCACATTGTGCTGGCTGCGAATATAGGACAACGCCCGGGCCGCCTCGTTCTTATCCTCCGGCAGCCCCAAAAGCATGGAGCCAAAGGCTTTGCCGTCTATGTTTCTGGTATCGGCGCCCAGGATATTGACCTTTACACCGCAGTCGATGGCCAAAGATGCGATGAGCGGATGATAGGACGTGCCGCCGTTGAAGGCCACCCGAACCACCCGGCTGTCCGCCCGGACCTGTTCCGGTATGACGCCGCCGGGATAAACCAGCCGGCGCGCCGCATCGGTGGAAGGATTTGCGAAAATATCTTCCACGCGCCCTTCCTCGACGATGGCGCCGTCGTCCAGAATGGCCACCCGGGAACAGATTTCCTCGATTACGCTCATCTGATGGGTAATGACCACCACCGTGACCCCCAGCTTTGCGTTGAGCTCTTTTAATAGGGAAAGGATGGAATTGGTCGTGGTGGGATCCAGCGCTGAAGTGGCTTCGTCGCACAAAAGGACTTTGGGATCCGTGGCCAGGGCGCGGGCGATGGCCACCCGCTGTTTCTGCCCGCCGGAAAGCTGCGCCGGATACGCCTTTGCCTTATCGGAAAGCCCCACCAGATCCAACAGCTCCAACGCCCTCTTGCGGGCCTTTTCCCGGGGGACCTTGCTGATCGTCATGGGAAAGCACACATTATGTAAGCACGTCCGCTGCATCAGCAGGTTAAAGCTCTGAAAAATCATGGTAACGGAACGCCGCGCCTGACGCAGCTCTTTTTCCGAAAGGGACGTCATCTCCCTGCCGTCCACCACGACGCTTCCCGACGTGGGCCGCTCCAACAGGTTCAGACACCGCACCAGCGTACTCTTTCCGGCGCCGGACAGTCCGATGATCCCGTAGATCTCTCCCTGCAGAATATCCAGATTGATCTGATTGAGCGCGCAGACGGCGTTTTCGCCCTCTCCGAACACCTTGCTCAAATTGCGGACCTGAATGATCGTATCGCTCACTGGAAACCTCCCATATTTCCCCTAAAAACATATCGTTTTTATAGGTTTATCGCAAATATAGCGCAAAACTGCTTTCTTGTCAAGTTTTTATTTCCTTAAAATACAGCTGCATGGCTCCGTACTCGCCCAGATTGGCGGGAATCGGGATCCCTGCCGCCATCAGCGCGCTGCCGTGATAACGCCTGCCGGCGCTCTCCTCCCGGTACCAGGCGTCGCTTTTCAATCCCCGAAGCCGCACATAGGAAACCGTCATGTTCCCGTGCATTTCCAGAAGCACGGCTTGAAATAACGCCTCGCTGCCGTCCTCGGAAACGAAGGCCCAGGCGCCCACGCCGTCGGTAAAGGGATTGGTCAGACGGTAATACAGCCCCTCCCGGATCAGCCGGCCGTATGTCCGGGCCGTTTTCACCTGCTGCCGGATTTCTTCCTTCTCTTTTTCCGACAAAAGCGCCGGATCCAGTTCGTAGCCAAACGTCCCGGCCATGGCCACGATGCCGCGGGTGTGCAGGGAAACGACCCTCCCGGTCTGGTGATTGGGCACCGCGGACACATGCGCTCCCACAGCGCAGGCGGGATACCCGAAGCTGGTCCCGTACTGGATCCGCACCCGGTCCACGGCGTCCGTATTATCGCTGCACCATATCTGGGGCGCGTAATAAAGCATCCCGGCGTCGAACCGGCCGCCGCCGCCGCTGCACCCCTCCACAAGAAGATCCGGGAAACGCCTTGTCAGCCGCTCCAAAAAATCGTAAACGCCCAGCATATAATCGTACAGCACGCGTCCCGGCTCCTTTGTCCCTGCAGAAAACGCCTCGTACAGACTTCTGTTCATGTCCCACTTTACATATTCTACCTTTCCGCGCTCCAAAACGTCGCAGATTCTCTGATAGATATCATCCGTCACTTCCCTGCGGGAGAAGTCCAAAACCAACTGGTTCCTTGACCGTACCGGCCCTCTTTGGGGGACCGCCAGCACCCAGTCGGGATGGGCGCGATACAGATCGCTGTCCTCCGAAACCATCTCCGGTTCGACCCAGATCCCAAACTTTACGCCCAGATCGTGCAGCCTTTGGCTGAGACATTCCAGGCTCATGCCCATTTTGCCTTCATTAAAATACCAATCTCCCAGACTGCTGTTATCGTCCTCCCGTCGTCCGAACCATCCGTCGTCCAGCACCACCATGTCGATGCCAAGCTCACGCGCCTGCCCGGCCAGTCTGCAAATGGTCTCCCCGTCATAATGAAAATAGGATGCCTCCCAGCTGTTTAACAGGATGGGCCGCTGTCCGTCCCGGTATTTTCCCCGGCAGATATGCCGCCGGATCCCGGTGTGCAGCTTCTGGGAAAGCCGGTTCAGCCCGTCGCCGCTATAGGTCAGAATCACCTCCGGCGCCGCGAAGGTTTCTCCCGGCTCCAGCGGATAGCAGAACTGATCCTCCGACAGCCCCATCAGCAGACGGACCTGACCGTACTGATCCTTCTGCGCTTCTGCCTGAAAGCCTCCGCTGTAAACATAGGACAGCGCGTAACAGTTCCCAAAGTCCTCCGTGGTATCGGGATCCGCCAAAATCAGGAGCGGATTGTACTGATGGCTGGAAGTCCCTCTTGTGCTGCCGATCACAAAGCTTCCGTGGTTTACGGGACTCCTCTGCCAGTTTCGCTCCATGGCGTGCCTGCCGTAAAAGCTGAGAAGCTCGTAATTGGCGGCGGCAAAATCCAGACAGGCCGACGCCACCTTTTCCAGATGGATCCGTTCCTGTCCGAAATTGGAAAGGCGCACGCTGCGGGTAATGAGATCCCGTTCGGGCAGCACCCCATAGAGAAGCTCCGCGCGGATACCGGCAACGGGATCCTCCAGACAAATCTGTAACGTCTCCGCCTCATCCTGCGAAGCGTACACCGCCGGCAGCCCTTTTATGGAATACTTCCCCGGCAGGATCCTGTGATCCCGGTATTTCAGACAGCACCCGTAAATCCCCTTTTGGCTCCGTACGCGCAGTGCGGGACTTCGGTAATCTCCGCCGCCGCCCTGCACCGGAAATTCCTGCGGCAGCGCGTCCAGGGAATAGTCCCGGCGGTTCCCGGCCTCCCAGGGGTTCCCGGAAAATCCTCTGTCATAGTAGGTCAGAAGATCATCCATGCGCCCGACCACCTTTTTTCCGTAGTACAGATGCAGCAGATAACCGTACTCGTCCACCTGTATCTGATACGAGCTTTCCTTTGTTTCCAGATAAAAGATTCCGCTTTCCTGCTCAAACGTGATGGACATGACGTCCCTGCCTTCCCCGGTTTTTTGATAATCCGTCTCTACTATACCCAAGAAACCTCTGCCTGTCAATCTCTCCCTCCGACGGGCGCTTTTTCGGGAAACCTATTGCCAAAACCGGATTTTTAGTGTCATAATGAAAATACACGCCAGGGGACGGCTCTGCGTCTTTTTGCGCCGTAGGCGTGAATCTGTTTTTTGTGAGGGGAAAAATGATTCTGTTTGTTGTATTTTTTCAAATGCTGGCCCTTCTTATCATGATCGGAGCCGGTTTCTTTCTGGCCAAAAAGAACATCCTGGACGAGCATACCAATACCCGGATCTCTTCGATGATCGTCACGATATTCAATCCTTTGCTGGTTTTATCCAGCGCCTTCCAAGCCGCAGAAAGCGTTTCCATTCGTACGATGGGACAGATCAGCCTGGTCGCCGTCGGCATGTTTGTCATCTTTATCGTGTGCGGCATGATTCTGGCGCCGCGCTTTTCCCGGGATTTGGGACAGCGGCGGATCTACCAGATGATGTTTGTGTTTTCCAACCTGGGCTTTATCGGGATTCCCGTCGTTTCCAGCATCCTGGGCGAGGAGTACGTGGTATATGTGACAGAATTTATCCTGATCTATACGCTCGTATTCTACACCTACGGCGTCGCCCTGATGGATGGAAAATTTTCCTTTTCCTCTCTCAGGGCCATTCTCAATCCGGGCACCGTGGCCGGCGCAGCGGCGGTGCTGGTTGTCGTCTTCCGTCTTCCGGTCCCGTCGTTTCTGGAGACGGCGGCAACCTACCTGGGCAACGCGGCCTCTCCCCTGGCTCTTGTTTCCGTGGGCTTTTCCCTGGCCCATTCCGATCTGAAAAAAGTCTTTGGACAGCCCCGGCTCTATGTCTTTTCCCTGCTCAAGCTGCTGGTCCTGCCGCTGGCGATGCTTCCGCTGCTGCGGCTCTTCCTGCCGGATCCGGCGCTGATCCCGGTCTGCATGGTCATGTTCGGCATGCCGGTGGGCAATTTGCCGCTGATTCTGGCAAACCAGAAGGGCATCGACGGGACGACCTGCAGCGCGGCGATCATCCTGTCCACGATCCTCTGCGTGTTCACGGTTCCCATTCTGATCGCGGCGATCTGAACATGACGCTTTCCGACAAAAACGGCCCTGCTGCGGCCGTTTCTCTGTTACAATAAAAGAAATAAAAACCCGAGGGAAACCCGATATGACCAGAATGAAAGAAAGGCTGTTTGCCTACTGTGAAAAAAAGTATCACGCGACGCCGGAATATCTTTGGGCGCGCTATCCGAACTATGCGGTGCTCCGGCACAGTGACAACCGGAAATGGTTTGCGCTGATTATGGATGTTTTGGGCACCAAACTGGGACTGGACCGCACAGATTTTGTCTATATTCTGAACGTGAAAATAAGAGATCCGCTCCTTGTCGATTTCCTTGTGCGGCAAAAGGGTTTCCTCCCGGGCTATCACATCCGCAAAGGAAACTGGATTTCAATTCTGCTGGATGGTACGGTCGCGTTCGAGGAAATCTGCAAATGGCTGGATGAAAGCTATCTTGCCACGGCATCCAAAACAACAAAAAAAGCCGCAGAGCCTTGAAAAGAAACGGTTCCCGACTCAAAAGAAAATCAATGATTACATTGGTATCAATCAATACTGTCATAGCACTCGGACCTCGCTTCCTTCAGTTCTCGGTCTGGATCAAAGTCAGTCGGAAGGTAATCCCAGATTTTGCCACGTGCAGCATTTAGTCTCTGAAACGCCTGCTCCTGCAGGATAGTCATAAAATATCACCCTCTTATGATGCAATTGGAGAATTTTCCAACTGCTCTGCGGTCGGATTCTCCGGAATGGTTTCGATCTCTTTATAAGCAATCGCCAAAACGCTGTCTGCCTGTCGGACTTTTCCTCTCCGGACGCACTTTGTTACATTTTGGGACATTGTCCGTACTGACTGAATCGGCCCAGTCCATGGAATGTTGCACCCCAGGTTTTCCTCATTTTCGCGGATGCGCTGTGCGCCAACGGTACATCCGTTATATCCGAGATTCATGCCGAAGGTATAAAGCCGGTCGGTATCCGCATGGGACACTACTTCCCGCACCAGCTGATAGTAGGCGCTGTTTTCGTTTTGAAGCATGATCTGGGCGGTAGTAAAAAAATTTTGCACGTAAATTTCAACGGGCATTCGGGTAATTTCGGCTCTCGAAGGGGATCTCGTCCACGCCCGCCACGGCGTTGAGCTTCAAGGCGAGGTAGAAAAAGTACGACGAGAGGAGATTCGCAAAGTCAAAGAGCCGCTCCGGCACCTCGTGCCCCTGTTCCGCGTGGCGGTACAAAAGCCGCACGAGTACCTTGCCCTCGACGCGCAGCAGGTGCGAAAGACAGGCGGCCTCCGAGCCCTGTGTCAGCACAAAGCGCGATGCGCGCGCCCCGTATGCTTCTTCCAGCCGCTCCGATGCCCGGCGCAGCCAGTCGGTCTCCGCCTGCGTCACGGTGAGCATCGTGCGGAGCGTCGGATTGATATGGTACACGAGCTCTGTGATCCGCAAAAGCTCCGCCCGGATCGCTTCATCCGCCGTTTTCGCGCGCAAAAGGCCGATGCGGCTCGCAAGGTCGTCCGTCAAAAGCTCAAAATCGCAGCGCAGGTCGTCGCCCGCGTCGCACAAAAACGGATATGCCTCATACGGGCTTCTGTACGGCTGCATGTGCTTTTTCTCCTTTCTCCCAACGCGCCAGCGCGGCGCGCATATAGCCGCCGACGTCCATGCCGTATACGCGGCTCAAAAGCTCTGCATCGGTCTCCTTGGCGGGCCCGAACGACTGCACTTTGCCGTCCTCCATAAGGAGCGCCGTGTCCGCGAATGAAAACGCGAGATTCAGGTCGTGCAGCACGCCCACCACGCACCGCTCCCCGTCGGCCGCCCATTCGCGCAGCGCGCCGACAAGTTCCACCTGGTATTTGAGGTCGAGGTGATTCGTCGGCTCATCGAGGAGGATCACCCGCGGGGCCTGCGCGAACGTCCGCGCCAAAAACACACGCTGCAGCTGCCCGCCGGAAAGCTCCGTGATTAGCCGGTCCCGAAGCTGCAGGAGCCCCACGCGCTCAAGGCTTTCCTCCGCCGCCAGCCGGTCCTCCCGGTCTGGGGCGGAAAAGAGGCCGCGCCTCCCGTGCGCATAGCGACCGAGAAGCACCGTCTCGTAGACCGTATACGAAAAATAGCTCCCCGACATCTGCGCCAGCACGGCGACCGCCTGCCCGCGTTCCTTCGGCCGCATAGTTCGAATCTCCCGACCGCAGACCGCGACGCGGCCCCGAACCGGCAGCACACCCGCGATACCCCGAAGCAGCGTCGTTTTGCCGCAGCCGTTCGGGCCGAGGATGCCGAGACATTCGCCACGCCTCACCGAAAAGGAGACGTCCTTTACGATATCGCCGCTGCCGTATCCGCAGCTCAGATGTTCCACTTCCAGCATCCCGTCACCTCTTTCTGCCCGCGAAAAACAAATAGAGAAAGAACGGCGCGCCTAGAAGCGCCGTGATCGCGCCGATCGGGATCTCCCGGGGCGGCGTCAGCGTGCGCGCAGCGAGGTCGCAGAGAACCATGAACGTCCCGCCGAATACCGCGGCCGCCGGGATCACCCGGCGATGCGCGGAGCCGAACAGCCGCCGCACCACATGCGGCGCGATGAGGTCCACGAAGCCGATGATGCCCGCGAAGGCCACCGAAAGCCCCGTCAGCACCGCAACGATGGAGAGCAAAAGCCCCTTGCAGCGCCGCGTATCAACACCCATCGTCTCCGCCTGCTCCTCCCCGAACGAGAGGATGTCCATCTCGCGGGAAAAGCGCAGGAACAAAAGCGTGCACAGCACGAGCGCCGGGAACAGCACGTACACGCCGCCCCAGGAGCGCATGGAAAAGCTGCCCATCTGCCAAAGGCCGATGCGCTGGGCATACGTCGGCGAAAGCGTCGCGAGCAGATCCATCACCGCGGAGCAGAACAGCGACACCACAAGGCCGGTGAGCACAATCGTGACGTTCGAGAGCCGCCGGTCGATGCGCGACGCGATGCCGATCACTAGCAGCACCGTCACAAGGCCGAAGACGAAGCTGACCGTCGGGAGCAGCAGCATCCCGAGCACGCCCGCCGCGCCGGAGACAATCACGAGCGCCGCGCCGAGCCCCGCGCCCGCCGAAACGCCGAGCCCAAACGGCGAGGCGAGGGGATTTTGCAGGACGGACTGCATCACCGTGCCGCCCACGGAAAGCGCTGCGCCGGTGCAGAACGCGAGCAGTACCCGCGGCAGCCGCAGCTCCCAGATCAGCGCGAACGACGTTTCGTCCGCCGCGCCTGGCGCCCCGGTAAACCGGGACGCCAGCGCCGCGAGGATCTCCCCCGGCGGAACGGAAACACTGCCCACGCCGACAGCAAGGACCACGGCGGCGACGGCGGCAGCACAGAGCAGCAGAAAGCGCAGCCGCGCCTTACCCGCCATACTGCTCCGGGTAGATCGCCTTCGCCATCGCATCCATCGCCTTCACGATGTTCTGGTTCGGCAGCGAGGACGCCATGTTGTCGATGTAGTAGACGTCGCCGTTCTGCACCGCGGCGATGCTCTCCCAGCCCGCGCGGGAGAGGATCTCCTCCGTCGGGTTTTCGATATAATTGACATTCGTGAGGATCACATCCGGATTCGCGGAGACGACCGTCTCCTCCTCCAGGCTGAGCCAGCCTTCTTCGCCCGCGAGGATGTTCTCCGCGCCGAGAAGCTCCAGCATCTCATTGAGGAACACGCCGCTCCCGAAGCTGTAGAGATACGGCGCGGCGGAGATCTCAAAGTAGACCTTTTTCTTCTCGGTGATCGTCTTTCCGATCTCGGCGATGCGGTCGATCTCAGCCTGCATTTCGCCGATCATCTCGTCGCCCTTTTCATTTTCGCCGAAGACTGCGGCAACGAACGCGAGGTCGCTCTCGATATCGGCGATGCTGTCGCTTGTCGGCACGCACGCCACGCAGACGCCGGCGTCAATCAGCGGCTGATACGGCGCCTCCTGATCGTAGAGCGAGAGGTTCGTCACGAGCAGCACATCGGGCTTTTGCGCGAGCAGCTGCTCCATGTCCGGATTCACCATGTCGAGCACCGCGGCGTCCTCCGGAATACCAGCGACGGTCTCGCGCGTCGTCGTGTCACACGCGACGATCTGTTCGCCGTGCCCGAGCGCGATCACCGTCTCCGCAAGGGACGGCGCCAGCACGGCGACGGTCTCGATCTCCTCCGGCACCGTGATGGACGCGCCGGAGGGGTCCGACGTGGGCAGGGACTGCTCCGTGCCCGCAGCGTCCGACGCCGACGGCGCGCCGGACCCGCAGGCGGCAAGGCCGATGACCATTGCCAGTGCGAGGAGCAGGGATAGGATACGTTTTCGCTTCGAGTGTTTTTGCATATTTTTTTCCTCCGTTCTCCCGACAAAACAAAACACCCCTTCATATACGAAAGGGTGTTTTTGCCGTCGAAAAAACAGACACAAATCCATTCATCGTGAATTTGCGCAGGACAGACTCAGCATTCTGGCTGAGCGCGGCAAACGCCGTGCAATACAGTGGCGGGACCGTGCGGGATTCTCACCCGGCTTTCCTGAATAAACGCCTGACCTTTGTATATGAAATCCGTATTCTGTTTTCCGGGATATTTGCGCGGAAAACCGCGTTTTCGGCCGCCGTGTGATTTTTTTGCGACCGCCCAAACAGATTATACCGAAGCGGCACCGGATTGTCAAGCGAACGGAAAAGCGGGCGTTTCGTCGCACATTCCTACAATGCACAAGAAAGGGAAAAGGGACCGACCCGACGGCGTATTTATCCGCTGCTTCTCTCGCCCATCATGAATAAAGAAAGCCGAAAACCTC
>CANQUI010000061.1 GCA_947626995.1 uncultured Eisenbergiella sp. | reverse complement strand
TCAACCGTTTTTTCGAAATAAAGTGGAATATCTGCTTCGTAACAGGACGTGTTTTTTTCGCGAATTGTGTGCGGCCCCTGTGTGCGGCCCGATTCAAACATATAAAAAGCCTGTGGGGGTTCCCACAGGCTAAAGTACGGGGTTTATTAAATTGATATCTCCCATTTCAGAATTGTTTTAAAGAATTGCCTGCCTGGTACCGCGGGACAGAGGACATAATCCCGTTTGCTTCATCCTGCGTTAAAAGTTTGTTTTTCACCATGCTTTGAAGCACCTGAAACGTCCGCTTTCTTGCAAGTTCCATGTCCGTGTCGGGAGAATAAGCGGACGGGGCGTTTGGCAGGCCTGCCAGCATTGCCGCTTCATAATCCGACAATGCGGACGGCTGTTTATTGAAATATCCCATTGCCGCCGCATATATGCCGTAGTATCCGCTCCCAAAATATGCCGTGTTTACATACAGCTCAAAGATCTCATCCTTGTTATAGTCCGATTCCAGCGCCAATGCCGCGAAAACCTCCGCCGCCTTCCGCTCGATTTTTTTATCCTGGGTAAAAAGCATATTTTTTGCCACCTGCTGGGTAATGGTACTGCCTCCCTCCGCCAAAGACCGCGTTTTCAAATCCCTCCAGAGGGCGCGGCAAATTGCAATCGGGTCGATCCCGCCATGTTTTTTAAACCGATGATCCTCGATGGACAGGACCGCTTTTCTGTAAAAGTCCGGCAGTTCGGAATACGGCGTGAAATGGGGCATGTCCCGTATTTCCTCCACCCGCGCCGAAAGCGGCTGTTGGGATATGGCGTCCCGATACATATCATATCCTTTGATGGAAAAGAAGCCGCCGATGGTAAGAGCTGCAAACAAAATCACTTCGGAAAAGCAAAGCAGAAAATTCTTTATGGAATGTCTTTTTCTTTTCATAGGTTAATCGCTCCTTATGACCGCTGCTTTAAAAAGAAAGGGGGCGCTGCCTTTTTTGTACGGCAGGGCCCTCTTTTCGTCATTCGTTGGCAATCTTGTCTGTCAAAAAATTCATCAGCCGTACAATCAGATAAAGCATACCGAACAGAATCCCCAGCGGGACAGCCAGGATGCCGATCAGCGCCATGCTGATCCAAAACACACAACCGGAGGCAATCTTCCTTACCCGGCTCATCATTTTTCCTCCCGTGCATCACTGACAATCTGATAATAGGCGTTGGAAGTAAGCCGGTACACAATGGTATAGAATACGGCAAATACAAGCAGGCTGATTCCCGTCGTCGCCGCAAACAAAACGACGTTGTTCAGGTTGAAGGCCAGCAGGATTTTTCGGATAATCGGAAAGGCAAAGCACATATGAAGCGCGGCCAGCGCAAGCGGGAAGAAAAACACCGTCAAAAGCTGCGAATTGATGCTCTTTCGGATTTCCTGCTTCGTCATGCCCACCTTCTGCATGATGTCAAACCGCTCCTGATCCTCGTATCCCTCGGAAATCTGTTTATAGTAAATCATCAGCACGGCGGCCAGAAGGAATACCAGGCTGAGAATGATGCCAAGGTAAAACAGCGAGCCGAATAAACCGTAGAAATCATTACATTCAAATTCCTGGCTGCTGGTATAGACGCCGGTATAGCCAAGCCTTTCCTTCACAGAAGGATCCCTAAACGTATTGGTAAGATCGTGATACAATGCAATTTGTTCCTCCGGCTTCATTCCCGTATCGAAATTACAAGTCCATCTCATCTGAAGCAGTTTGTCACCATTATAATCTGCAATGCGGTCAATTGGCTGCAGGGAAGTTTCCAGATCCGGCACGACAAGCATGAGGCTGGACAGCATATCCATGGCGGTGTCACCGCTGCCGGTAAAGGCGTCGATCTTCTTTTTGATTTTAAAGGATTCGCCGTTGCGGAAGATAATAAAATCACTGTCATAATCCGTTCGATAGGAGTAAAGCAGCGCCTCTCCGTCCTCCAGCGTTTCGTTCGTCCCCATCATCGCGTTATAGTCCGCAAGCGGGACAAAATAGAACAGATAGGACGAATTCATTGCGTCGGCTTCGCTGATGTTTGACGCGTCCACTTCTACGATGTTTTCCTTCACAAAGCCGTAAAGGCTGGCGCTGCGGTAGCAATAGTCGTTTCTCAAAGAGACGTCCCTTGCCTTCAATTCATCCAAAACCCCATCTTTGAGTATCTGCGTATGTTCGTCCGAAAAATCGGATAATTTGTCCATGCGAAACTCCAGATTGATGTCCCGCGGGTAGCGGGAATTGATGGCGTCCTCCTCGCCGAAATACAGACAGGCCGTGGAAGCCATCATCACCAGCACCATGGTGGCCAGGATGCAGATGGATGCCAGCCCTGCGCCGTTGCGTTTCATGCGATAGACCATGGAGGATACCGAAACAAAATGATTCGGCTTATAATAGTAATTTTTTTTCTTCTGTAAAATCCGACAGAACAAAACGGAGCCCGAGATCATCACAAGGTACGTGCCGAAAATGACCATAATCACCGCTACAAAGAACACGAGCAGCGCGGCGATGGGATTTTCAATCGTCGCAGCAAGATAATAGGCCGCCGCCAGAAGCGCCACGCCGAGTATGCCAAACAGCCAATTGCCTTTGGGCGGCTTTTCGCCCAAATTTTCACTATGAAGGAGGGAGATGGCGCTGGCAAACCGCACCTGGCGGATGGCGTTTAAAAGCAGCAATAAAAAGATCACGCCAAATACCTGCAAGCTCCTGACGACGGCCAAACCGGAAATCGACAAATCGTAAGTCACTTCTCCGCGCATAATATTTACCATACCAAGTTCGGCAAATTTGGAGAAGGCAATCCCTAAGACAAGACCGGACGCAATAGAAACCACCGCAATAATCAGCATTTCCCAAAAGAGAATCCGGGCGATGTTGCGTTTTCCCATACCCAAAATATGATAAAGGCCAAATTCCTTTTTCCTGCGTCGAATCAGAAAGGAGTTGGTATAGAACAAAAAAATGGCGGCAAAGACGGCGATGACCCAGCTTCCAAGGGCAAACATCTGTCTTAACGTCGCTGCGCCCACAAGCGAATCCAGGACGTTGCTTACGGTCAGATACATAATGATATAAAACATCATCACCATGCCCGTGCAGGTGAGGATAAACGGAGTGAACATCCGCTTGTTTTTTCGTATGCCGCTTGCGGCAAGACGGGGATAAAAACCGATCTTCATTTTTTCATCCCTCCGGTAGCAAGCAAAGTCAGCGTATCATTGATCTTTTGATATAGCTGCTCATCGGTATCGCTGCCGCGATAAATCTGGTGAAACACCTCGCCGTCCTTGATAAACAGGACGCGGCCGGATACGCTTGCGGCTCTGACCGAGTGGGTTACCATGAGAACCGTCTGTCCCATTTTGTTGACTTCGGCAAACAGACGCAGCAGTTCATCCGTGGAGCGGGAATCCAGCGCGCCGGTCGGTTCGTCGGCCAGAATCAGCTTCGGCCTTGTAATCATCGCCCTCGCTACGGCGGCCCGCTGTTTCTGACCGCCCGACACTTCATAGGGGTACTTTTTCAGTTGTTCGGAGATACCCAGCTTTTGGGCAATCGGGAGCAGACGTTCCCGCATTTCCTTATAATTTTTTCCGGCCAGCACCAGCGGGAGATAGATGTTATCTTCCAATGTAAAGGTATCCAGCAGGTTGAAATCCTGAAAGACAAAACCCAGGTTGTCCCTGCGAAACGCGGCGACCGCCGATTCCCTGACTTCTTTCAGATTTTTCCCATCCAGAATCACCGTACCGGCCGTGGGCTTATCCAGCGCCGCCAGGATATTCAAGAGCGTCGTTTTGCCGGAGCCGGATTCGCCCATAATGGAAACATACTCTCCGGCCTCCACGCTGAAATTCACATTTTTCAGGGCTTCTACTTTGTTTCCGCCAAAGCGGGATGCGTACACTTTTTGAAGTCCCCTGACTTCCAAAATACTCATAAAAATTGTTCCTCCCATCCGGTTTCTGCCTATATGGTAGCAGAAACGGGAAATGCGCCGCCATCGATTCGGCTTACATTTCCCGCCTTTTGTCTTACATTTTTGTAAGGTCACTCCTTTTTGAGCTGATATTGCGAAAGATCAAGCGACACGCTTGTTCCTTCCCCGAGTTTGGAAGTGATATGGATTTTTACCCCTAAATTCTTACAGATTTTCCGGCACAGGTACAGGCCGATCCCGCTGGCGCGTTTGTCCGACCGCCCGTTGAAACCGGTGTAGCCCTTTTCAAATACGCGGGGCAGATCGGCGGGATCAATCCCGATCCCGGTATCGGCAATACAGAGGGTTTTGGGTTCCCGCAGAGAAATCCGGATTTCTCCCTCCCGGGTGTATTTCAGCGCATTGGACAACACCTGCTCAATGACAAAGGAAAGCCATTTTTCGTCGGTGGTCACCGTTTCCCCCGATGGCGTATAGTGTAACCGGATGTTCCGGGCGATAAATTCTCCGGCAAACTTGGAAATGCTCTGTTCGACGATCCCGTCCAGTGCATACTCTTTAAACACATAATCGCTGCTGTCCGCGTCCAGCCGAAGATAGGCCAGCACCATTTCTACATACTGCTCGATCTGGAACAAGTCGGAGGACAGCTTTCTTGCCAGCGGGGTATCCTCTTTTTCCAGTGACAGCCGCATCGAGGTGATGGGCGTTTTGATTTGATGCACCCATACGGTGTAATAATCCACCAGATCCTGATAACGGGCAGCTGCTGCGGCGGCGCTTTCGATTTCTTCCCTTTGCAACATTCGAATGATCGCCTGATAATCCTCCTCATCCGCGCTTTCCGGTTCCGGCAGAACGCTGATCAGGGCGGCGGTCATTTTCTGTATTTCAGACAGGGTTTCGTGTTTTTTCTTTGCGCGGAAAAAGTCCCGGATCACAAACACAACACCGAGCAGGATACAAAGCAGCGTCGGGTAAAGTATCGCATCGACCGGCAGGTGGTACAGTATGAAGCTGGCGGCAAAAACGGCGACAAAAATCGCCGGCGCAAGAAGGCCTTTTCGCCGCTGCCGCAGGTAAGAGAAAAACAGTTGCATCCTTTGTCCCCCGAGTTTACTCCACCAGATATCCGACGCCGATCTTGGTTGTAATAAAATCTGTCAGTCCTGCGGCGTCCAGTTTCCTGCGCAGACGGTTTATGTTGACCGTTAACGTGTTCTCATCTACAAATTGCCGGGTTTTCCACAGCCTTTCCATGAGCTTTTCCCGGCTCACGATCTTTCCTTTGTTTTCCATCAGGCAAAGGAGGATCCGATATTCGTTTTTGGAAAGCGAGATGCGCTCGCCGCGGTAGGTAAACGTATCGTCGCCGGTATTTAAAAATGCGCCCCTGTGTTCCAGTACGGGCACGCCGCCGGCAAAATCATAAACCCGGCGGAGCAGAGCCTGCATTTTGGCGATCAGCACGGTCCCGTCAAAGGGCTTGGCAATAAAATCGTCCGCCCCCATATTCATGGCCATAACGATGTTCATATTGTCCGAGGCGGAAGAAAGAAAGATGATCGGGATTTTTGAGACTTTTCGGATTTCCTTACACCAATGGTATCCGCTAAGGACCGGCAGGCCGATGTCCAGCAGAGCGATATGCGGCCGGTACCCGGCAAATTCCGCCATCACTTCGTGGAAATTCTCTACCATGCGACACTCGATATTCCACATCTGCGCATTTTCCTTTATCAGCTCCGCAATGCTGCGGTCGTCTTCTACAATCAACGCTCGGTACATCCGTTCTCCTCAATTCTCAAAATCCGTCCCCTCGTTTTGGGGCTGCAGGCAAGTTCTCAAATAGTATAGTCAAAAAAGTCCAAAAAAGCAACCTTTCGCGCAATATCGGAAACGGGATGTGTATCCTGATCCATAATGCGGCGCCAACTCTTGGTTTTCTTCTTTTTATATTATACCTTCAGCCGGCGTGACCATCTCATTGCAGTAAAAGGGATGCAAATCATTCCTATCAAAACAGGAACCGTAATCAATAAATATGGCGACCATATATATTTCCCTAAAATATGAAATGTATTGGTGCGGAAAATGTCTGCTCCGCTGCCTGCCAACGGAATCAGGTCCATTGCTTTCTGGGCTCCATAGGGAAGATACCGGGCGACAGTTGACGGCGCATAGGCTACCGCCAGACTGAGCAGCAGAGCAAGTACATTGCTTTTTATCGCAGCTGATAACAGCATAACAATCCCGGCATATCCGACCGCACCAAGGAAAGTGAACGCCAATTCATATATCTCCGCCTGCAGCATATTCATAGGGGCTACGGCCAACATCTTGATGTTCTGGATGGACGTATCCCAGCCGGCTGCCCCCAGAAAGAACCACTGTGAAATCAGTATTCCCAGTGTAAGTACCGCAAATAGCTCCGCCGTAAAAGCAATTCCTGTACAGATCTTCACATAGGCAATCTGCTGCCAACCGTTTTTTGTAGTCATAATCAACGCCCCTGTGTTATCGTGCCATTCTCCGGAGAATATGGAAGACAAGGGGATTGCAAGAAACAACGCCATCACGGCTCCCATCCCTCCTATTACTTCACCCAGAAGGATTGACCAGCCCTGCGTCCAGTCATAACGAAACGGGATGCCCACTTTTTCCTCCATTTTCAGGATATATTCCTTTTCCCTTCCTGTCTGATTATTATTTTCCAAAAACTCTTCCATCGCCTGCTGTCTTCTTTCATACAAACCCGTCAGCCCTTCCGGATCAACATAACTGATCATCTGATTGTAGTTTGCGCTGTCTTTTAATTCCGGCCACAGCATCTCAAGCCATATATTGATCGTAAGATAGTCTGTCCGCTGGCTTTCCTCATCCATCCCGGCGTCAGACATTCTCTGATAATCCCTTACCAACTGCTGCAGCGTCTCATCCGTCAGATCTCCTGTAAAGGACTGTGTATATTCCTGACTGTCCTTTATGACGGAATAACCGTCAAAATGATTTCCAAAGGCAGTCGAATATCCGCTTCTGCTGCCCAAAGCAAACCATTGGAAGGACAGGACGGTTCCAAATATGACCACATAAGTAAAACATAAAAAGACACTGATCCTGACGCCGGTTTTCCGCCATAGTTTTTTATGTTCCATCCGAAATAACTCTCGCTTAACTATTTTCATCCTTATCCGCTCCTTCCGTTGTTCCAAAATAATAAAGATAAAGATCCTCCAGTGTGGCTTCACAGGGAATAGCGTATTCGGCAGGTTTTGTGTCAGATAGGATGCGCAGCACAACCTGACTTCCCTCGTGCCGGAAATTTGCCACCGTCGTTTCTGTCTCCCATCTTCTGGCCTCTTTTTCCGAAACAGAAAGCTCCCACACCTTTCCATCGGCTTTTTGCACCAGCTGCGGTACGGTACCCTGCAGTATCAATTTCCCCGACTTCATCAGCAGGACTTCATCGGCGATGGCCTCTATGTCAGGCACAATGTGAGTTGAAAGAATTACAATCTTATTTCCCGCATAATCAGCCAGCAGATTACGCAGCCGCACCCTTTCCTTTGGATCCAGTCCCGCCGTCGGCTCGTCAAGGATCAATACCTGGGGATTGTTTAGCAGCGCCTGTGCGATCCCTACTCTCTGCTTCATACCGCCTGAAAAGGTTTTTACTTTCTTAGATGCCACATGGTCCAGGCCCACAATCTCCAGCAACTCACGGATTCGTTTTTTTGCGATATTTCCGGGGATTCCCTTGAGCGCCGCAATGTAACGCAAAAACTCCGTAGCGGTATAATTCGGGTAATAGCCGAAATCCTGCGGCAGGTATCCCAGAATATTTCTGTACGCTGCGCCCATGGCCGTGATTTCTTCTCCGTTAAAGAAAACTTCTCCGGAGGTCGCCTCCAAAATCGCGCAAAGCATACGCATCAATGTCGTCTTACCCGCCCCGTTTTCTCCCAGCAGCCCATAAACGCCGGGTTTTAAGACCGCACTTACCCGGTCTACTGCAATTTTACTTCCATATTGCTTTGTTAATCGGTCAAACGACAGTTCCATACATTTTTCCTTCCTTCCCTGTTTCTACAATGAAATAAATTTCTTTTATGAAAAATGCGGCAAACATCAGAGCCGCAGCCATCCATATTCCGACTGCGGATGCCTGATACAGCCAGGGTATTGCTTTTGCCAACCAACCCCAAAATACACAGGCGCCAAAAATTCCCGTTGTGCTGACCGCCATATTATTCCTTTTTCTCAGACGGATCACGCGCAGCATCAGGATCATGCAGATTAAATAGGGAACCATACAATACAAAATCATTTGTCCCAGTTCTTTTCCCGCGTTCTGACGATAAACTTCAATGCTGAGAAGACCTGTTATACAAAGCAGATTTGCGGCGCCCGCCAGAATCAGTCTGGCAAGCATCATCTGTGCGCCGGAAGTCCTCGTTACTGCCTCGATTTCATTCATTCCATAATACTGTCCCCTGAAAATCACCGGCATAGGCGCCAGGACAAACAGCGGCATAAACATTGGTATGTTTTTCGGTTCGCAGGCCAGTATGCCAACCACAAAACAAACGATTAAAAAAATAACGGCATGGCATCCCAAAATCGGTATTCCGTCAAATCGAAACGCCGCTGACAGATACCCCCAAAAACAGAGACGCTCTTCTTCCTGTACATTTTGATTGCGCACAATCTGAATACACTTCTGAATGGTTTCCTCCAATTTTGCGGGATCGACCTGAGCTGGCCTTTCCTTCTGTATAAACTGCGACATTCTCCATTTCAATTCCCTATCTTTCATTTTTCTTCCCCTTTCTCATGATTTTGAGCGCGTTTCTGACCCTGCTTTGCGCTGTCCTCATATTGCACCCCATGATCCTGGCAATTTCTCCATAGCTGAACTGTTCTCCATATCGCAGCAGGACGGCCTCCCGCTGCTCCCATGTTAAGAAATCCAAAAGGAACGCTATCTCCATTTCATCCTCTACCTGATACAATTCCTTACATTCATGCCGAATCTCATTCTCATTTTCCAAAGAATACACTTTCGTTTTCCGGCTTTCATCAATGCACAAATGGCTTGCGATCGTGAATAAATAGGCCTTGAATCTTTTCTTCTCTTTATATCCGGACAGATTTTGAAACAGCTTCAAAAATGTCTCCTGTGTCAGATCTTCTGCTTTTTCCAAAGAAAAACAGCGCCGTTTACAATAATGTAAAATGGGAAGATAATAGCGTTTTATCAATTCTTCCGCTGCTTCTTCGCTGCCAAGCTTTATCTGTTTCACCAAGTCATCATCCGTCAAACGCTGTCATCCCCTTTCTTCATCTTCTATTATATAAGAACGAGTCACCCTCCCAAAATGATCAAACTGAATTATATTTCATCATACGAATAAATTTTCCCATAAGAAAAGCCCTGTTGTCCACAGAGCTTTTCTCATCCTCATTATAGCCGAAATACCGTTTTATTTTGTGTGCTACTTTTCGATTAGCGCCTGATACCTTTTCATGAGTTCTGCTACACATTGAGTTTCCGTTGTATCTTTTATAGAAAATCCATATGCACGCATAACTGCCTTGTCGTTTTCAATATGCGCCTGTCGCAAATCAATTGGCATTGTCAAATCACCATATAAATCTGCCAGTGAACTTTCTGTATATTTATTTCTTACATCAAGTATACGCTGTGCTGTTGTTCTGATTTTTTCCTTTGTATCCTCATTGGTTTCAGGCCATGGGAACGTGTTATAGACAATGCTGACCGAATATGTAAAATCTTCCCGTAATCGTCCTGCAACTGCTCTTAACCAAGCATTATGCACATTTGATGACAATATTCCAAACTCATATAATCCCCCGTCACGCATTACTTGCAATTTATTATTTACCATAACATCCGGCGTAAGAAATCCAATGGGCACATATCTTCTGCGTCCTGATGATGTTTGCGGTATCACAAGATATTCCCGCTCTGGTATATTCTCAAAATGAAACTTTGCAGGCAACTCCGCAAGTTTATATGTTTGTATACTCGATGAGGACAGCCTATATTCCCGTATTTCTTTCAACTTTTCTAAAACCAATGGCATGTGTGATAATTCATTCGGTGGAATACGATTTATGATCAGGAACCATCGTTCAATATTGTTAATAAATTCCTTACTACCCATATATTTATAAAAATATGGTTCCGACTTCGGCTCTTGTTTAATAAATGCTGCCTTCTCGTCTGGCGTAAAGGCACATATGGCATTATCTAACGGTTTGCTGCCATTGCTTATGAGCGGTACGTCACAGATTGGTTTCTTTTGCCCATCAATCCACAAATCAGGTGCATCCAGCAGATAGCCATTTATGTGCGTTGCAGGTGACTTCTGCTTATCCTCCACTATACATTTCTTTTGAACCTGCTGCCCTATGGTAAACAGGATAATCACACAATGCACACCTGCCTTATTCTTCGCCTCACTCTCCCAATTAAAAGAACGAATCGCGTAGAAAATATCCAAGCTATATTTCCCAAAAAGAATTTTCCACAATAATACAACCTGTTCTCCCTGGGTAATGGAACTTGTGGAAACGAATCCAGCCCTTATATTAGTGCCCTGCATATAACGTGCCGCCTTAATGTACCATAGCGAAACATAATCCAAATCACCATTCTTGGGAAATTCTTTTGCAACATTGTTCATATCCTGTCTTTGTGCGGCACCCATTCTCCTACCTGCAGAAAACGGCGGATTACCCATAATATAGTTTAACTCACTCTTATGGATAACATTATTCCACTCAAAGGCCATAGCGTTTCCTTCAACGATATTCGCATATGATTTCAGCGGCAGGAAATCAAGACTCATATGCACGATGTCTTCTGTTTCCTTCATCATTTGGCTTTCCGCTATCCACAACGCCGTCTTTGCAACTGTTACGGCAAAATCATTGATTTCAATTCCGTAAAACTGGCTGATGGATACTTGTATTGGATTGATTGCATCGCCAAGTACTATCTGACCGCTTTGCAATTCATAGAGTACCTCATTTTCAAGCCGCCGCATTGATATATAGGTTTCCGTCAGGAAATTTCCCGAGCCGCACGCCGGATCAAGAAACTTTAACCGTGCAAGTTTTGTCTGAAATGCGTTTAGTTTTGCCTTCTTGGTGCGCTCCACCGCAATCCCCTTAATCTCATCAAACTCCGCTCTAAGCCCGTCCATAAACAGCGGATCAATGACTTTGTGAATATTTTCAACGGAAGTGTAATGCATACCCCCACTCCGTCTCGTTTCAGGATTTAACGTACTTTCAAATACTGCCCCGAAGATAGTCGGGCTGATGTCTGACCAGTCAAAATCTGCACTTGCCTTATTCAAGAGCAGGTTTTTAATTTCTTCGGTAAATGGCGGTATCTCTATGGTTTCATCTGCAAACAATCCACCATTGACATATGGGAACGCCGCAAGCCTTGGATTATCTTCCTCCAAGTATTTATCCCTATCCTCTGGTTTCGTGTCCAAAATCTTAAAAAGCTCTACAAGTGCTTTGCGAAAACCATTTACAGGAATGTCCTTCAGATAGTCGTGGAACATCATATGTGAACCGAAAATGCCCGCATCTTCCGCATATAGGCAGAACACAAGACGTACACATAATGCGTTAAGACTCTTAAAAGACTGCTCATCAGGCTCTTTGTACTGCGCTATCAGCTTATCATACAGCAGTCCGACAATCTCCCCGGCCTTGACCGATATTTCCATTTCACGGGTAAGCTCTTTGACTTCTTTCTTAAACATAAAGTCAAACAGTGGAAGCTTGTTGCGCACTTCCTCAAGCGTAATGACTGTGACCGGCTCATTCGGCTTATTCATATCGTGTATTTCAAAGGTCTTAAAATTACAGGCAACAATCCATAAAGGAGTTTCATTTGGTATCATCCACTGTGCATAATTGCGCCCCTGTTCAAATGGTGTCCGCATTGTTCCATCTGACTGCTGCACCTTTTTGCTCAAATCCTTATCTATGCTTTTCTGCTCTATCAATACCCTTGTTTCAGGTATGTAAACATCTATAAATTTCGTCTGTCCGTCCACAACCACACGTTTTTCAAAGATGATTTTCTTCGTTACATCTTCTATCCCAAGTACATTGCTGAAAAACTCAATCCAAAAACGCTGACTGTCGCTTTTCTCATTCCCGATGCCTCGCCAATCATTATAAAACTTGGTAGCCGCCTCCCTTTGCTCTGCATTATTCATAAAAATACCCCCATTGCAATTTGAGGCATCTTGAAATGTATACTTTTCCATA
>CANQUI010000060.1 GCA_947626995.1 uncultured Eisenbergiella sp. | reverse complement strand
AAAAAGTGTGATAGAGTGTACTGGATGATAAGACGTTAAAGTAAGAGTGGGTTGCGCAACCCACTCTTATTACGTAAGGGCGTTTCGCCTATAACGGAATAAGGAAGGTGAGACAATGTCGAGAAAGGAGACATACGAACGCCGGACGGAGGAGCTGCTTTTGCCCATCGTGCAAAAGCTGGGCGTTGCAATCTACGATGTGGAGTATGTCAGGGAAGGCAGCGACTGGTATCTGCGGGCCTACATTGATAAGCCGGAGGGCGTGACGATAGGAGACTGCGAGGCGGTAAGCCGCGCGTTATCTGACGAGCTGGACCGGGAAGATTTTATTGACGACGCCTACATCCTGGAGGTGAGCTCTCCGGGATTGGGAAGGGCGCTTCGCAAGGACAGACATCTGGAGCAAAGCGTCGGGGAAAAAGTGGAGATCCGCCTGTATCAGCCGTATGAGAATTGCAGGGAGTTTTCCGGCACGCTCAGGGGCTATACTGATCAGGCAATCATCATAGAAACCGAGGAAAAAGAAATGTCCTTTGCCAGAAAGGATATCGCGTTGATCCGTCTGGCTCTGGATTTTTAAAGCATCGGCAAGCGCAGAATGGAGGATGAAATGAACAAGGAATTGATGGAAGCACTGGATATTCTGGAAAAGGAGAAGGAGATCAGCAAGGAGACGCTGTTTGAAGCCATCGAAAATTCGCTGATCACGGCCTGCAAACAGCATTTCGGCAAGGCGGACAACGTCAAAGTCGAGATCGACCGGGAAACCTGCGACTTTTTGTGCTATGCGGAAAAGGAAGTGGTGGAAAAGGAAGAGGACGTGGAAGACAGCGTGCTGCAGATCCCTCTGGATCAGGCCCGGGAAATCTGCAAAGACGCCCAGGTGGGTCAGACCATTCATGTAGAGATCAAATCCAAAGAATTCGGACGCATTGCCACGCAAAACGCCAAGAACGTGATTTTGCAGAAGATCCGCGAAGAGGAAAGAAGCGTCGTTTACAATCAGTATTATGAAAAGGAAAAGGACATCATGACCGGCGTGGTGCAGCGGTATCTGGGCCGCAATATCAGCATCAATCTGGGCAAGGCGGACGCCATCCTCAATGAGAACGAACAGGTCAAGGGGGAGAATTTCAGTCCGACGGAGCGGATTAAGGTTTACATCCTGGAGGTGAAAAAGACGCCCAGAGGGCCCCGCATCCTGGTGAGCCGGACCCATCCCGAGCTGGTGAAGCGTCTGTTTGAGGCGGAGGTGACCGAAATCCGGGACGGTACGGTGGAGATCAAGAGCATCGCCCGGGAGGCCGGCAGCAGGACAAAGATCGCCGTATGGTCCAACAATCCCAACGTGGACGCGGTGGGCGCCTGCGTAGGGATGAACGGTTCCCGCGTCAACGCCATTGTGGACGAACTGCGGGGCGAGAAAATCGATATTGTCAACTGGGACGAAAATCCGGGCAACCTGATCCAGAACGCGCTGTCCCCGGCAAAGATCGTGGCGGTGTTCGCCGATCCCGAGGAACGGACCGCCAAGGTGGTGGTGCCGGATTATCAGCTTTCTTTGGCCATCGGCAAGGAAGGGCAGAACGCCCGGCTGGCCGCCCGGCTCACCGGCTATAAGATCGATATCAAGAGCGAGACCCAGGCCAAGGATTCGCCCGGCTTCCGTTATGAGGACTACATCGACGAATATGACGATGAGGACTATGATGAGGACTATGAAGACGGCGATTATCCGGAAGAATACGATGACGCCGCCGACGCGCCTTCGGATGATCCGCAGGAGTAAGGGGACGGAATATGAGTAAGAAAACCCCCATGAGACAATGCGTGGGCTGCGGCGAGATGAAAGACAAGCGCGAGATGATGCGCGTGCTCAAAACGCCGGAGGGAGACATTGTTTTGGATATGACAGGAAGGAAAAACGGCAGGGGCGCCTATCTTTGCAAAAATCCGGGCTGCCTGGAGGCGGTCCGCAGGAAGAAAGGACTGGAGCGTTCCCTAAAGACCACCATTCCGGATGAGGTTTACGACAGCCTGAAAAAGGAGTTTGATGCGAGTGGGTTCCAATAAAATATTTTCTCTGCTGGGGCTTGCCACAAAGGCAGGACGGATCAGGAGCGGCGAATTCATGACGGAGAAGGCCGTAAAGGACGGCAGCGCCCGTCTGGTGATCCTGGGAACGGACGCCTCGGAAAACACGAAGAAAAATTTCCGCAATCTGTGTGCGTTTTACAAAGTTCCCTATTATGAATACGGGACAAAGGAAGAACTGGGACGCGCGATGGGAAAAGAAATGCGCGCTTCTTTGGCGGTGACGGACGCTGGCTTTTCAAAAAGCTTAAAAGACCATCTGGAAAAAACTGTGAATGAGACGGAGGTAGCAGTATGGCAAAAATAAAAGTACATGAACTTGCAAAAGAGCTTGAAATAAAGAGTAAGGATGTGCTTGATTTCCTGCAGGAGCGGGGCGTGGCCGTAAAGGCGGCGCAAAGCTCTCTGGAAGAAGATATGGCGGCGCTGGTGCGAAAGAAATTTTCGCCTCCTTCGCCGGAAGAGGCCGCGCCCCAAAAGGACGAAAAACCGGCGCCCGCGCACCCGGAAAAGCCGGAGGGTTCCGGTTCGGAAAGGCCGGAGACGCAAAATCCGGAAAGGCCGGAAGCGCCCCGCCGGACGGAACGCCCTGCGCAGGCAAAGCCGCATAAAAAAAACAAGACGATCATCGTTTTGAACAATCCCCAGAACAGCCGCATGAAAAACGCAGGCGGCGGGAACAATGACTGGAGAAATCAGACGGGACGCGGCAGAGGAAACGGTGACGGGCGCGGCGACCGAAACGGGGCCGGCAGCCGTCAGGGCGCCTATCAGGCGGGCGGCAGAAACACGATGGGACAGCGGCCGGAAAACCGTCCCCTGATCCGTCCCCTGACCAAACCCTCCCAGCCGGTGATGCCGGATGAAAAGCTTTTAAACAGGGACCGGGCCGCCAGGGAAGCGGCGGAACGGGCGGCGGCCGCGCAGCGGGCCGCCGGGACGGCGCAGATTGAGGCGCAGAAAAAGGCGGAAAACGGCGAACGAATGGAACGCTCCTCTTCTCTGGCCAGAGAGGCCGGCGGGGCGTCCGCAAGAGACGGCGGCAGATCGGAATCCAGAAACGACGCACCCCGGGGCGACCGCTACGACAGAAACGGCGGCCGGACCGGTCAGGAAAGGACGCAGGGCAATGGAGCGAGAAGAGAGCAAAACCGTACAGGTTCTAACGGCGGTGCAAGGGATCATCAGGGCTATAATCGCAATGCAGGCGGTGGGCGCCCTGGTGCAGGCGGCGCGCGCCCTGGCCAGAATAGCGGACGCCCTTCAACAGGCGATGCAAGGCCGGACAATCGATTCAAAAAGCCGGCGCCTTCTAAGGGATTTGCGGCGGAAACCCCGGCAAAGGATACGGAAAAACGCCGCGACGACAGGCGTTTAAGCCAGCAGGACCGGGATAAGAAGTCCAAACGGGACGCGATCTATGAAGAGGACAGCGCGGCCCGGTTAAAGAATAAAAACGCCAACAGGGCGGGACGCTTTATTAAGCCCGAACCTAAGCCGGCGGAGCCGGAAGAGGCCATCAAGGTCATTACCGTGGGAGACACCATTACCATTAAGGAGCTGGCGGAGAAAATGCGCCTGCAGCCCGCAGCGATCATCAAAAAGCTGTTTTTGGAGGGCAAGATCGTAACCGTCAATCAGGAGATCTCCTATGAGGACGCGGAAAATATCGCCATTGAGTACGATATTATCTGCGAAAAAGAGGTCAAGGTGGACGTGATCGAGGAGCTCTTAAGAGAGGAAGAGGAGGATGCGGCGAATATGATCACCCGTCCCCCTGTGATCTGTGTGATGGGCCATGTGGATCACGGCAAAACTTCCCTGCTGGACGCGATCCGTAAGACCAACGTGACCGATAAGGAAGCGGGCGGCATCACCCAGCATATCGGCGCTTATACCGTACAGATCGGCGGGCAGACCATTACCTTTTTGGATACGCCCGGTCATGAGGCGTTTACCGCCATGCGTATGCGCGGCGCCAATTCCACGGACATCGCGGTGCTGGTGGTGGCGGCGGACGACGGCGTGATGCCGCAGACGATCGAGGCCATCAATCATGCCAAGGCCGCGGGCATCGAAATCATCGTCGCCGTCAACAAGATCGATAAACCCAACGCCAATGTGGACCGCGTGAAGCAGGAACTGACAGAGTACGGCCTGATCGCGGAAGACTGGGGCGGCAGCACCGTCTTTGTGCCGGTTTCGGCAAAGACCGGAGAAGGGCTGCAGACGCTTTTGGAAATGATCCTTCTGACTGCGGAGGTGCTGGAGCTGAAGGCCAATCCCAACCGGAAGGCCAGAGGAATCGTAATCGAGGCCGAACTGGACAAGGGACGGGGCCCGGTGGCCAGGGTCCTGGTGCAAAAGGGAACCCTTCGGGTAGGCGATTTTGTATCCGCCGGTTCCTGCAGCGGCAAGGTGCGCGCCATGATCGACGATAAGGGCAGACGCGTGAAGGAAGCCACGCTGTCCACGCCCGTGGAGATTCTGGGCCTTTCGGACGTGCCGGAGGCGGGCGATGTGTTCCTGGCGCATGAGAGCGATAAGGAAGCCAAGTCCTACGCGGCGGCGTTTATCGAACAGAATAAGCAAAAGAAACTGGAAGAAACCAAATCCCGGATGTCCCTTGACGATCTCTTCAATCAGATCCAGGAAGGCAATCTGAAGGAACTGAATCTGATCGTCAAGGCGGACGTACAGGGCAGCGTGGAGGCCGTAAAGCAGAGCCTGATGAAGCTGTCCAACGACGAGGTGGTAGTCAAGTGCATCCACGGCGGCGTGGGCGCCATCAACGAGTCCGACGTTTCGCTGGCGGGCGCGTCCAACGCCATCATCATCGGCTTCAATGTGCGTCCCGACGCCACGGCGAAGGCGACGGCCGAGCAGGAGAACGTGGATATCCGTCTCTATAAGGTCATCTATCAGGCCATTGAAGATATCGAGGCGGCCATGAAGGGGATGCTGGATCCCATCTATGAGGAAAAGGTGATCGGCCACGCGGAGGTGCGTCAGATCTTTAAGGCCTCCGCCATCGGCAACATCGCCGGTTCCTACGTACTGGACGGCGTGTTCCAGCGCGGCTGCAAGATCAGGATCACCAGAGAAGGCGAGCAGATCTACGAAGGCAGCCTGGCTTCTTTGAAGCGCTTTAAGGACGATGTGAAAGAAGTCCGCGCCGGATTTGAATGTGGTCTGGTATTTGAAGGCTTCGATAAGATGCAGGAAAACGACATCGTAGAAGCGTATATTATGGTTGAGGTGCCGCGCTGACGCCCGACAGACAACAGCGCGGCGGAAAGGCATAAGCGGCAATGAAAAAAAACAGCGTGAAAAACAGCAGGATCAACGGCGAGGTGCAGCGTGTTCTGGCGGAGGCGATCCGGGGTCAGATCAAGGATCCCAGAATCGCACCCATGACCAGCGTGGTCAGAGTGGAGGTGGCGCCGGATCTGAAAACCTGCAAGGCATATATCAGCGTGCTGGGAGACGAGGCGGCGCAGAAGGATACGCTGGCCGGGTTAAACAGCGCGGTGGGATTTCTGCGCAATCAACTGGCGCAGAAGGTCAATCTGCGCATCACGCCTCAGATCCGTTTTGTGATCGACCAGTCCATCGCCTACGGCGTGAACATGTCTCATAAGATCGAGCAGGTCATGGCCGATCAGCGGGCGAAGAACCCGGACAGGGAGGTAGAACATGAATAAGATTTTGGAAGAAGTGGGTCCGTCGGATACCATCGCCATCACCGGCCATGAAAGGCCGGACGGAGACTGTATCGGAGCCTGTATGGGCCTGTATCTGTATCTTTTAAAGGCGCTTCCGGACGCTTCCGTGGATCTGTACCTGGAAAAACCGGCCCCGGCTTTTGCAAACGTCCCCCGGATCGACGAGATAAAGACCGCGTGTGACGCGGATCTTTGCTACGACGTCTGCATTGTGGTGGATTCCGCGGCGGATCGGATCGGCGGGGCCAGAAAATATTTTGACACGGCAAAAAAGACCATCAATATCGATCACCACATCAGCAACGCGTCCGGCTGCGGGAAGATCAACTACATAAATCCCAAAGCCAGCTCCGCCAGCGAACTGGTATACGAGCTGATGGACGAGGATCGGATCGACGTGCAGACGGCCCGGATGATCTATATGGGGATCGCGCACGATACCGGCGTTTTTTCGTATTCCAATACCACGCCGCACACGATGGAGATTGCGGCGAAGCTGATCTCCTACGGATTCGATTTTTCCGGGCTCCTTAACGAAACGTTATATGAAAAGACCTACCTGCAGACGCAGATTCTGGGGCGGGCGCTTCTGGAGAGCTTCCGTTTCCTGGACGGCAAATGTATCGTCAGCATCATGGATCAAAAGACCATGAATTTTTACCAGGCCGGGCCCAAGGATCTGGAAGGGATTGTGTCGCAGCTGCGCACCATCAAGGGCGTGGAATGTGCGATCTTTTTGTACCAGACGGGGCAGCAGGAGTATAAGGCGAGCCTGCGGTCCAACAAAAAGGTGGACGTAGCGGCGGTGGCGTCTTATTTCGGCGGCGGCGGCCATGTGCGGGCCGCGGGCTGCACCATGCGCGGAACCTGCTACGACTGCATCAATAATCTGGCGCTCCATATTGAAAAACAGCTGAAAGAGACGGAAAAGCAGTGATGGACGGAATCCTGAACGTATATAAAGAACCGGGATTTACTTCCTTTGACGTGGTGGCAAAGCTCAGAGGAATCTGTAAACAAAAAAAGATAGGCCATACAGGTACCCTGGACCCGGACGCGTCCGGGGTACTTCCCGTTTGTCTGGGAAACGCCACGCGGCTGTGCGATCTGCTGACGGAGAAAACCAAGGAATATCGGGCGGTCATGCTTTTGGGATGCGAGACGGATACGCAGGATACCTCGGGAAGGGTGCTTTCCACGCATCCGGTGGAGGCGGACGAAGCGCAGATCAAAAGCGCCATCCTTTCTTTTACAGGGGAATACGATCAGATCCCGCCCATGTATTCCGCCATCAAGATCCACGGCAAAAAGCTCTGCGATCTGGCACGGGCCGGCAGGGAAGTAGAACGCGAAAGCCGCAGGGTCACGATTTTTTCCATCCGGATCGAAGAGATTTCCCTTCCCTATGTAACCATGACGGTTTCCTGTTCCAAGGGGACCTATATTAGGACGCTGTGCCATGATATCGGGAAACGACTGGGATGTCTGGCCGCAATGGACCGGCTGGTCCGGACCCGCAGCGGACCGTTTTGCCTAAAAGAAGCCCATACGCTTTCTCAGATTCAGGCGCTGGCCGACCAGGGACGGCTGGAAGAGATTCTTATGCCGACGGACCGGGTTCTGGCAGACCTTCCCGCCTTTACGGTAGGAGAACGCTTTCGGGGTCTGGCGGACAACGGCAATCCGCTCCCGGCCGAATCCCTGACCGGTCAGGGAGAGCCGCCCGCCTTTTTTACAGAGGAAAAGATCCGGATCTATCGGGAGGACGGTGCGTTTCTGGGCGTATATTTGTGGCAGGAAGAAAAAAAACGATTCAGACCCGTGAAATTTTTGGGGAGAAAGGATAACTGAAAGAAGATGCAGATTATTTCGGGACGGGAAGATTTTTCCCTGGACGGCCCCTGCGCGGTGGCCATCGGAAAATTCGACGGCCTCCACAGGGGACATAAAAAACTGCTTTCCCGGATTCTGGACCAAAAGAAAAACGGGCTGCTTTCCACGGTCTTTACGTTCGATCCTTCCCCCGCCGCTTTCTTTTCTCCAAAACCGGTCAGGATACTTTCCACCAGGGAGGAAAAAAGGCGGTATTTTCGGCAGATGGGCGTGGATGTGCTTTTGGAGTTTCCGCTGAATGAAAGGACGGCGGCCATGCCCCCGCGGCGTTTCATCCAGGAGATCCTCTGCAAACGGCTGCATACCGCGTTTGTGGCGGCCGGCGAGGATCTTTCGTTCGGAGACGGGGGCCGGGGCGATCTCGGCCTGCTTTGTTCCTGTCAGCAAAGCGGCGGTTATCGCGTGGCCGTGGTTGACAAGGTGCTGGAGGGAGGAGCGCCCATCAGCTCCACCCGGGTGCGCGAAGCGGTGTCGCAGGGAAGGATGCAGGAAGCGGCGCAGCTGCTGGGCGAGCCGTATACGATCATGGGGCGCGTGGTCCACGGCAGGCAGCTGGGGCGCAGACTGGGCTTTCCCACGGTCAATCTGACGCCGCCCAAGGACAAGCTGCTGCCGCCCTACGGCGTCTATCTGTCCGAGACGGAATGTCGCTGGGGCGTCTTTTTGGGACTGACCAATATCGGCGTCAGGCCCACGGTGGAGGACGGGCGTTTTTTTGCCTCGGCGGAGACGTATCTTTATGATTTTGACCGGGAGCTTTACGATTCGTTTCTTACGGTGCGGTTGTTGTCCTTTTTGCGGCCGGAACAAAAATTTCCCAGTCTGGAGGCGCTCAAAGAGCAGGTGGCGCGGGATCTTGAGGCGGGCAGAAGGGAAAGACAATAAAATTCTTGTAACTTTTCCGTTTATCAAGTAAAATGGAAAAGAAGTACGCTTTTTGACATTTCCGGTCGGAAACGGAACGCAAGAGGAGAGAATAAGATGCAGATCGGGGAAATGATCCTTTCGCTGGCGGGAGGGCTCGGCCTGTTTTTGCTGGGCATGAATATGATGAGCGACAGCATTGAAAAGGCCGCGGGCGCAAAGCTGAGGGGAATTCTGGAGATGTTTACCACCAACCGCTTTCTGGGCATGCTGGTGGGCATCGTTTTCACCGCCATTATCCAGTCCTCTTCCGCCTGTACGGTCATGGTGGTCAGCTTCGTCAATTCCGGATTGATGAACCTGTACCAGGCGGCGGGCGTGATCCTCGGCGCCAATATCGGTACGACGGTCACCTCCCAGCTGGTATCGTTCAATCTTTCCGAGGCGGCGCCGGTCTTTTTGCTGATCGGCATCATCGGCGTCATGTTCTGCAAAAATCAGAATATCGTTAAATTTTCCCATATCATTTTAGGCTTCGGCGTTTTGTTCATGGGACTGTCGGGCATGTCCTCGGCCATGTCCGGTATGCGCCACATGCCGCAGCTGGTACAGCTGTTACATTCGCTCCATACCCCCATCCTCGCAGTGATCGTGGGGATGCTGCTTACCGCCGTCATTCAGAGCTCCTCCGTGACGGTGAGCATCGTCCTTTTGATGGCAAACCAGGATCTGTTGGATCTGCCGATCTGCCTGTATATCATTCTGGGCTGCAACATCGGCGCCTGCACCTCCGCGCTGCTGGCCTCGCTGGCGGGGAAAAAGGACGCCAAGCGCGCGGCGCTGATCCATTTTCTGTTCAATGTGTTCGGCACGGTCATCATGTTTGGGATCCTGCAGGTGGGAATGGAGTTTGTGGTGGGCCTGCTGAATCGGATTTCCGCCGGCCCGGGCCGTTTTGTGGCAAACGCCCATACGCTCTTTAAGATCTTTCAGGTGCTGATCCTGTTCCCCTTCTCCGGCCTTTTGGTGCGCATCACCTACCTGCTGGTGCCGGGAGACGATAAAAAGATCAATTACAGAGAGAGCTTTACCCTCAAATATATCGGCGATAAAGTGGTCTTTAATCCGGCGACCGCCGTGGTGGATGTGATCCGGGAGCTGGACCGGATGGCGTCTTTGGCGAGCGAAAATCTCAACCGCGCCATGAACGCGCTGATCACGCTGGATGAAGAGGATATGGAAGAGGTTTACCGGGTGGAGAAAAACATCAATTTCCTCAACCACGCCATCACGAATTATCTGGTCAAGATCAACCAGACCACGCTGCCCATTGAGGACCAGAAAAGCCTGGGCGCCCTGTTCCATGTGGTAAACGATATCGAGCGCATCGGGGATCATGCGGAAAATGTGGCCGACGCCGCCAGAAGGCGCAAAGAGACGGGCCTTTCCTTTTCCAGACAGGCGCAGCAGGAGCTTGGGGAAATGCTGGATATGGTAAACGATATTATCCGTTACGCGGTGGAGATTTTCAGCACCGGGTCGGATGCGCACATGAAGGATGTGATGCGGCTGGAGGACGCCATTGACGAAAAGGAACGGGAATGTCAGAGCCATCATATCCAGCGGCTGACGCAAAACGAATGTACGCCGGAGGCGGGCATGATCTATTCCGATTTGATTTCCGGCCTGGAGCGGGTGGGCGACCACGCCACCAACATTGCGTTTGCCATGCGGGAAGGCGAGTGATTTTTCCAAAAAGGACATTGACAGCGCTCCTTTCTTTTCCTATAATGTAATTGTTACGGAAATATTACGAAATGAAACGGGATGTTACAAGAAGGGGAATTTCGAATGTACAGAATCGGAAAAATCGGCCTGATGGCTGTGGTCTGTTTTCTCAGCGCCGGGATGACGGTGCATGCGGCGACCGGGGACAATACGGTACATAGCGCGGTGCAG
The DNA here is from genome assembly GCA_947626995.1 of uncultured Eisenbergiella sp. GTDB lineage: Bacteria > Bacillota > Clostridia > Lachnospirales > Lachnospiraceae > Gallintestinimicrobium. Next base: position 3,685 of record CANQUI010000060.1, on the reverse strand, counting down.
TCGGCGGGCGTGGGCGCGATGCTGGATGAGACGCAGGACAGCAGCGTATATCTGGAAGCGGCCGAGTCTGCCCGGCAGGAGCGCAAAGCGATTTACGGATATGAGAATCTGGGCATCGCCAAGGTCAACGACTATCTGAATGTACGCAAGACGCCGGAGGAGAGCGGCGAGCTGGTAGGAAAGCTGCCCAAATACGCCGGGGCCGATGTGCTGGGCGAGGAAAACGGCTGGTATCAGATCCGGTCCGGCAAGGTAAGCGGCTACGTCAGTTCCGATTATATGCTCACCGGCGAAGAGGCCAGGGATCTGGCGGATCAGGAGGCGGCCGATATGGCGGTCTGCAATTCCGGCGGCCTTCGCGTACGGGAAGAGCCCAGTCTGGATGCACCCATTCTCACGCTGGTGGCGGAGGGAGAGGAGCTGGAAGTGGTGGAGGTCCAGCAGGATTGGGTCAAGGTTCTGCTGGATGATGAGGAAGCCTACGTTTCCAGCGAGTATGTGGATGTCTCCAAGAAGCTGGAAAAGGCGGTCACCATGACGGAGTTAAAATACGGCGAGGGTGTATCGGACGTCCGCGTGGATCTGGTGAACTATGCCAAGCAGTTCCTCGGCAATCCCTATGTCTGGGGCGGGACGAGCCTGACCAATGGAGCGGACTGTTCCGGTTTTGTCATGAGCGTGTTCCGAAAATTCGGCGTGAGCCTGCCGCATTATTCCGGCAGCCAGGCCCAGATCGGGAAAAAGATCACGCTGGCCCAGGCCAAGCCCGGCGATCTGGTCTTTTATGCGAAAAACGGCTCCGTGAACCATGTGGCCATCTATATCGGCAACGGTCAGGTGATCCATGCCAGCAGCCCCCGCACCGGGATCAAGATCTCCAATGCGTCTTACCGGACCCCGTACTGTGTCAGAAGCGTGCTCTCCTGAGGCTTTGAACGCTTTTTTGGCCGCAGGGCATCCGTTTTCGAACTTTTTTGTTTACACGGCGGGCTTTTTATGCTATACTCTTCCCGTGTCATTTATGGAAATACAGCCGATGCCCAGATGCGGGACGCTCCGACCCGGGTCTTAGTGTCAGGCGGTTCAGAAAAAAAGGAGGATTTTCACATGATTTCCAAAGAGAAGAAAACCGCGATCATTCAGGAATACGCACGTACGGAAGGCGATACCGGTTCTCCGGAGGTGCAGGTTGCCGTACTCACGGCCCGGATTCAGGAGCTGACCGAGCACTTAAAGAGCAACCCCAAGGACCATCATTCCAGGAGAGGCCTGCTTCAGATGGTCGGCCAGAGAAGAGGCCTGCTGGATTATCTGAAGAAAAAGGATATCGAGAGATACCGCGCCCTGATTGAGAAACTCGGAATCAGAAAATAACGCACCCTATTACGGCGGAAGGACGGTCGGCAGCTTGGCCGATCCTTCCGCCGTTTGGCAAAAGCAGGTGGGAAGAAGGATTCCGAGACCACTGATAAGCGCATCCCGGACGGTGCTTTTATCAGTAGTTTCGGCGTCTTCTGTCCGCTTTTGCCCACAAGATTGATTTAGAAAAGGAGAGAAGCAATGTACAAGACATTTACCATGGAACTTGGCGGCCGGACCTTAAGCGTGGATGTGGGCCGGGTGGCCGCGCAGGCCAATGGCGCGGCGTTTATGCACTACGGCGATACCACGGTGCTTTCTACGGCGACGGCCAGCGAAAAGCCCCGGGAAGGGATCGATTTTTTCCCGCTCTCGGTGGAATTTGAGGAAAAACTGTACTCGGTGGGCAAGATTCCCGGCGGGTTCAACAAAAGAGAAGGAAAGGCCAGTGAAAATTCCGTACTGACCGCCCGGGTGATCGACCGGCCCATGCGTCCGCTGTTTCCCAAGGATTACCGCAACGATGTGACGCTGGACAACCTGGTGCTTTCCGTGGATCCCGCCTGCCGTCCGGAGCTGGTGGCAATGCTGGGCTCCGCTATCGCCACCTGCATTTCCGACATTCCCTTTGACGGCCCCTGCGCCATGACCCAGGTGGGTCTGGTGGATGGCGAGCTGATCATCAATCCCAGCCAGGAGCAGTGGAAGAACGGCGATCTGCAGCTGACGGTGGCCTCCACCGCCCAGAAGGTCATCATGATCGAGGCGGGCGCCAAGGAGGTGCCCGAGGATCGGATGATCGAGGCGATCTATTACGCCCACGATGTGAACCAGACGATCATTGCGTTTATCAATCAGATTGTGGCGGAAGTGGGAAAGCCCAAGCACGCCTATACCAGCTGCGCGGTGCCCGAAGAGCTGTTTGCGGCGATCCGTGAGATCGTACCTCCCGCCGAGATGGAGGAAGCCGTCTTTACCGATGTGAAGCAGGTGAGAGAGGAGAACATCCGCAGGATCACCGAGAAACTGGAAGAGGCCTTTGCAGATCATGAGGACTGGCTGGCGGTTTTGGGAGAGGCCGTTTATCAGTACCAAAAGAAAACGGTCCGTAAGATGATCCTGAAGGATCACAAGAGACCGGACGGCCGTGCCATCAATCAGATCAGGCCCCTGGCGGCGGAGATCGACATCATTCCCCGCGTACACGGTTCCAGCATGTTTACCCGCGGCCAGACGCAGATTTGTAACGTCTGCACCCTGGCGCCCCTTTCCGAGATGCAGCGCATCGACGGCCTGGATGAAAACGAAGTATCCAAAAGATATATGCACCATTACAATTTCCCGTCCTATTCCGTGGGCGAGACGAAGCCGCCCAGAGGGCCGGGACGCCGGGAGATCGGGCATGGCGCGCTGGCGGAAAAGGCGCTGATGCCGGTTCTTCCTTCCGAGGACGAATTCCCCTACGCGATCCGCACCGTATCCGAGACGTTTGAGTCCAACGGTTCCACTTCTCAGGCTTCGGTATGCGCTTCCACGCTGTCTTTGATGGCGGCGGGCGTGCCGATCAAAAAGCAGGTGGCTGGCATTTCCTGCGGTCTGGTAACGGGAGAAACGGACGACGATTATATCATTCTGACCGACATTCAGGGGTTGGAGGATTTCTTTGGCGATATGGACTTTAAGGTGGCCGGCACCCATGACGGCATCACCGCGATCCAGATGGATATCAAGATCCACGGGCTGACCCGGCAGATCGTAGAGGAAGCCATCGCCCGTACCAAGGAAGCCAGGGAATATATCATCAACGAGATTCTGACGCCCTGTATCGCCGCACCCAGACCGGAGGTGGGCCCTTACGCGCCCAAGATCATTTCCCTTCAGATCGATCCGGAAAAGATCGGAGAGGTGGTCGGACAGAGAGGAAAGACGATCAATGAGATCATCGCCCGTACCGGCGTGAAGATCGACATTACCGACGACGGCAAGGTTTCCGTATGCGGAACCGATCCGGAGATGATGCAAAAGGCGGTGGAGATGATCAAGATCATCGTGACCGATTTCGAGGCCGGACAGATCTTTAAGGGCGTCGTGGTGAGCATCAAGGAGTTTGGCGCGTTTGTGGAGTTCGCGCCCGGCAAGGAGGGAATGGTACACATTTCCAAGATTGCGAAGCAGAGGATCAATCGCGTGGAAGACGTCCTCACCCTGGGAGACAAGGTGACGGTGGTATGTCTGGGCAAGGACAAAATGGGAAGGATGAGCTTCTCCATGAAGGACGTGGCCCAGGTCTGAGCTGCGGTCTGCAGAATCCGTTTTTCCTGACGCG
>CANQUI010000059.1 GCA_947626995.1 uncultured Eisenbergiella sp. | reverse complement strand
TACCTGTCCGGGGCGGCGGAGATCCCGGAGATAATTTGTCAGACCAGTATGGAGGACGGGGATATTATTCCAAATGTGGAGAATGTGGTGAACCCGTCGATCCTGCTGGAAGGGAAGCGGCTGGAGGAGCTGCTGAAGAGACTGGGAGAGGAATACCGGTATGTGCTGCTGGACAGCCCGCCGCTGGAGCTGGTGTCAGACGGGGAAAGGATCGGGAACCTGTGCGACGGGGCGATCCTGGTGGTGCGCGGGGGAGTGACCTCGAAGGGGATGGTAAAGCATTCGATCCAGCAGCTGGAGAGGGCGGGCTGCCCGCTCCTTGGGATCGTGCTGAACCGCGTGGGCGGTTCGGGAAGCGGGTATTACTACAAGAGGTACGGCGGCAAGTATTATTACGGCCGGTACGGAGGGCGCTACGGATACGGCGCAAAGTACGGGGAGCAGTACTACTACGGGAAAAACGGAAAGTAGAGAGAAACTTCCCGGAAGATGAACTGGTGAGTTGTCCGGGGAGGCATGCACCTGCGTGTTTTTCCGGTTGCTCAATATAAAGAAACCCCAAAGGAGAAAGGAGGGAAATGAAGCAATGAAGGCAATGAAGAAGATGCTGGCAGCTGCCCTCGCCGCGGCGATCGCAGTTACCTGTGTGCTTCCGGCTTACGCAGCTGACCCGAGTGATACCACCGGGAGCAAGAAACCGACCAACAGTGTTGAACAGCCGGCCAAAACGACGGAAACAGGCCTGAAGCCGGTGGTAAGTACATCCAGCGACGGCACTGCAAAGATCGACGAGATCAAGGGAGCAAAGAAAAAGACTTCCGTGACAGCGCCCAAGAAGGTGACGGTGAACGGAGTGAAATACACGGTCACGGAGATCACGAAGGACGCGTTCGCAAAATGCGGGAAGATGAAGGATCTGACGATCCCGTCAACCGTTAAAACACTCGCAAAGGGAGCCCTTAACGGAACCTCGAAGCTGACGAAGCTGACGCTGAAGGGCAAGCCGGAAGTGAAGAAGGGAGCGCTCAAGGGAGCGGAGAACCTGAAGAAGATCACCCTGACCAACACGGTGACATTCAAGAAGGGAGCGTTCAAGGGTCTTGATACAAAGAAGATGACGATCAAGATCAACAGGAACATGTCCGCGAAGAAGTTCAAGGCATACAAGAAAGAGCTGAGAGCTGCCGGCTTCAAGGGCAAGATCAAGAAGGCATAACACCAAAGGAATGCCTAGGGCATCTGAGATGTGAAGCCCGGCCCTGTCCCGGGGATACCTCTGCGGGGGCGTATCCCGGGACGGGGCTGCCCATGGGTCAATGCCATCCTGTCAGAAAAAGTGGGATAAGACTGACTGGATGACCTTGGGCCATGGACAGCTTATGGCAGGAAGCAGAAAAATGCCGCCTGCCTGCCATAATAGATACCTGAAAAATGGAATGAGGAAATATGCAGAGGAGGGAGAAGAAGATGGAGGAGAAGACTGCCGCGGCGCCGGAAGGCTTTCTGAAGAGCAGGACTGCAGATGCCAGGAACATGACCGTACACAGGAATGCGGAGGACATTTACCTGGTTCTGTACGACATCCTGGCGGTGAACCTTTCGTATTTCCTGGCCCTCTGGATCCGGTTTGACTGCCGGTTCAGCCGGATCCCTGTTGCCTACCTGCGGGGATTCCTGAACTTTGCACCGGTCTATACCGTATTCTGCCTGCTTGTCTTCCGGCACTTCAAGCTGTACCGGAGCGTCTGGCGGTTTGCCAGCTACAGGGAACTGGCGCGCATCCTGTCTTCCGTGGCTGCCACCGCTGTTTTTTATATCCTCGGAATTCACGTTGTGTTGCGGCTGACGGTGGCGGACGCACCTTCGAGGATGCCGCTGTTCTACTATTTCGGAGGAATCCTGCTGGAGACGGCATTCCTGCTGGTTCCCCGGTTCGGGTACCGGTTCTTCCTGCTCCTGGGGGATGCAGGAAGTAAGGATAAGGACGGGACCTGCCGGAAAGTAATGCTAATAGGAGCGGGATCCGCAGGACGGATGATTCTGCGGGACCTGAACAATTCGAAGGAGAGCCGGGAGCGGGTCTGCTGCATCATCGACGACGACCCGGGGAAGTGGGGGAAGGAGATCGACGGAATCCACATCGTGGGAGGAAGGGAAGCAATCCCGGAGACAGTAAAGGAGTTCGGGGTCGGCAAGATCCTGCTTGCGCTTCCAACCGCGACAGCGGGGCAGAAGAGAGAGATCCTTGATATTTGTAAAGAAACAGGGTGCGACCTGAAGAGCCTGCCGGGGATCTACCAGCTGGCAAACGGGGAAGCTACAGCCAATGACCTGAAGGATGTATCGGTGGAAGAACTGCTTGGGAGGGAGCCGGTGAAGACCAGCCTGGAAGAGGTGTTCCGGTACCTGAACGGGAAGGTGATCCTTGTAACCGGAGGAGGAGGCTCGATTGGGAGCGAGCTGTGCCGGCAGATCGCGCGGCATGAGCCAAAGCAGCTGATTATCTTTGACATCTATGAGAACAATGCCTATGACATCCAGATGGAACTGAGAAGGGACTGCCCGGGGCTGAACCTGGAGGTGCTGATCGGGTCGGTGAGGGACAGCCGGAGACTGGACCATGTATTCAGCAGGTATAAGCCGGATGTGGTGTACCACGCGGCGGCGCACAAGCATGTGCCCTTAATGGAGGACAGCCCGTGCGAGGTGATCAAGAACAACACGATCGGGACATACAAGACGGCGTATGCGGCGATGAAGTATGGCTGCAAACGTTTCATCCTGATCAGCACGGACAAGGCGGTGAACCCGACGAACATCATGGGGGCGAGCAAGCGTCTGTGCGAGATGGTGGTGCAGACATTTGACAAGCTGATAAAAGAAGGAAAAGAGACGGCGATCCCGGAACTGTATACGCACCGGGAGGAGGAGAGCGGATACCGGGTAGACCGGGAGATTTTAAAGAGCCATCCGGAAACGGAGTTTGTGGCGGTGCGTTTTGGGAACGTGCTGGGAAGCAACGGCTCGGTAGTTCCATATTTCAAGAAGCAGATCGCGCAGGGAGGACCGGTGACGGTGACGCACCCGGACATCATCCGGTACTTCATGACGATCCCGGAGGCGGTGAGTCTGGTGCTGCAGGCGGGGGTGTACGCGAAAGGCGGGGAAATCTTCGTGCTGGACATGGGGGAACCCGTAAAGATTGACACGCTGGCGAGGAACCTGATCAAGTTATCCGGACATCGTCCGGACGTGGACATCCCAATCAGATACATCGGCCTGAGGCCTGGAGAGAAGCTGTATGAGGAAAAGCTGATGGATGAGGAAGGGCTGAAGACCACACCAAATCACCTGATCTTTATCGGCTCTCCGGTGCCGTTTGACACGGAGAAGTTCCTTGGGCAGCTGGAAGGGCTGATTGACGCGGCTTATAAAGAAGAAGGGGACATCCGTGAGCTGGTGGCGGAGATGGTGCCGACGTACCGGCCGAAGAAGGAGGAAGGCCCGGAGGAGACGATGCGGAAGCGGGCGTAAGGTATGGCTGTCTTTCCGAATGATGCACGGGGAAGAGCTGGAATATGTAAAAGAAGCGATTAGGACCAACTGAGGATGACGGAATAGTAAGGACGCCATAAGACCATAAGGATGAAATCAGGACATTGGTATCCAGAACAAGACTCATTCTACATAGCCTCCGTTCCTCACATCCGCGATTACGGCTTCGATTTCCTCATCCGTCAGGAAACCTGCTTTCGCCGCTTTACGGCGCATACTGTTGAACGCGACCATTGCTTTTGCCTGGCGGACAGCCTGGACAATCTCATCAAAGGCGCCCTCAGGTATATCAATCATCAGGGCAGATGGTTTGCCGTTATTGGTAATGACGACCTCGTCTCCCGAAGAGAGATTTTCCCACATGCTTTTGGTATCGGTGCGCAGGTCGCGGACAGAATAGAAATTCATAAAATCACCTCCGTTAAAAGTATACACGATTGAATCCATATAATCAACGTGTTGTACACACGAATTTTCTGGTTTTTGAAATAATACATGATTTAAGGCGCAGTGAGGATATGACGAAATAATACGGACAGGATTTTGGGAGCGGGGAAATGGATAGAAATGCTGTATTAAAGGATCCCAGGTTTGTGGGAATGGAACCATTTGAGAAGAAAGTGTGGCTGTCAAGCCCGACGATGCATGGGGAAGAACTGCAGTATGTGAAAGAGGCCATTGAAACCAACTGGGTCTCCACGGTCGGGGAGAACATCAATGAGCTGGAAAAGATGACAGCCGAATATCTGGGAATGAAGTACGCGGTGGCATTGTCCTGCGGAACGGCAGCTTTACATTTGTGCGTGAAGCTGGCAGCGGAGCGGATCAATCCAGGAGCAGAGCCGGGGAACAGTCTTATGGGGCAGAAGGTATTCTGCAGTGACATGACGTTTGACGCATCGGTAAATCCTATTGTTTATGAAGGCGGGGAACCGGTCTTTATCGACACGGAGACCGATACCTGGAACATGGATCCGGAGGCCCTTGAGAAAGCGTTTGAGATGTACCCAAATGTAAAACTGGTGGTGATGGCACACCTGTACGGAGTCCCGGCAAAGATGGACGAGATCGTCACCATCTGCAAAAATCATGGCGCTCTGCTCATCGAGGATGCGGCGGAGGCGTTGGGAGCACAGTATGATGGACAGGTTGTATCCGGTATGTGCGGCAGCTTCGGAGACTACTGTGCGGTGAGCTTTAACGGGAACAAGATTGTGACCGGGAGCAGCGGCGGGATGTTTGTCACGAACGATAAGGCTGATGCAGACAAGGTACGGAAGTGGAGCACCCAGAGCCGGGAGGCAGCGCCGTGGTACCAGCATGAGGAGCTCGGCTACAACTATCGGATGAGCAACATCATTGCGGGAGTGGCAAGAGGGAACCTGCTCCATATAGAGGAACATATAAAACAGAAAAAAGAAATCTATGAACGGTACAGGGAAGGGCTGAAAGACCTGCCTGTAAAGACGAATCCGTTTGAAGAGAAAAGCACCCCGAACTACTGGCTTTCCTGCCTGCTGATCGATGAGGACGCGATGTGCCGGCAGGTCAGGGGAGAGAAAGACTACCTGTATAAGAGTGAAGCGGGGAAGAGTTGCCCGATGGAGATCCTGGATGCTCTGACGGCGTTTAATGCGGAAGGACGTCCGATCTGGAAGCCGATGCATATGCAGCCGTTGTACCGGATGAACCCGTTTGTCACGGCGAAAGGAAACGGAAGGGCAGGATCCAATGCCTACATATCAGGAAGCAAACAAATGGATATCGGTGCAGATATTTTTCAGAGAGGGCTGTGCCTGCCAAGTGACAACAAAATGACAAAGGAACAGCAGGATACAGTGATCAGGATTATACGCAAGTGTTTTGAATAAGGGCGGTGGGGAAAGAGAGCATGATGGATATAAAGACGGTTACCGTAATTGGCGTGACCGGAACGATGGGTGCAAATGTCGCAGGAATATTTGCTTCTTTTGGTAATGCAAAGGTGTACTGCATAGGGCGGGATTTTGAAAAAGTGAAGAGAACGATTCCACGTATTGTGGGATCTGTAAAAGCAGATGTCATCGCCAAAAATTTGATCCCGGCTGATTTTTCCATGTTAGAGACCTGTGTGTCTGAATCCGATCTGGTTTTTGAGAGTTCTGCTGAGGTTTTTGAGATCAAGGCGGGAATTGCCGGACGGGTCGGGAAAACGTTAAAAAAGACAGCAGTATCCTGTACAGGTACTTCCGGTCTTTCAATCACAACACTTGCCGGATATTATCCGGAGGAGATGAGAAGCCGATTCTTTGGCGTTCATATGTTTAACCCCCCATACAGCATGCCCTTGTGTGAACTGATACCAACCGTTTACTCAGATAAAGAAGTACTGGATGAGCTCCATGATTACCTGGATAGGAAGCTGCTGCGTACTGTCGTGGAAGTAAAGGATTTACCGGCGTTTCTGGGGAACCGTATCGGTTTCCAGTTTATTAATGAGGCCCTCCAGTATGCGGATAAATATAAGGATAATGGAGGAATTGATTATATTGATGCGATCCTTGGTCCTTTTACCGGCCGTGTTATGGCGCCGCTTGAAACGTCTGATTTTGTCGGGTTGGATGTCCACAAGGCGATCGTGGACAACATCTATGAAAATACAAATGATTGCGCGCATGAGACTTTTTTCCTTCCGGAGTTTTTCCGAGAACTGGTTTCTGAAAACAGGCTTGGGAGAAAGACAGGAAGCGGACTGTACCGGACTATCAGGCATGAGAATGGAGTGGAGCATCTGGTATTTGACATCAGTACAGGGGATTACCGGGATGTCATCCCTTATGCATTTCCCTTTGCCGATAAGATGAAAAGATGTATCGCAGAAGGGGATTATGAAAAAGCTTTCCGGGAACTGGCAGGCAGCCATGCACTGGAAGCGGAGATCTGCCGTTCTTTCCTGCTGAAGTATATCGTGTATTCGCTGTATGCGGCAGAGGAAGTAGGGTATACGATTGAAGTCGCGGATGATGTGATGGCAGTCGGTTTTAACTGGTGCCCCCCGCTTGCGATGTACCAGGCCCTGTCAACGGTATCTGATGTACCAGTGATGATGAGGGAGTATCTTCCGGAGATATGTGGGAAAGTTGATCTTGAGGGACTCCTGGATGGTGTCAGACCTTCCAGGTATGATTACAGGCCCTATTTCAGAACAGGAATGTAAGAGGTGTGGCTTGATGAATAAGGTTTACATACTCGGAGGAGCGCAGACAGACTTTGAGCGCAACTGGGAAAAAGAAGGAAAGAATATGACAGCCCTGCTCAGAGAAGCTGTGTTTGACGGGCTTAAGGGGGCGGGACTGACCTTTGATGATGTCAGGGAACTCAATAAAAACAACCGGGTCGCCTGTTTTGTCGGTAATTTTATTGCGGAAAAGTATACGGAACAGGGGCATCTGGGGGCACTTCTGACGGAAGTAAATCCAGCTTTTTATGGGGTGCCTTCCGCCAGATATGAAGCTGCGTGCGCCTCGGGATCGGCTGCGATTGATGCGGCGCAGACAAAAATTCAGGCGGGGGAATATGATGTGGCTGTCGTTGTCGGCTGGGAGCTGATGAAAACAGTTGATTCCAGGACAGGGGGAGATTTCCTCGGGCGGGCCGCATTTTATGAGAAGGAAGGAAAAGGAATAAACATGCCGTTTCCCAGACTGTTTGGGAAGCTTGCTGACGAAACTTTAAAAAAGTACGGGACTAATGAAAAACGGTACATGGATGCGCTGGCACAGATTGCTGCCATCAATTATGCCAATGCGAAGCGCAATCCGCTGGCTCAGACCAGGAAATGGTTTATGAGCTATAAGCAGGCAAGTACAAGGGGAACAGATACGAACCCGATTGTGGGCGGCAGGCTTGCAGTATCGGATTGTTCTCAGGTTACAGATGGGGCTGCGGTAGTTGTTCTGGCATCTGAAAACTTTGTCAGGGGAAGAGGACTGCGGGATAAACCGGTCATAAAGGGCTATGGACACCGGGTAGCGCCCATGCTGTTTGACAGAAAAATGGAAGATAACCGTGGAAGCTCTTATATCCTTCCATGGACAAGACAGGCGGTTTTGGATGCGTACCGGAGAAGCGGTCTGACTGTGGAGGATATCGATGTGTTTGAAACACATGACTGCTTTACATCGAGTGAGTATGCGGCAGTCTCAGCATTTGGACTGACAGAACCGGGAAGAGAATATGAAGCAGTAGAAAGCGGAATGATTGCTTTTGATGGGAAGAAGCCCATAAACCCAGGCGGCGGCCTGATCGGATGCGGTCATCCCGTGGGGGCATCCGGCGTAAGGATGTTCCTTGATCTGTACAAACAGGTGTCAGGAGAGGCAGGAGGATATCAGATTTCCGGTGTAAGGAATGCAATGATGCTGAATTTTGGAGGAAGCGCTACGACCAATTATGTGTTTGTTGTGGGGGAATACAGATGAATGATGCTGTTAAGCAGAAGCAGCAGCCTGTCCAGGGTAATGCATATGAACGGCATGTTCCTTGTGGTATTTATGAGAAATATATCAAAAGATTACTGGATATCAGCGCGGTGGTGGTTGCTCTTTTTTTTCTTTGGTGGCTGTATCTGATCATAGCGTTTCTGATCCGTATCAGACTTGGTACGCCTGTGATCTTCAAACAGGAGCGTCCGGGCAGGGAGGAAAAGATTTTTACGCTTTACAAGTTCAGGTCAATGTCTGATAAACGGAATGAAAAAGGGGAATTGCTTCCGGATGATGAGAGGCTGACGAAATTTGGAAGACTGCTGAGGTCGTCATCACTGGATGAGCTTCCTGAATTAATAAACATTCTGCGCGGCGATATGAGTCTTGTAGGTCCAAGACCGCTGCTGGTCAGCTATCTGCCGTATTATACAGAAGAAGAGAGGCACCGCCATGATGTGAGGCCGGGGCTTACCGGACTGGCACAGGTTAACGGGAGAAACAGGGGAAGCTGGGAAGAAAAATTCAGATATGATTTAGAATATGTACATAAAATTACATTTTTGGGTGATATGAAGATACTGTTCATTACAGTTTTGAAAACAGTAAAACGTTCAGATATCCTTGTCGGCAGCCAGATACCTGCCGGACGGCTGGATAATGTGAGAAAGGAAAGAAACAATGTTTCAGTATGATGATGTAAAAATAAGGAGGTTCCGATTTGAGGACATTCCCTTAAAAATCGAGTGGATTAATAATCCGGCAAATAATGAATTTTTACATTATGACCTGCCGCTGGAATATGAGAAAACAGCTGCCTGGTTTGAAAAAAATAAGGACAACCCAAACAGATTTGATGCGGTAATAGAGTATTTTGGAGAACCGGTCGGCCTGGTAGGGCTTCTGAACATTGATTATAAGAATTCCAAGGCGGAAGATTATATGGTTGTTGGAAATACGTCATATAAAAGAAAGGGAATAGCAACTAAAGCGGGGACACTTAATGCCCTTTACTGTTTTGAGACATTAAAGCTGAACAAATTATATGCCTTTATTGAAGTGGGTAATCCGTCATTGGGGCTTGATCTGAAAAGAGGGTTTAATGTTGAAGGATATCTGAGACAGTCATTGAGAAAAGGGGACATTTATATAGATCGTTATGTCCTTGGGATGATGCGAAGAAATTTGGTAATCCCAGGAGAAGTCCACTGGGAGGATGAGTGATGAGCCATCCTGGTATTTATAAGATCGCCTGTCCCGGGAGCAGGGATTTATATATTAAACGTGATGACCTCCTTCCTTATTCATTCGGAGGCAATAAGGCCCGGAAAGCGGTTAAATTTTTCGAGGAAATCGATAAAGGGGATTATGACTGCGTTGTGACGTATGGAAGCGGGAAGTCCAACCACTGCAGAGTGATTGCCAACATGGCGGCGGGACATGAAATGGAATGCCATATCATATCATCTGAGGAGACCGCTGAAAGAACCTTCAATTCGATTCTTATGGAGTTGTTTGGTGCAAATATAACGGTATGCCCGGTTGTCAGGGTGCATGACACCATCGAGGCGGTTATGGCCTCTTTAAAATCGAAGGGAAAGAATCCTTATTTTATTCCAGGCGGCGGTCATGGCAATTTAGGGACGGGAGCTTATGTTGACTGTTACCATGAGATAAGGCAGTTTGAAAAAGCCAATAATATAAAGTTTGATTATATTTTTCATGCTTCCGGAACGGGTACCACCCAGGCAGGACTGGTCTGCGGGGCACTACTGGATCATGACCCTGTAAAGATCGTGGGAATTAGTATTGCAAGGAAGAATCCATATGGCCGCAATGTAGTACTGGAAAGTGTCAGAGATTATCTTGGAAGCGTCCATGAAAGGCTTTCGGAAAAGGTAATTGAGGACGCTGTGATTTTTGACGATTCCTATATCCAGGACGGCTACGGAAAAAGCGGTGATTCGGTCAGAAACCTGATCAAATACATGATGGCAGCTCATGGCATACCCATGGACAGCACTTATGTTGGGAAAGCCTGTGCCGGAATGTTTGAGTATATAAAAAAGAACAGGATAGCAGACAAAAACATACTGTTTATACATACGGGAGGGACACCGTTGTTTTTCAATGATTTGGAAAGCATATGGGGATAGATGATGAATATTTTGGTTTGCAGCGCTGGTACGCGCAACAAGATCGTACAGTATTTCAAGAAAACGCTGGAAGGGGCAGGAAACATAGTAGCGACTGATATGAGCCCGCTGGCGCCGGCACTATATGAGGCAGATAAATACTATATAGTTCCGCGCATTACGGAAGACGGTTATATTGACCGTATCCTGGATATTTGTAGAAAAGAGCAGATTTCTGCTGTTCTTTCCCTCATAGATCCGGAACTGTCGCTGCTTGCGGAAAATCAGGACAGGTTTTCGGAAGCAGGGGCTACCGTTATTGGTTCGTCCCGCGAGCTTTGTGAGATGTGCCTGAACAAGTGGGAAATGTACCAGTGGCTGTGTAAACATGGATATAACTGCGCGAAGACTTATGTTGATAAAGAGAAGTTTTACCAGGCTGTAGAACGTGGGGATATTTCATATCCCGTGTTTGTAAAACCCATATGCGGGAGCGCAAGTATAGCGATTTCAAAAGCCAGCGACAGGGAGACCATAGAGATACTTTTTGCGCATGCCGGCGGACTGATGATACAGGAGTATCTGACAGGGCAGGAGATCGGCGCGGACGTCTATATAGACATGATTTCGCATGAGACTGTTTCGATTTTTACCAAGAAGAAGATTGTTATGCGGGCAGGGGAGACGGACAAGGCGGTATCATTTAAGGATGACAGGCTGTTTGATTTGATCGAGCAGTTCGTTGGTGAAGCTGGCTTTATCGGACAGATTGACATTGACATATTTGATATGGACGGGAAATATTACATATCCGAAGTAAACCCGCGCTTTGGAGGAGGATATCCCCATGCGTATGAGTGCGGATGTGATCACATGCGTTTGATTTTGAATAATCTCAAAGGTATTGCTAATAAGAAACTTATTGGGGTTTATGGCGATGATATGTACATGATGAAGTTTAATGAAGTAATAATAAGGAGATAGAGTTATGTTTGGGGACTGGGTCAGGCGGACAGGTTTCTGGATCCTGGATTTTTTTCAAGGTGGGATAATATATAAAAATTATAATCAGATTAGAAAATGTTTGGAAAATGGTGAGTTGAATTATAAACAAAGAAAAGAACTTTTGCGTCATGCTGTCTCTACAACGCTGTTTTATAAAAACTGTGATCCGGAAGATATCCGGAGTTTTCCAGTTATATCCAAAAGGGAAATAAAGAATAGATGGGATGATATTTATTCGTCTGCCTATAAAGGAAAACCGGTTCATCATATGGCGACCAGCGGTTCTACCGGGACACCGTTTGTGATGGACTGGGATAGGGGAAAGAGAAAAAGACAGCTTGCCGAACTGATCTATTTTAATGAATTAGCAGGGCAAAAGTTAGGACAGCCGTATATTTATTTCAGGGTCTGGACAGATAAAAACAGGAAATCCAAAAAAGAACTGTTTATGCAGAATCTGATTCCTGTGAATATTCTTCATCTCGATGATTCTGTTTTGGAAAGTATACGGCAGCGGCTTAAAAGGAAACCTTACATAAACACATGCCTTGCTTATGCATCCACATATGAATATTTAGTGAAATATATAAGTCAAAAAGATGATACACCCGAGATGTTTCACACGACCGCTTTTATAAGCGGTTCAGAAGTTTTGAGTATGGAAATGAAGAAGCTTATTAAAGAGACAATAGGATGTAAGATCATAGATCGTTATAGTAATGAAGAGAATGGATTTATTGCACAGTCCGGTGATGTTTCAGATATCTTCAAAGTCAATACTTCAGGATTTTATGTTGAGATATTAAAGGCTGATTCAGATGAACCGTGCCAGATAGGAGAAAACGGAAGAATAGTTGTAACGGATTTATATAATTTTGCAGTTCCACTGATAAGATATGATACTGGAGATATGGCAGTCAAGGCAGCGGAAAAGGATGGATGGGTTACTGAATTAAGAACGATTCAGGGAAGAAGAGTCGATGTGATTTACGATACAAAGGGGAATCGGCTGACACCGCACACATGGAGTGTGTATATGTGGAAATTTGAAAGATTGAAACAATATCAGTTTATCCAGGAGGATGCGAGAAAATATACCCTGAAAGTCAACGGTGCGAAGGGGGTTTATACAGACAAAGAGCTGTCTGATCACCTGAAGAGTATCTTGGGAAGCGATGCCGATATCACGGTCGAACATGTGGATGGTATCCCGGCGTTGGCATCGGGCAAATTTAAAAAAACGGTATGCAATTATGAGTATAACAGTAAGGATTATGAGAAATAGGTGAGGATATAAGGAAGAGATGAAAGATATGGCTGAGGTAATTAAGAAATTTCATTGTGATGTACAAAATCTGGTAGATCTGTACCATAGACCGGCGATCGTATTTTGGGTGCAGGCGTTTTGGTACTTTCTGCGTTATGGAGCCAGTCCAAATGATTACATCAGATATGAATTTTATTTAAAGAACGGCAGAGGCGTGAATGAGTACATTACAGCTTTGAGGCATAAGAAGATAGTCAGAACAATGAACCATGAGCGTGTAGGTGAATTGAAAGACGATAAATATGAAACGAATCGCAAATTCAAGGAGTATATTTCAAGAGACTGGATCAAAGTGGATCGGGCTTCGGATGTAGACGAGGCCGTGCATTTTATTAAGGCACATGATGCAGTTGTAGTTAAGCCACTCAGTCTCAGTGGGGGCAAGGGAATTGAGAAGTGTGAGTTCAGAAAGATCCCAGATATTTTTGCATTTGTTGAAGAACTCAAAATGAGTGAGTTTCTGATTGAAGAAGCGGTTACGCAGCATGAAGAAATGAACGCTTTCAATCCGTACAGCGTAAATACTCTGCGGATATACACTCTTTGTAACGTGGGGGGGGCAGTTATCATTGATGGGTTCGTACGGATGGCCACTCAAAAGATTGCTGTAGATAACTGCTGTTCAGGGGGATGTGCTGCGGAGATCGACATCGAAACAGGTATTGTAGTCTCTCCGGCAGGTGATTATGAACGGAATTACTACATCATATCACCGGTCACACAGAAAACTATTATTGGCAGGGTTATTCCGTCATGGGAAAAGGCGAAAGCAATGTGTATAGAGATCGCAAAAGAGCTTTTCAAAGAGGAAAAGCGCTATATAGCCTTTGATATTGCCATATTACAGAATGGACAGCCAGAACTCATAGAGGTCAACTGGTTTGGTGATCCGGTGTTACGTCAGTTAAACGGTTGCAGGCCACACGGAAAATATTGGGAAATGCAGAAATTTATGTAAAGCTGAAAAGAAAGTTAATTAAAGAAAAATCGATACAAAGAGGTAAGGAGTGCAATAGAGTGAAAGATTCAATCATTCGTTTTCATTATGATGTTAAGGAGTTAAGCAGATATTATCATCGTCCGGCGATTGTATTTTGGCTTCAAGAGTTGTGGTTTCTGGTTAGATATGGCTCGACATTTTTTTTACAATGTTTTAGAAAATATCGGATTGAGAAAAAATAGTGATAAAGGAAAATATTAATATTATAAGAGTAAAAATCATCAGAATGATACGTAGCATATAACCTTAGAGAAGATGAGTAATATATGTTAGAACCTTAATATAAAGACTGTTTTAGAAAGAACTTGAAATACAGGAAAAGAGGATAAAATGAAAATTTTATATATAACAACAATAGGTACTACCATGAACTTCTTTAAAGATTTAATTAGAACCATAGTAAAAAATGGTGATGTGGTTGATATAGCTACGAACAATGAAACATTTAAAGTGTCTGAATTATACTCAGAACTTAATTGTAAAATATTTCAAATATCTTATACGCGTTCTCCGTTTAAAATCGAAATAATTAAGGCAATTAAAGAAATTCGAAAGATAGTGCAAGAAAATAATTATGATATTGTACATTGTCACACACCGATAGCAGCCATGTGTACGCGATTTGCGTGCAAATCTTTAAGAAAAGAAGGAGTAAAAGTTATTTACACTGCTCATGGTTTTCATTTTTGCAAAGGTGTACCTTTAAAAAACTGGTTGTTATTTTATCCGGTAGAATGGATATGCGCACATTGGACAGATGTACTTATTACAATAAATGAAGAAGATTATTCTCTTGCTCAAAAGCATATGCATGCACAAACTGTAAAATATGTTCCTGGTGTTGGAATAGATTTGGAAAAGTTTTCTCCTAGAGTAATGAGTAAGGAAGAGAAAACAAATAAAAGAAATGAGTTGGGATTACATGAGGAAGAAAAACTGGCACTGTCTGTCGGGGAGCTTTCATATGATAAAAACCACATCCT
>CANQUI010000058.1 GCA_947626995.1 uncultured Eisenbergiella sp. | reverse complement strand
CCACAGGATAAAGAGTTGTCAATGTTGGAGGTTGGGTGTGGATTTGGATTGATGATTCCCTTTATAAAAAATAAGTATCCATATGCGAATGTCGTTGGCCTTGAAGACAATGCAGTGATTGCTCAAATAGGAAAGAAAATAGGTAATGTAATCTGTGCCAATATAGAAATAGATATTCTTCCCTTTGCTGAGAGGTCATTTGATTATATTTTTCTTCCGGACATGATTAATCGTTTTGAAGATGCAATGCGAACGCTTAGCAGACTGAAAATGTATTTGAAAGAGGATGGAAAGCTTATCCTATTAACAAGAAATTTGCTGCACGGTGATTACTTTGTGAAGATGCTTAAAGGAAAGTTCGAAACAGTTAAAGATGGTGATTCTCGAATTAAGCATTTTTATACCAAGAATGAGACATTGAATCTCTTGACAGATATAGGCATGATACCACGCTTCCTTTTGAAAATGACTTCAGAACCGAATGTAGGAGAAGAAGATCGGCGAATTCTGGATGCGATCAAAGCTCTGCCTAATTGCGTAATAGGAGAGGAGCTGAATGTGGTGAGTTATATAATCACCGCCACATTAAGATAACAGCAGAGGAATAGGAAAATGCAGAATTTTGAGTCCATTTACAATCTATTAAAGAACAATCCGAAAGATTATCGCGGATATCAGATGCTTGGCGAATATTATGGTAAAGGGAATATTAATCAGGCATATCTCTGCTATGAACAGGCATGGGGACTCTGCGATGACATGCAGGAAAAAACGGTTCTAGAAGCGCTTATGCAGGCTTGCCGTGAAAATTCCACATTTCAGGTTCGGCCAGCGTCTTTTATTATTCTGTCTTATAATGCAAAGGATATGATGATCGATTGCTTGGAGAGTATTCGGATCGGATGCGTCCAAGGCAGTTATGAGATCGTAGTGGTGGACAATGATTCCCAGGATGGAATACGAGATTGGCTGGTGGAACAGAAGGATATTATTCTGCAGTTGAATGACCATAATACCAGCTTTGCGGAGGGGTGCAATCAGGGGGTGAAGTTGGCAAATCCCTATAATGATATTTTTTTGCTGAATAATGATACAATTATGCCGCCGCTGGCGTTGTTCTATATGAGGATTGGTTTATATGCTGCAGGAGATATTGCGTCTGTCGGACCAATATCCAATACAGTTTTGAGTTGGCAAATGGCAGAGGGGAATTATCAAACGAAAGAAGAATGGCTGGAGAAAGCGGAGAGTATCCATCTTCCCTCTCTTAATGGAGGGGAAAACAAAGTATGGCTATCTGGCTTTGCTTTGCTGATCCGAAGGAAGGTCTGGGATTATGTGGGAAGTTTTGATGAGCAGTTTATAAAGGGAAATTATGAAGATACGGATTATGGGATTCGTTTACTTAAGGCGGGATATCGAAATGTGTTATGCCATAATGCGTTTATCTATCATTATGGTTCTGTTGGTATGAAAAAAGATATATCTGCTTATAATCAATCCTTATATCAAAATGAACAAAGACTATGCAAAAAACTTGGATTCAATTTTAACCGATATATGTCTTGTAATGGAGAAATGATTGGCATGATGAAGGCCCCATCAGATGCAGAATTTTCTGTTCTGGACGTTGGATGTGGGTTGGGGTTAACACTTTCGCGGATTAAATACCAATATCCGCTTGCTGCGGTGATTGGCGTGGAAGGCGAAAAAGAGATTGCTGAGATAGGAAAACAGGTTAGCAATGTCATCTGCGCTGATATAGAAACGGATATCCTTTCTTTTGAGAAGAAATCATTTGATTATATTTTATTGCCAGATGTAATTAACCGTTTTGCGGATGCGCCAAAAGCTTTAGTCAGAATAAAAAAATATCTGAAAGATGGCGGAAAGGTGATTCTTATGACTCGGAATCTACTGAATGCGGAGACGTTTCTGGGATTATTGAAGGGAAAATTTGAAACGGTGAGGGACGGCGATGCCAAAATCCGGCATTTCTATACGGTAAATGAGACGAGAAATCTGCTGCAGGATGCAGGCTTTGTGCCAGAGTTCCTTTTGCGGATGGTTGTGGGTAATCTGGATGTGTCAGAGGAAGACAAACGAATCTTGGAGACAGTGAAAGCGGTGCCTGGAGTATCGATCGGAGAAGATTTCGCTACAATCAGTTATATTTTTACCGCGGCGCTTCCATAGAGGTAGATGTGATGATCAGTATTTTCGATAACTGGGTAGGACGAGAAGATGCTTTTGTGGACGGTGAAGTTGCCGGACTGAGGGCAGTAATAGTCCTGCAGGATGATGGTTTCCTGCCGGATTATGTGATTTCGCCGTATCGGTATTATGTACGTCAGAGCGGCGGCAGCCGGATCAAAACTGGAAGGCCGCTATTCGCGGATCTTCTGCCATTACCGGAACTGTGGGAGATTGTCATGTATTATGACAGGGCAGAGATTTGGGACGATGGCATGAAGAAAGCAGAGATCGAATATGCCGAACCGACAGAGCTTCATTGTGTGAAAAATGTCCGATGGTTTTTGCCGGACGGAACAGCCTATAAGATGGATTATTACGACTGCTTTGGGCAGCTGTATTATGAGGAGTTACTCGATCTCAGTGGTGGCGTGGATGTCCGGACTTACTATACGGAAGGGAAAACGGTATTAGTCTGCCAACCCAAGAGAAATCTTTGGACACTGATGGATGAGGGAAGAGTTATTCGCGTATTTAACTCGCAATATTCGCTGTTGGCATATTTTATTCGTGATTTTTTCCCTGACGAGAAATTTTTCTTGACGGATGATGCCTCGATTGCTAAAGAATTGAATTCCGAAGGAATTCCCTGCAGGTTTATAGGGCGTTTTGAGGTGATTTTTCCGAAGAATCCATGCGGGGCGGATGCATACATATTGACTCATACGGATCAGGTGGAACAGCTGGAACATTTGGTTGTCAGTTTGCCGCAGATTCATTTTCATGTGGCGGCGATCACCCGCATGTCCGATAAACTGATGAATTTAGATAGGTATCCGAACGTGAGTCTGTATCCAGGTATCTCAGAGCGGAAGCGGAAGGAGCTGCTGCGAAGGTGTACCTGGTATCTGGACATTAATCATTACCAGGAAATCTGTGACGCGGTGTATGAGGCATATCGGCATAATCTGCTGATTGTTGGTTTCGAATCGACGCTTCACAATAGGGCTTATGTATTGCCGCAGTGCGTTTTTTCTGCGGCGGAGGTTGACAGGATGGAGGCTTTCCTGGGGGAGACCTTTGTGAATAAAGAGATGATAGCGGAACTGGCGGCACAGCAGGGCAGGCTGCCGCTGAAAGAAATCTTTCAAGAGGATGGTGGGGGCGGATATGGCTGTCTATGATTTTTCTCTGGCCTCTATGTATGAGTTGACTGGCGTAGACACGGCGATGTGCAATCGGGCTTGTCTTTTCCGGGAGAAGGGCTGCGAAGTGAAGATGATTTTCGTGGATGTTCCAACGGTCCGGGATCTGCAGTTGTATATGGATTTGGGACTTGATTATGAACAGATATTGAGTGTTTATCCATACTTTGCGGATGTGCGGAATTTGGCGCCAGTCATGAACTCTCAAGAGATGGCAGATACCCTGATGGAAGCGCTGAGATGCACGGAAAAACAGCGGCAGGGAGATCTTTTGGTTTTGTGGCAGGGAGAAAAGAAAGCGGCGGTATTGCATCTAACGCAGGATGGAGATTCCTTTTATACGGTTGATTATTATCAGAATGAACAGCTGGTGCGCACGGACTATTATGCGGATGCGCGGTATGCCTCCGCTTTTTATGAGATGGAAGGCGGAATAAGCGAGCGCTTCTTCTATCGAAGTGACGGCTCTGTAGCGCTGACACAGGTTTTCAGGAATGGTCAGGAGTACAACGTATTTCCGGATGGCAGTGGATTTAATAAGGATCAGCTGTTTACACTGTTTGTGCGGAAGTTAAATCTGACAAAAGATGATCTGGTGATATTGGATCGGCCGAGAGGATTGTTTGCGGCTAAGGCGCTGCTGGCCTGTTCTGACCAGACCAATATAGTTGCTGTGATTCATTCGGAGCATGCGCTGCAGAGCGGACTTAGTACCCAGGGTGTGGGGTTGCACATGGAATATTGGTACTGGTGCAGATATTCCATGTGTATTCATACGATGGTTGTAGGTACTGAAGAACAGAAGGTAGAATTAGAAAAAACGTTGAAACAATACAATTTTACAGTGCCTAGGATACAGGTAATATCTCCAATATGTTTGGGGCGGGTACATAGGCCGGTAAAAACAAGAAAGAAAAAATCTATCGTTTGTGTGTCTAGATTGAATGAAAGAAAAAAGATAGAATGGACGATTCTAACAGCGGTAAAAGCGCACCAGTTAGATCCGGAGATCACGTTGGATATCTATGGAGATAGTCCGAGTTATAGATATATGGATTATCTAAAACGTCTTATTGTAGAAAATGATGCGTCAGGATGTGTTTCTCTGAAAGGTTGCATAGATGTGGCGGAGATCTACCAGAATTATGAGGTGTTTCTGACCACATCCTTATGGGAAACCTTCGGGATTACTCTTCTTGAGGCTGCGGGTTCCGGCCTCCCTATAGTGGGACTGGATGTACGTTACGGTAATCGGCTTTTTATTGAAGATGGTAGAAACGGATACCGGATACCGTATAATCCTGAACATTTTTTTGAGGAATGTCCTTCGGAGATCGATGAACTTGCTGAAAAAGTGGTGGAAGTTCTGTCAGATGAGGAGAGATGGAAGGCGTTTTCTGCCCGTTCCTATGAGATCTCTGAGCAGTATCTCGCCGAACATGTGAAACAGAAATGGTATGATTTGTTGCCTCTATAGACGATTGGATGGAAAGGAATGACAGGACAAAGCGATGCTTTATTTTATTCCCGCCTGGTATCTGAATAATGAATGGAAAGAAAATGAGCAGATGTGGCATGTCAGGCGGATGCGCTCAGAGGTTGACGATACCGTCAAGCAGATCCAGCTGTTTCAGCGGAACGATATCTGTGAATACAGGATCCTGCTTCTGAGTCATACGCCGAATCTGCGCCATTTCCTGCACCGTCAAGGGGTATTCCGTGCGCCGTACTGGTCCGTTTTTGATGCGATTCAGGACGTGCGCAGAAGCCGCCAGACGATGCTTTCCTTTCACAATCTGAACTGGCCGAAGGAGATTGAATTTATCTATACTCCCTTTGCGATAATTGCCATGCTTCATGGCGAGAAGTACGCACAGATTGAGTTCGGTGAGGATGGAAATTTGATTCAGGTGGACTTATATAACGGCGGCCATGTTAGCAGGAAAAATGTCTATGACGACAGGGGTTTTCTATCTTGTACTGTTGTCTACGCGAACGGAAAGAAATCCTACGAACAGTATCTTGCAGAGGATGGCGTTTGGAAGCTGTGTCTGTTTGCGGACGGACATGTGACGGTTAATCCCCGAAGCGCCTGGTATTTGATTCCGGAGACAGATCAGAGGTCGGGGCGTGAGATAGACCGAATAGAGCGGCAGGCGGTCTTCCGGGAGGTTCCCTTCCAGAAACGCACGTATGCGTCCATGGAGGAAGTGATCGGGGAGGTTTTTTCTTCTTATCTGGCGGGAACGGATACAAGGGCTGTCTTCTGCGCGGCTCTCCATCGGCAGCACGATGCGTTGCTGGTGAGGCTTCTCGACGGCAGAAGGAAGATCCTGTCAGTTTTCGGAGATCGTTTTTCTATGGCGGGTGACGGTTCGAGGGAACTTCTGATGTGTGCGGATTATATTGTGACGGATTCAGAGGACAATCTGCGTGTTGTGAGCGGGGAGCCCGCGCTTAAGGGCAGGAGAATGGCGAGCATACCGCCATATGATACCCGGATCGATTTTGGTATCAGTCTGCAGCTGCATGTCCAGAAGATTCTTGTGCCGGTAGACCATTTGACAGCAAAGGAGTTGGAGAATATAGTGATAGCTCTTGCAGGATATCTTGGCCGGAATCCGGAGGCCAGAGTACACCTGTTTACGCGGAATGCGGCCTATAATCGACAGGATGTCCTCTTAGAACAGGTGGGTCGGATGCTGGAAAAACATGGCTTTCCATCAGCATGGGCCAGAAAGGCGAATGATAACCGGTCTGAGAATTTGCTGGAAGAGGAAGAACGGCTGCCGATTCTTTTTGCCGTGGAGCAATGCCTGAACGAGCTGGCGGTTAACAAATGTGTCAGGGAGCAGAGGATACTGGTGGATCTGGCGGATGTTCCGGATTTGTTCCTACAGATTTTATGCGTGAGCATCGGAGTTCCGCAGCTTCTGCGGGCTCCGAACCGATACATGGTTCCGGAGCGAAACGGAAGCGTGGTTCGGGATCTGTCAGAACTGGGGGGTAAAATTGCCTACTATTTGGACAACCTGACGCACTGGAACGAAGCGATGATCCACTCTTATGAGCTGGGAAGGAAACATACGGCGGATTCGTTGATCCGTCAGTGGAAAGAGGTAATCGGGGACGTTGAATACGATAAAAGTCTTACAGCTGGGGGCCACTGATTTAAGGGCGTCCATAGAGATAGCGGACGGCGTGGAATGGTATTATGAGACGGATGTCGAAGAACTGCCAGATAAGGATCTGGATGTGGCGATCCTGACCCGCGGAATTACTTGGAATGAATATGAGTATCTGTCTAGTCATCTTCGGGCGTACTGCTTGTTCGTTCCGAATGAGTTGCTTATGCCGAAAGGTTCGATGACGGAACGCCTGTTTCAGCGCAAGAAGGGAAGGAGACTGTCTGATGAGGAACTATCGACTCTTCTGAAGAAAGAACTGCTGAATTATTTTTCAGGATCGTATGGGGAAAAGTTGCAACTGGAGAATATATCCATTTCTCAGGGCTTTCAAGGGAGCATATTCTTGGATGGCTTTCAGGGTGTGGAACTGAAAGGAGACTATGGCATCGAATGGAGCCAGGCGTTTTTCTGGAGAATCAACATTCCAATGGCTGTGGGCAGGTCTATTGATTTCTGGCTGGAGTACGAGAAGGATCCTACGGTGGAAATCATGATGAGATTTACGCAGATTGTCTATGGTTCAGTAGCGGAGGTTCATAGGGAGTGGACTTTTTCGGAGTCGGAAATGGAAGATATTATTTGTCTTGAGTCGATTACGAATCCGGGTTCTGTGTTCGTGTCCTTATATGCCCGCGGCAACGGACGGTTGAAGATTGTCGCCCTGCATGACCGTTTTTCCCGAAGGGGGTGCGGCTGCTTCCTGCCAGGCGGAGAGCGTTCTGTCACGTCCGGGCGGGAGGAGTTGTTCCATTATTTTGATCCGGGGAATCGGAAACCGCCTTTATGTGTGTATTTCTCCGGCTACAAGACTCAGGAGGGTTTTGAAGGATATTACATGATGCGTCGGTTCGGTCATCCGTTTCTTCTGATTTCTGAGTCCCGTTTGGAAGGCGGCGCCTTCTATATGGGATCGGAGGAGTATGAGAACCAGGTGGTACAGGTTATAGAGGACCATCTGCAGGAGTTGGGTTTCGACAATTCTCAGCTTATTCTCTCCGGTCTTTCCATGGGGACTTACGGAGCACTGTACTATGGATGCAGACTGCGGCCGCACACAATTCTTTTGGGCAAGCCTTTAGCTAATATCGGGGATGTAGCCGCAAATGAGCGGATCAACCGGGCAGGGGGATTTCCCACATCGCTGGATATATTAAAGAAATTCAGCGGAAGTGTGGATGAGGCGGCTGTGGATCGGCTGAACAGCCGGTTTTGGGATGCCTTTGACCAGGCGGATTGGAGTCATACCCAGTTTGCGGTTGCCTACATGATCGAGGACGATTATGATAGTCACGCCTATGGGATGCTGCAGTCCCACCTGAAGGATGCGGGTGTAAGAATTTATGGCAAAGGACTTCATGGCCGGCACAATGACGATACTCGGGGGATCGTTGGCTGGTTCGTAAATCAGTACAAGAAGATTTTAGAGAGAGATTTTGACAGATATTACAGTGATGAGATAAGAAATACGGGGGTAAGAAATGTGGCGCCATAAGAAAGGTAAGGACAAGGCGGCAATACATAAGAATGTATCTCAGGTGACGGGAGAGACATGGAGAATTCTCTGGAACGAGTATGCCAGCAATGCCTACATCTACGGCTCCGAGATCTATTTCCACGGAAAGGAAGACGTGGAATTCCGCAATGCCCTGATGCCACCAGGGACGGTCATCAAGCGATGGTTCTCGAAGACGAATTACCAGATGATGCGGGTGGAGCCGTCTCTTCCGCTGATCGACGGAGAAGGCCGATACTGGATCAGTCTGGATGCGGAGACGGATGCGGAGGAGGAGGGGCTGCTTCTGCGTCTGCTCTATTTTGACCGCTATGACGAGGAGGTCGGCAGCCAGATCGTCCGTGACGGTCAGGCGGAATTTCAGTGTCCGCTTAGGGCTTACAGCTATGAGGTGCAGCTGATTGCCGCGGGCGCGAAACAGTTTCATTTTCATGCAATCATTATTTCGGAAGTGTTGGACGATGAAGAGAAGGTTTTATCGGATACTGAGGAAAGTGAATAGGAAAAGGGCACGGATGCGGCGGTGGGACGACAGCCGCCTGGCTGCCATGACGGTGGAATTCAAGCGGCGGCTGGAAGAGGGGACACCGCTTGACAGTCTGTTGCCAGAGGCCTTCGCCGTCGTCTGCGAGGCGGATCGGCGGATTTTGGGCAAGGATCCGTATGATTGTCAGATTCTGGGGGCGATCGCCCTTCACGAGTGTTATCTGGCGGAGATGAACACCGGGGAGGGTAAGACGCTGACGGCCACTATGCCGCTGTATCTGAACGCACTGACCGGCAAGAGCTGTATACTCGTTACAGCGAACGACTATCTGGCGGTTCGTGACGCGGAAGAGATGGGACCGGTTTATGAATTCCTGGGGATGCGTGTGCGGGCCGGCGTTGGCAGGGAAGGAGACGAGGGTTTTACGAATGACGACAAGAAGGAGATATACGGTGCAGATATCGTCTATACGACTCATGGGGTTCTGGGTTTTGACTATCTGTTCAATAACCTGGTATCGCGGGCGGAGGATCGGTTTCTGCGGGAGTTTTATTACGTGATCATCGATGAAGCGGATTCCGTTCTGCTGGATGCGGCCCAGATGCCGCTAGTGATCGCGGGAGCGCCCAGGGTTCAGTCGAACCTGTACGGGCTGGCGGATTTCTTCGTGACGACGCTTAAGGAGGAGCGGGATTATGTAGAGGAGGAGCGAAGCGTTTGGCTCACCGATGAGGGCGTGGCCTATGCGGAGCGATTCTTCGGCATCGAGGGCTTCTATGCTAGGGAGAACTTCGAGATCAACCGTCACGTCACCCTGGCGCTCAGGGCCCATGTGCTGATGGAGCGAAATAAGGATTACGTGATCTCGGAAAAGGGAGAAGTGACGCTTCTGGACAATGGAACCGGCCGGCTGATGCCGGGCATGAAACTGAGGGGCGGCATTCATCAGGCCCTGGAAGCCAAGGAGAAGGTGGATCTGACCCAGGAGACCCGCTCGGTGGCGGCGATTACCTACCAGAACCTGTTCCTCATGTTCCCGCGGATGTCCGGCATGAGCGGGACAATTGCGGACGCGAAGCAGGAGCTGCGCATGATCTATAAGAAGCGGGTTGCCGTCGTGCCGCCGAACCGGCCGCTGGTGCGCGAGGATCGGCCGGACCGGTTCTTTAGGAAGGCGGAGGATCAGTATGAGGCAGCGGTGGAGGAGATTTTGCGGCGTCACAGCAGCGGCCAGCCGGTGCTGGTAGTTATGTCCACCATCGCGGACACGCAGCTGATTTCCCGGCTGCTGGTCGAGCGGCAAGTGGCCCACAGCGTTCTGAACGCCAATAACGCTTACTGGGAGGCACAGATCATCAGCGAAGCCGGGCAGAAGGGCGTGGTGACGGTGTCTTCCGGTATGGCGGGGCGCGGCACCGACATCCGTCTGGGCCCTGGCGTCAGGGAGTTGGGTGGTCTGGCGGTTATCGGCGTAGGCCGGATGGCCAATGTGCGCCTGGAGCGGCAAGCCAGGGGACGAGCCGGGAGGCAGGGCGATCCGGGCTGCAGTCAGTTCTTCGTGTCCCTAGAGGATGACGCTGTCGCCGGAGTGGGCGAGAAGGTGCTGGAGCGGTATGTGGATCATGACAGGCGGATTTCAGCCCGGAAGCTGCGTCGGCTGATCAACGGTGCGCAGAAACGAGAGGAGGAGATGGCGGTCAGCGCCAGACAGATGTCTGTGGATTATGACAAGGTGATTAAGCGCCAGCGAAACATGATGTATGATGTGCGCAACCGCCTGCTGGACGGAGAGAGTCTGCAGACGGAGACGATTCAGCGGCTGGCGAACGAGGAGACCCACGCGTTTGTCCATAGGACAAAGCAGCTTCTGCCGGGGGATATTAACCGGTATATCCTGAATCATCTTTCCTACGTCCTGGATAATCGGTTCCTGTACAGCTGGCGTATGAAGCGAGGGGAGCTTGAGGAGGCGATCCGAACCTTTACGGCAGGGATCTGGCGGAAAAAGATGGCCGCATTCGCCTCCAGGGAAGAACTGGACACTTTTGTCCGCCTCTGCGCCCTGAAAGCCATCGACGATGCCTGGGTGGAACAGGTGGATTACCTGCAGCAGCTGCAGGCAGTGGTGGGCGGCAGGGCCACGGCCCAGCGGAATCCGATATTCGAGTACCACAGGGAGGCATATCAGTCGTTTTTGCGGATGCAGGATACCATCCGGCAGGACATTGTCCGGAATGTGTTTCTGGGCGAGGCAGAGTACACGAAGACGGGGGAAATGTATGTGCTGTTTCCATGATGCCGGTTACTGTATAAATGCTTGCGCGGTTCCTACGGTTTTGCGCGACAAGGCGCTGCCTTCAGGAAGCATAGATTTCAGATCGAGAAGATAAGGGGGAATTCCCATGGTTTATAATTTCAATCTGGGTATTGGCTGGGCCTCCAGCGGTGTGGAATATGCCCAGAGTTACCGGGCCGTCATGCTCCGAGGCATTGGCGCTGATGCGAAATTTGTCTTTACAGACATGTTTCCCACGGAGAATATCGAGCACATGACGAGAAATATCGGTTTCATGGATTCGGAGGTTTTGTGGCTCTACACCTTTTTCACAGACACGCGGATTGCGCCTGTGTCCTATACGCTTTCCGATGTGAAGGCGTCGCTGCAGACGGATGCATATACGGTTACCCGCAGCGGGAAGAGCGGGCGTATCACTCTTGACGGGACAAATGTGTACTATACGGTTTACTTCGCGGAC
Organism: uncultured Eisenbergiella sp.; assembly: GCA_947626995.1. Classification (GTDB taxonomy): domain Bacteria; phylum Bacillota; class Clostridia; order Lachnospirales; family Lachnospiraceae; genus Gallintestinimicrobium. The sequence continues at coordinate 3,381 of CANQUI010000058.1, read as the reverse complement.
GAAGGATCAGAGCGGGTACATCGGCTGGAAATGGTGGCGGGCGGCTTCCTGATTCGGAAGGACTATTTCACTTATACGCGAATCTATTCGGAATATTACGCGCCTCTTGACAAAAAGGCCCATATGTATTTGCGCCGGTTCTTTAACGAGGATGGTACGGTGGCCTATGAGGAGATCAATGATGACGGGAACGTGATGTACCAGTTTCCTGACCGGATGCTCTGTTCCAAGGAGGAGTTGGTGGGATATATGGTGTCCCGTCTGGGCCTGACCGCGGATGATACGATTCTGATTGATCGGACTACAGGCATCGGTCAGTCGATTCTGATGAACGCGGGACCGGCCCGCATCGGTATTATCGTCCATGCGGATCATTTCAGTGAAGGAAATACGGACGAGGACTATATCCTCTGGAATAATTTTTATGAGTATCCCTTCGCGATGTACCGACATGTGGATTTTTACGTGACATCCACGGAGGAGCAGACCCGGCTGATGAAGGCCCAGTTTGAGAAATACAGCGGCGTTTCGCCGGTGATTTACACAATTCCGGTGGGAAGCCTGGATGAGCTGAAATATCCTGTGGCCGGCCGTACACCCTTTTCGCTCCTGACCGCGTCGCGCCTGGCCGGCGAGAAACATATCGACTGGGCCGTAGAGGCCGTTGTGAAGGCCCATGAGGCGGTGCCTCAGATTACCTTTGATATCTACGGCAGGGGCGGTGAGGAGGCGAAACTGCGGGAACTGATCAAAAAACTAGGCGCAGAAGACTACATCGTGCTCCGCGGGCAGCAGAATATGAAGGAGGTTTACCAGAATTACGAGCTGTATCTTGCCGCGTCCACCAGTGAAGGCTTTGGTCTGACGCTTCTGGAAGCCGTGGGCGGAGGGCTGCCTATCATTGGCTTCGATGTGCGTTACGGCAACCCCACCTTTATCGACGACGGCGAGAACGGATATCTGATTCCTGTGGACGAACACATGACAGATCGGCAGAAGATCGACGCGCTGGCGGAGCGGATTGTGCGGCTGTTTACGGAGGCGGATCTGGAGCGTTTCCATGCGCATTCCTATGAGAAGGCAAAGGGATTTCTGACGAAGGAGGTGGAGCAGCGATGGAAAGCGGTGGTGGGATAAATGATGCGGTTCTTCTGCTGGACAACTACGGCGAGGAGAGCGCTATGCTTCATCAGTCCTTCCGCAGGGCGGGATTTAATGGGCCTGTGGTTGTGATCGAGGACGACGGCTTTTTTCCGGCAGATGTAATCTCAGCGTATCAGTATTTCTGCGGGGATTTTGCCGCGGCAGGAGGCCAGACGGGCGGAAAGCCCCGATATTTCAATCAGATTCAGGTGCCGGATTATTGGGAAATCAGCGGCACAGGCACGGGCGGAAGTGTGAGAGATCTGAGTCGGGAGCGAGGACGTATTTTCTACGCGGAACCGAAGCAGAAACGGCTGGTGAAGGTGGTGGATTGGCTCGACGAGAAAGGCGTAGCGCGGGTCAGCGACCATTATAATCGCTGCGGGGCGCTGTATGCCAGGACATTTTTTGATAAGGACGCGAAGCGCTTTTGCAAGGCCTATTTCGATCCGGACGGCAGGGAGGTGCTGGTAGAAAATTTTGTGACCCACGACATTATTTTAAACCGGAACGGAAAGGTCTATATCCTGCGCAGCAAGACAGAATTGGTTATAAAGCTCCTTGAAGAGCTGGGAGCGGTCAGAGGCCGGATTTTCTTTAACTCCCTTTCGACACCTTTCTTCGTGTCAGAGCGTTTGACGGCGGATGGAAAGAAGGGGGATGTGCTGTTCTGGCAGGAGGGAGTCCGGGACGACATTCCGGGCAATATGCAGATTATTCTTGACGGTAACTCTGGAAGAACCGGCCGGATCTATGTCCAAAAGAAGGCCAGTTATGAGAAGTTGATCGCCCTGGGCGCGTCGGCGCAGGTAGTGAAGCCCCTGGGCTTTGCCTATGAATTTGTCCGGCAGAACACCCATGGGAAAGAGGCGCTGATCTGCACGAATTCAGACCGGATTGAAGGTCTGGAACAGCTGGTTCAGGAGCTGCCGGAACTGCATTTCCATATCGCGGCGGTGACGGAGATGTCCGCAAAGCTGACGGCTATGTCCCGCTATGGGAATGTTTCACTGTATCCGGGAATCCGGCCGGGGCGGGCGGACGAGTTGTTTGACGTGTGCGACTATTATCTGGACATTAATTATGAGGGGGAAATCCTTTCGGCGGTAAAACAGGCGTTTGCACATAATCAGCTGATCGTAGGCTTTAGCCGGACGCTGCATAACCGCGGTCTTATTGCGGCGGAGCATGTGTTTCAGAAACAGGAGGATATGGCCGTCTTTTTAAAGGAAATGGCGGGCAGCGAGGCGGCGTTAGAGCGCCAGTTAGATTTGCAGAGGCAGGCGGCCATGGCGGAGAGCCCGGCAGCTTATGCGGATCTGCTGAAACAATAAAGAACAATTTTAATGAGGAGGGAAAAGTTATGTTGGGAGCAGGAACAAGCGCAATTACGGCGGTGATCGTACTGGAACTGATTCTGGCGGTGTACAGCATAGCGCTGGTATTCAACGCCAAGAGCAAGGTGCTGAAAATTGTACATGTGGTTCTGGCTGCGTTCTGGGTGGTTCTGGCATTGCTGAATGTGTTTTATCGATAGCGCCGGAGAGAGGAAGAGGGAGGTCTTCGCGCCGCAGGGTTTTGATGGAACCTGCAGCGCGGAGGCCTTCAGCATATTCATAAGCAGCGTTTTGCTGAAGCGTCAGGAGATGGGGAAGGGTAAACGGTACAAAAAATCTTCCAGAAAGAGAGTTATTTTTTCCTTCTTCATACGTGTTACAGATGAAGGAGGTGAACGACGTGAACCAAGAGACGTGGGATCGGCACAGGGAGGATATGGCTTGTTATGGTACGGAGATGAATTATGGTATCAATATATGAAATACAATTGTAATACAAAACTTAGTACTTATTTGGCAGCAGGTATTCCTGTGATTGTTCCTCACGGGATTTCTAATCAGTATTTAGTTGAGGAAAACAATCTTGGACTGGTCGTGGATAGTTTGGATGAGGCTGTAGAACAGGTGCAGAATATTACGGAGCAGCAGTATCTGGAATATGTTCATCATGTAAGGGGATTCGCTGAGTTGCTGAGAAATGGGTACTTCACCAGAAAACTATTAACAGAATCGATTCATCTCATATATAGGAAAAGCATTTGAAGTTTTGGGTGAACAACGAATCAATAATAGACAAGGAATTGTGAAAGATGAATATTTTAATTGCCACAAATACAAATTATATGGGGCCAACTTCTGTAATGGTTTATTCTCTTTGCCGCAGCCACAAAGAAAAAGAAGT
>CANQUI010000057.1 GCA_947626995.1 uncultured Eisenbergiella sp. | reverse complement strand
TAAAAAAAAAGCAAGGAAAACCCTGCAAAATAAGGAAAAAATTTAATTAGGGTTAGCCAACAAGTGGCAAACTCGGGAGGACAGGGATATGCAGAGGTAAACACTACTCATGCAGAAGTAAATTCCACCAGAGGATTTGAGAGTGGAATTTAAAATTTCAATTTTGGCTGTCAAACGCCCGGGTTAACTATGGTTGATTATTTGCTGAAAATATGCTATATTATGTAAAATCACCCAAAGATGAGTTTAGAGAATATGTAAGATGTAATTGGAGAGATGACAGGATTTAATATAATGTAATAAAAACAACTACAGGGGAATTATATGGAAATCTGGATTGCGATAATAAATTTTTTCAAGGACATAATAGTTGCAATAATTGGGCTGCTTAAAAAGGATAAGTCGAATGAGCCTCAGAAGATTTCACCCAAATTCGACGCTTCGGAAGAAAGTAATGATAATCCTTTTATTCCCTCTGATGCAGATATTGAAAAAATAGATATTAGAGATCCCAATTATCTTTCTGCAATAGCAACGTATTTAGCCGCCAATCGTTCACCAGAGGATATTAAAGTGGTTGATAAGAGGGAAAAGTAATGGGATTTTTGGATAGAAACCTAAGCGAAATTGATTCATTAAGAGATGCCTATAAAACATTTGATGTATCTGTTGAGGATAAATATCAAATTTTCAGATCTGGGGATCCTTATTATAGTACATTAAATATATTGGCCAGATTCAAAAAAACAGTATTAGCACATGTCATTTCGATCTATTTGCAAAATAATGACAGATACTTGCCGCCCGTTTTCTTGGTTATTGAAGGACCCGCCGGAGAAGGAAAAACATCCCAGGCAATTGCCTCATGTATCCAGTGTGGGATTACTGTATTATACATATCTGCATCACAACTCTCTGGATCTCATGAGCATGATGCGATTGATGTAATGGAAGCAGTATATAAAAAATCTACAGATATGAAAAAGCAAGGAGAGAAAGTTGCAATTATAGTTGATGATTTTCATTTGAGTAATGCATCTGTTGATGATAATGTCAAAAGAACTATAAACTCCCCTTTATTGACTGGATACTTAATGAATCTTACGCAAAAAAAAGACGAAGAAAAGATTCCTATCATTCTTACCGGCAATGATTTTTCACATGTATATGGACCTCTGATTAGAGCTGGACGAGCAGATCGCTTTGAATGGTCGCCAAATTATGAGGAGAAAAAACATATAGTTGAAAGCATCTTTCATGATTTTTTGAACTGTAGCTCAGTTGAATTTGATCGTTTTTTTGAAAGATGTTCCAAAGCCAGCATTGCTGACTTTTCACAGTTGAAAAATGACTACCGTAAATCTGTTATGTCAGCCTGCATTGACGATATTCAAGTTGTGAATGATGCTACTCTCAATCGCATATCAAAATATATAGAAATGCAGAAGAAGATAGATTGTAAGTTATTGATTGAATTTGCAAAAGAAAGGCACATGCTGGGGGATTAAAATGGCAGATATAGAAGTATTACCACCCAAACTAAAAGTAGATATTAACACACAACTTAGGCTTAGAGTTTTGGCAGGAGTTCTATATGAATTAACGGAAGTCTGTGGTGTTCATATTGAAAAAGATTTATCAAAAGGGATTGTTGAAAGGGATGTAATAGAAGAAATAACTCTTTCATTCCAGGATTCGTATAAAAATCCTTATGGCAGAATACACTTTTTGATTGATTGGGAAAGATTTGAATTATTAGCCAGGACTGATGATTCCAGGGAACTATACAAAGGCATTGATTTTTCTAAGGGATATTGTAACGCTCTTGACAAAAAGCTATTGAAAGTGTTGCAGGTTCATGTTAATCAGCTTAGAAAAACGTATCATATTGATACGGTAGTGTGTACATTTCATTATCGAAAAAAGTATCTTAAAACAGCTGAAATTCATAGAGCAACCCAAAATTATATGGGACATGTCAAGGCAGAAAAAGAAACGTTTGTGATCAATAAGGAATTTACCAAAAGCCTTGAGACTGCCTTACAAGGATTGGATGGTATTCTTCATATCAAATTTGAATTTGATTGATATAAGTGAAGTGTGCTGTTTTCAAAATCTGGTAGTACAGCGTGGAAACGAGCGGACAATCAATTTTTCGTTTCCGTTCCCGAGGTTGCTTCTTTACTTCATTTCTTCCTTTCCAAATTGAGTTGCTGCAATCACAAGTGCCAGTACAAAGATCAGTATTGCAACTGGCAGGAACGGAAAAATGGAAAAAGTCCTTATGTTAGAATTGACTGTAAAATCATGCAGAGAACATGAAACCAAATACCCACTATAACAATACGGATAAATAATCCAAATCGGCGTAGCGGAAACCAAAATGCCGGGGATAACCAGAAGCAGGTTCAGGCCTACAGAAAGCAGAGGTTTTTTAAATAAAACGGTGATTGCCCACATGGTTCCTACACATGGCAGCATTGTCAAAAATAATCCGATACACCATTTCAGCAGAGAAAGGATCGGCAGCGTTTCATTTATGCCCATTGTGGTTGTGGCAATCGTCCCGGCAATTACAAACACCGCGAGGAACACGGCCATCTCCATAAACAGATAAAATGCCAACACGCAGAATTTTGCTATGGGGAGTGCATATCGGCTGACCGGCAGAACGAGCATTTTCAGGATGCCGTTATTTCCCGTTTCCCGTCCTGCGATCATTACACAGACCACAATCATAGAGAACGGCAGCAGATAGTAGGCATACAGCAGGGCGCTTTGAATGAACATGGCCGACCATGCGTTTGTATATTCCGGCGTAAAGTATCGGCTCAGGTTGGCGACCCCGGAGGAAACCACCAACAGAGGTGCAATAAAAATCAACGGTACGATTTTCGAGCGTTTTACTTTCATAAACTCAATTTTGAGAAGTTCCAAAAAACTCATTGTCCAGATTCCTCCTTATTCATAACGCAGATTTTTTGCCATCCAAAGCCCGGCGCCAAGAAAAGCCAATGTTTCTATAAAAGCGGCAATGGCAACCATTTTATCTGGCTGTGCGCTCATAGCAACCGCAGGCTTCAGCATGATGAGGAAGGGATGAATCATCAACAGGTTAAGATTTGAATTGGCCAACGCCATCCCGCTTAGAAAACCGGCAACGCCAATGCCCAGCGGCACCCACATATTTTCAAAACGGGACGAAATCAAAACCATAAACGACAGGACGGGCATTGCGGTAAGGAAGGAGTAACCGGCAAATTTCATCAGAGTACCCATTTCAAACGCCCCTTGCGGTAAGTCTGTCATACCGATTCGTACAAGCGCCAGATTTTGTAAAGCTACGGCCGCAAAAAACAGGGTCAATAGGATCAGAAATTTGCAAAGATACATTCCGGGGACACTGACAGGGAGCAGATACATCCTTTTGATCGCAGTACCCTTAAACTCCATGTTGTAGATCATGCAGGCGGCCACGACAATCCCGAACATATTCAAAATCGTAATCATACCGTAAAGCTGGGTCAGCAGAACATCCATAGGGGCCAGAGGCAGACCCAGCAGTGTGTCTTTTCTCACAATAAAATTAAGAAAGGCATAGCCGGCGCCCAAAATACCGACAGCCAGCAATACGGGAATAACGCCCGTCCGTTTTTCTTTCCGAAGTTCCACCGCAAGCGTCCTCATAATTTTGCCCTCTGCTTTCTGGCAGCATTATCCTGCTCTATCATAGCGAGGAATACATCTTCCAGCTGATTTTCAATCAGCTTGTGATCAGCAGACATTCCCGCCTTTCTCGTATTCTGCCGCAGATCATCCAGTGTTCCTTCAAACAAAAGTCGTCCGTGATTTAGAATACCGATGTCGTCCGCCATCAGTTCAACTTCAGACAGCATATGGGACGAAATCATGATGGTACAGTTGTAGAGGCCGGGCAAAGATTTTATCAGGATTCGGATTTCATGGATGCCGGAAGGGTCAAGGCCGTTGGTCGGCTCATCCAGAATGAGGATAGGCGGTCTGCCAAGCAGCGCGCCGGCAAGTCCAAGACGCTGCTTCATACCCAGCGAATACTTCTTTGCCAGCCGGTTCCCAAACTCGGTCAGGCCGACCAACTCCAGGGCATCGTCAACGGAATCTTTAGGCAGGCCTAAAATCCGGCGGATAATATCAAGATTTTCCCGGCCGGTCAGATTCGCATAAAAGGATGGCGATTCAATAAAGGAACCGATCTCTTTTAGGATGGCAAGCCGATCCTCCGGAAAGCGCCGCCCGTCAATGGTAAAGCGGCCTTTTGTCGGGGCGGTCAGTCCCAACAGCATTTTCATCGTAGTGGACTTACCGGCTCCATTGGGCCCGAGAAAACCATAGATTGTGCCCTTCCGAATATGAAGGGAACAATCGTTTACGGAAATAAAGGTTTTGTATTTTTTTGTCAATCCTTCCGTGGTGATAATATAGTCCATAGAAGCAACTCCTTCCTATGCGTCTATGTTACATCGTCAACCTGACATTAACTTTTCCGTCACCTTACTTTTACCTTACTTTTTCTGCGCCCATCTGCAAAAGATAAAAGAACATGATATAATCAAGAAAAATGGAGGTGCTGCTATGGATCATACGTATTTACACAGCAAGAAGATTTTGCTTGTAGATGATGAACCGGAGCTTCTTAATATGCTTTGCACATTTCTCGCAGAGGAAGGCTTTGAAAATATTGTGACTGCGGCGACTATGAAGGGCGGCCTTGATGCAGCCCGGTCAGAATCCCCTGATTTGGCTGTTTTGGATGTCATGCTGCCCGATGGGGATGGCTTTTCCCTCATGCGGCAAATCCGTACCTTTTCCGAGATGCCAATGATCTTTTTGACAGCGAAGGATGAAGCAGCAGACAAACTTGCCGGGCTTGGATTGGGGGCGGATGACTATGTTGCAAAACCTTTTTTGCCGCAGGAACTTTTACTTCGTATTTGCGCTGTGATGCGTCGGTACTATAAGGAAGAAAGCACCCTGATTATTCTGGATGGCAGTACGGTTGATCTTAGCCGGGCGGAGGTAAATAAAGATGGTGCAGTGATTTCTTTAACGGCAAAAGAACATATTTTGTTGGAAACGCTTGCCCGCAATGAAGGAAAAATTGTGACAGTAGACGCTCTGTGTGAAGCTCTTTGGGGCGACAATCCTTTTGGATATGAAAACAGCTTAAACGCCCATGTGCGCAGAGTCCGGGAGAAAATCGAAAAAGATCCGTCAAAGCCGGTCTCTCTCATTACGATCAAAGGATTAGGGTATAAACTGAACACAAGGAAGTAATGCCATGAAATCATTTCGAAAATATATATCAAAATATCTGGCGTCATTTGTGGGTTTGGTTCTCATCCTATTGGCGGTCAACGCCGTTGCTTTCGGGTGGACATTTTATGAGGTTGTGACGAAAGATTACGGGGACCTTTCCCCGCAGAATATGTTAGATACAACTGCGGCATCTGCTGCTTTGGATGGAATATCCGACGAGGCTTCCGCGCAGTTAAGGCGCAGCCATATTTGGGCCGTCTATTTAGATATGTCAGGTAACATAGCCTGGGAAATAGACATGCCGGATGAAATTCCCGAACACTTTACCATCCAGGATGTTGCCCTATTTGCAAAAGGTTATCTTGCCGATTATCCTGTCTTTATCAGAAACACGGCTGACGGTATGCTGATTTTAGGCTATCCGAAAGACAGCTATATGAAATTATCAAGCAACTATTTTTCAATACGTGCAATCGAGACAATGCCGTTTTTTGTGATAGGAATTTTGGCGGCTGATTTTGTAATTCTGTTCCTGGCCTATTTCTTTTCTAAGAGAAAAATACTCAAAAATACAGAGCCGATCATTGCTTCGATTGAAGAACTCGGAAGCGGTAAGCCGGCTGCTCTTTCTATACAGGGGGAATTGTCAGGGGTAGCAAACAGCGTCAATAAGGCAGCTCTTTTATTAAGCAGGCAGAATCAGGCGCGCGCAAATTGGATCAGCGGTGTTTCTCATGATATTAGGACGCCACTTTCTATGATTATGGGGTACTCTAAACGGATTGCCGATGAGGACTCGCTGCATGTGGATGTCAGAAAAAAAGCGGAAATCATCAACCGGCAGAGTGTCAAAATAAAAGAACTGGTACAAGACCTGAATCTTGTATCGCAGTTGGAATATGAAATGCAGCCCGTTCATAAAGCATCCATCCGTATCGCAAGCCTTGTGCGAACCTGTGCGGCGGATTTGTTAAACGACGGACTGCCGGATCAATACTCGATTGATATTGAAATCTCAGCGAACGCTGAAATTACAACTTTTGAATGTGATGCGCGCCTGATTTCGAGGGCAATAAACAACCTGGTGCAGAATAGTATCCGGCATAATCCTGACGGATGCGCTATTATGCTCAGCCTTGATTGTACAGAAGACAGGGTGTTCCTTTGTGTTTCGGATAACGGCGTTGGACTTTCTGCTGAAAAGCGCAAGGAACTGCAGGAAAGACCTCATTATATCGAGAGTACAGATGATCGTTTAGACCTGCGGCATGGCCTCGGACATATTCTTGTCCGGCAAATTGTCAAGGCACATAATGGAACCATACAGATAGAGAGTGAATATCAAAAAGGGTTTAAGGTGATGCTGATATTTCCCAAAACGGCAGACGCGAAGTAAAATACTCTGTTTTCATTTCATTGACGATGATGACAAGCAGGATACCATTCTGGCAAGCTCTCGGCAAAAAGCTTTGGCTTTGAGGTCCTCTCTACGCCGCATTTTGTATCTAACCAAAATAGCAATCGGTAACGCTCACGATACAGTGGGTGTTATTTTTTTGTCCCAATTACATGGGAATAAGTCGGTCACCAAGTTGTAACATTCTTTTGGTATAATAAAAACAAAAACGAGAGGCGGCTGATGACATGATAGAACTGTATTATGCAGAGGACGATGCCAATATCGCAAATATGGTAAAGGAATATCTGGAGCAAAAAGACATAAAAGTACGGATATTTCACACAGTTTCAGAGATCAGACAGGCGTTAAAAAAGCATATGGCAACGGTTGTTCTGCTTGACTGGAACATGCCGGATGGGCATGGGGACAGCCTGTGCCGGTGGATCCGCAGTCATTGGAAAGATCTTCCGATCATTTTTCTTACCGTCCGTGGAGATAGTTCCGATATTGTTTCCGGATTCAAAAATGGGGCGGATGATTATGTGGTAAAGCCGTTTGCATTAGAAGTATTGTATTCGCGGATTCTTGCAGTCCTCCGCAGAACCGGAAATGTTACCGAACAGTATCTTTCCTGTGATGAGATTACGATGGATCAAAACCGGCATATTGTCTTTTGTCATTCAGAGGAAGTCGCATTAAGTGCGGCTGAGTATCAGCTTTTATGGTATTTGATGCAGAACAAGGGAAAGACAGTTACCCGAGCAAAAATTTTGGAACAGGTATGGGATGTAAATGGCAGTTATGTGAATGATAACACTTTGACTGTTACAATGAAACGGCTTCGGGATAAGCTTTCGCAGCCGACGTGCCTGAAAACGATCAGAAGCGTGGGTTATCGTATGGAGGATACGAAATGAACAGCCGTAAGAATGTATTGGTCACTTTAGGATTTGTATTATCGGTCAGTTTCATTGCCGCCGCTCTTGTTGCATGGCTGGTTTCCTGTCATGACAGCAAGACATCCTTTGACCTGGTAAATGCGGTCTGCTGCGAAGTAATCGAACAAGAGCCGGGGACAGAGAAAATCATATCTGCCGCATTAAAGGAATATACAGAGGGAAATCCGGATGGTGTTTTGAAAGAGGATGTATTGTCCTTGCTCGGATACCATGTGTCTGATTTTTCGGACGTTCCACGCAGACAAATTGCTTTCTTTGCAGCAGTCGGATGGCTGCCTGGGCTGTTGCTTTTCTTTTTTACTTTCCTTTATCGGAACAGGATGGAAAATCGTAGAATCAGAGATTTGGCGGAGTATCTGGAACAGGTAAACAGCGGCAAAGCATTGATTTTGTCCGCTTCCGGAGAGGATGATTTTTCAAAATTGGAGGATGAGATTTATAAGACCGTGACATTTCTTTATCAGACAAAAGAGCAGGCAGTACAAGCGAAAAACGATTTTGCCGAGAATTTATCCAATATCGCGCACCAGATCAAAACCCCGATTACGGCGATTTCTTTGGCGTCCCAGAGGATCAGGCAGGAGTTCAGCCATAGTGCCCTGGAACAGATAGAAAAACAACTTTCTCGGTTAACATATCTGGAAGAATCTTTGCTGATCCTGTCCCGACTTGACGCGGGAACATTGCTTTTACAAAAAGACAAAACAGATGTCTTTACGCTCCTTGTTCTTGCGGCGGATAATCTGCAGGAGCTTTTTTCAAAATCAGGCACTTCCATTGAGATACCGGAACAGGGGGAAATGGTTGTTTTGGCAGATATGGACTGGACAATGGAAGCAATCATGAATCTGATGAAAAACTGTATAGAACATGATAAAGGGGGAACGGTCCGTTGTTCCTATACGCAGAATCCATTATATACGGAAATCCTGATCTGGGATAACGGGTCAGGATTTGCGAAAGAAGATTTGCCGCACATTTTTGAACGATTTTACCGGGGGAAAAATGCCGGGGAAGGCGGCATTGGCATTGGATTGGCCCTGGCAAAAGAAATTATAGAACGCCAAAACGGAACGATACGGGCCAAGAACAGGCCGGAAGGAGGCGCTTTTTTTGAAATTCGTTTCTACAGTCACTGAGCTGTAACTTTTGTTTGCTATACTGTTCATTGTAGAGGCTGTGAAGGTTCTTTCTTACAAAATACAGCTCTCAAAACAGGAAAGCAGAAAAGGAGAAAATTGGAATGGAAATCCTAAAGTGTGAGAAAGTCAGGAAAGTATATGGTTCCGGCGGGAATCAGGTAGTCGCGTTGGACGGAATTGACCTTTCTGTAGGGAAAGGGGAATTTGCAGCAATCCTTGGTGCGTCAGGCTCGGGAAAATCTACACTTCTTCATATTTTGGGCAGTGTGGACAAACCCACAAGCGGAAAGGTCATCATCGATGGAACCGATCTTTCAAAACTAAATCAGACACAGGCCGCAGTTTTCAGGCGCAGAAAAGTGGGGCTGGTGTATCAATTCTATAATCTTATTCCCACGCTCACTGTGAGAAAGAATATTCTAATTCCCCTCGCCTTAGATAAGAAAAAGCCAAATCAGGAATATTTTGATAAAATTATAAACGCTCTTGGAATTTCTGATAAACTGGAAGCTTTGCCAAGCCAGTTATCCGGCGGTCAGCAGCAGCGCGTGGCGATCGCCCGTTCTCTGGTTTACCGGCCCGCCCTGCTTTTAGCAGACGAGCCGACCGGAAATCTGGATCAGAAGAATTCCAAAGAGGTCATTGATATGCTGAAGCTTTCAAACCGAAATCTTGCACAGACAATATTACTGATTACCCATGATGAAAAAATAGCGCTGGAAGCAGAACGGATCATTACGGTTGAGGATGGGCGTATTATCAGTGACGAACGCCGGAGGTAAAGATTATGTGGAAGGATTATTCGTCAAGCTATATCAAAAACAACCGTTCCGCTGCCTTATCCGTTGTAATTGCAACATTTATCTCTGCCCTGCTTTTATCTTTGCTTTGCGGAATCTTTTATAATGCGTGGAAATATGAAGTAGAACGGATCGAACTGGAGGAAGGCGGCTGGCACAGCCGTATCATCGGTGCGCTCTCCGCAGAAGATATGGAAACAATCAAAAACTTTGCAAATGTAGAGGACGCTGTGGAAAACGAAAACGGACGGAAAGGGACAAAACCGACGGTAGATATTACTTTCCGCGATAAGAAAGCTGTCTTTTCAGATACGCCCCATATCGCGGAGCAGCTGGGTATCCCGCAGGAACGGATTGTTTATAACTATGAGCTTCTTGCCATGTACCTGATCCGCGATTCCGGCGATACCGCCCCAAGGCTTTTGTTCCCGCTGTTTATTTTGATCACACTGGCAGCGGCTTTCTCTTTGATTATTATTATCCATAACTCTTTTGCGGTATCCATGAACGCGAGGATTCATCAGTTTGGCATTTTTTCCAGTATCGGAGCTACGCCAAAACAGATCCGGGCATGTCTTTTGCAGGAAGCGGCTGTGCTTTGCGCGGGGCCGGTCATAACAGGTAATCTGCTGGGCATTGCAGGCAGCGCGGGACTCATCTATCTGAGTAATGTGCTGTTGGGCAGCGATGTCCCGGGCCGGCATCCGTCGGTCTTTGGTTATCACCCGCTGGTGCTGGGATTCACTTTGCTTGTAACGATCCTGACGATATGGATTTCGGCATGGATTCCCGCCCGGCGCTTAAGCAAGCTGACACCTCTTGAAGCGATAAAAAATACCGGGGAATTGCAGTTGAAACGCAAAAAAAACTCCCGTTTGCTTTCGCTGCTGTTCGGAATAGAAGGAGAATTGGCCGGCAGCGCGCTGAAAGCGCAGAGAAAAGCGCTGCGGACAGCGTCCCTGTCGCTTATTTTTTCATTCCTCGCATTTTCGCTCATGCAGTGTTTCTTCTCCCTGTCCCGGATCAGCACGAGGGAGACCTATTTTGAACGGTATCAGGATGTATGGGATATTATGGCTACCGTGAAGGATACGGATGCGGATAACTTTGAAGAAACGGCCTCCATCCGGAAACTTGAGGGGATAAAAAGCGTCATTGTCTATCAGAAGGCTTCCGCGAAAAGAATCATCGCCGAGGAGGAAATGACCGAAGATATGAAGTCCTTCGGCGGGTTTTCCGGGGCTCCTGCAAACTATGTGTCGCAAGCGGATGGCGGATGGCTTGTAAATGCTCCGATTGTTATCATGGACGACCAGAGCTTTGTCGCGTATTGTGAACAGATCGGCATTGCGCCGCGGCTTGACGGAGCAGTGATCTTCAATCAAATCCGTGATGTGACAAATCCTGACTTCCGGCATCCCGTTTTCATGCCTTATCTGAAAGGTGAAAATACGGTGAGCGTTCTGCGGCAGGCCGGCAATGAGGAGATGACGGCAAAGGTACCTGTCCTGTCTTATACGCAGGAGGTCCCCGTGTTAAGGGAAGAATACGCAACGCTCGATTATTATGAGCTGGTACACTTTATCCCGGTGTCCCTATGGAAGGAAATCAAGGGGCAGATCGGGGGGATAGAGGAAGACAGTTACCTCTGCGTCCGCGGCAGAGACGATGTCACTTTGGAAGAATTAAATACGATACAGGAAGAAATCGCGCAGCTTGCCGATGGGAAATATACCATAGAACAGGAAAACCGTATGCAGGAGTATGAAACAAATAACAGGCAGATACAGGGAATGATGGCTGTCTTTGGGGCTTTTTGTATTCTGCTTGCGCTCATTGGCATTGGTAATGTGTTCTCCAATACGTTGGGATTTGTATGTCAAAGGAAACGGGAATTTGCCAGGTATATGTCGGTAGGGCTGACGCCGAAGGAACTCAAAAAAATATTCTGTACGGAAGCGTTTGTCATCGCCGGTCGTCCGATCCTGATCGGCCTTCCGATTGTGGTCGTCGCGATCGGATTTATGCTGAAAGCAAGCTATATGGAGGCTGGAGTATTTCTGGCGGAAGCGCCGTATGTTCCGATTCTCTTATTTATGCTGGCCATTTTAGGCTCTGTGGCGCTGGCGTATGATCTGGCATGGCGTGGTGTGAAAAAAATCAGTCTGGCCGAGGTACTTAAGGACGATACAATGATGTAAAATGCGTGCCGCCGGCCCCCTTTTTCGGCTACAGCCGATGGGAACAGACGACGGTGCTTTCTCCCTGGATCAGGACCGGCAGGGCCGTGAAGCTTTGTACAAAAAGCTCCGGGTTTTCCAGCTTCCGGATCATCATGCTTCCGGCCTGGGCGCCCATATCGTACATGTTAATATCGACCACGGTCAGGACCGGATCCAGCATCCGGGTGTAAGGATAGGTATCGAAGGTCAGCAGGGCGATGTCCCGGGGGATGGAAAGTCCCAACAGATCCAGCGCCTTCACCGCGCCCACCGCAAGGACGCTGTTGGCGCAGACAATGGCCTGGGGAAGGGGATGCGTCCGGTCTTTCAGAAGGGAAAGCACGGTTTGACAGGCGCCTGTCCGGGTGGCGTCGGTGTATCCGATCCGGTGCTGCGGGATAAAATGATTCTGTCCGAGCATTTTTCGACGAAACCCCTTCAGCCGCTGGCTGGAGATGGCGTCGCTTTTTCTGCCCGCAAGGAACAAAACATCCTGATATCCGCAGGCTTCCATGTGCGCGGCGGCGTATTCGCCGGCCAGCGTGTGATCCGTATCGATCCAGCAAAGACGATTGTGAAAGGCAGGATGGCCGATGATGATGTGCGGGATGTTTTCCCGAAGAAGCAAATCGGCCAGCTCCTCGTTCACGGCGGAACCATGAATGATCAGGCCGTCTGCGGATCGGCGGCGAATCTCCCAAACGGCGCGTTCGCCCGCATACTGTTCCGCGGAGGTATCCACCAGGGTCATGGTATAGTTGTGACTGGTCAGTTCATGGTGCACGCCGCACATGATGTCGAACATGTGCGGATTGGAATAGGCGGTACCCTGCCCGAAATCCGTCAGATAAACAATATTCTGCGTGACCTGGCGGGCGAAGCTGACGGCTCTGGAATTGGGGATATAATGAAGCCGCCGGACGGCATCCCATACTTTCCGGGCTGTCTGTTCGGAAATGGAAGTCTGATGATTGAGCACTTTGGAAACAGTGGATTTGGAAACGCCGGCCGCATCGGCCACCTCCGTAATCGTAACAGTCATGATTCCCTCCTGAAATTATGTATAAATCTTCTAATATAGTATAGCGGTTTCCTGACAAAGTCAAGGGAAAAGGGGGCAAAATTGTTGTATATAGCGGGATGCGATGATAGACTGAGGATGGTGATTTTCCTAAGAATCATCAAAAAATAAGAAAACGGTTTCATAAAGGAGGAGAGAGATGAAGAAGAAAACAGCTTCATGGATGTTGGCAGCCGGATTGATCGTATCCATGCTGACCGGGTGCAGCGCCGGAAAAACGGCGGCGCCTGCAGAGACGGCAGCGACGCTGGCAGAGACGTCGTCTGCGTCCGCAGAGACAGAAGCGGGAGAGGACGCTGTCGCCAATCTGATTGCCGCGACAGAAGGACCTGTGGCTTTGACGCTCTGGTGTGCGGAAACGGAAGGGTATCAGACGGTAATGAAGGAAATCGTAGATCGTTTTCAGGCGGCCTATCCGGAGGTGGAATTTGATATTACCATCGGGGCGGAATCGGAGGCGAACTGCAAAGACGACATTCTGGCGGATGTGGAAGCGGCGGCGGATGTATTTGTATTCCCCGATGATCAGCTTCTGGATCTGGTAAATGCCGGTGCGCTGCAGCGTATTGACGCCACCTTTACCTATGATCCCGCAGCAGCAAACAGCCCGGCGACGGTGGAAGCGGCTTCCGTAGACGGCGTGCTCTACGCCTATCCGCTTACGGCCTCCAACGGATATTTCCTGTTCTATGATAAAAACTATCTGAGCGAGGAAGATGTGTCGTCCTGGGATAACCTGCTGGCGGCGTGTGAAGCGCAGAATAAGACGGTGGGGATGGAAGTATCGGGCGCCTGGTATCTGTACGGATTTTTCGCGGGCGCGGGACTTGAGATGTATCGGACGCAAGACGGCAGCAATTATTGCAACTGGAACGCCACGGATACCCAATATAAGGGAGTCGATGTGGCGGAGGCCATTACAAAGATCTGTAAAAGCCCTGCAATGGTAAACTGCGTCAATGAGGATGCGCAGTCATTTGCCCTCAACGGGGAAATGATCGCCGACGTCAACGGAACGTGGGCTACGACGGCGTTTATGGAAGCCTACGGCGACGGGTATGCCGCGGCAAAACTGCCCACCTTTACGGTTGCCGGACAGCAGGTACAGATGGGTTCCTTTGCCGGATATAAATTTGTGGGAGTCAATTCCTATTCGAAAAATACCGGCTGGGCCATGCTTTTGGCGGAGTTTATCACCAATGAGGAAAGTCAGGAAGCCATCGGCGCCGCGACGGGAGAAGGACCTTCCAATACAACGGCCGCGGCTTCGGAGCAGATTGCGTCCGCACCCGCGCTGGCGGCGCTGTCTGAGCAGTCCGAATATGCGGATATTCAGCGGGTCGGGGATAATTATTGGAGTCCCGCGGCCACACTGGGAGAGGTCCTGGTAGAAGGAAGCTATACGGACGCCCAGAAATTGCTGGACGATGCGGTGGAAGGCATCACGCAGGCAGTGGGAACCAACTAAATTTTTGAACGCATACGGACGGCCCGCGCAGCGTGCCGTCCGCTGTTTCGGGAGGGAAGCCGAAGATGAAAACATATTTCACCGACTTTTGGGAAGCGGTAAAAAAAGGAGACGTCTGGACAAGAGCCTCTCTGGTGATTCTGGGAGCAGGCTATCTGGGACGGAAACAGTATGCGAAGGGAATCCTGGTCACGGCGGTTCAAATCGGTTTTTTCCTGTTCACGACGTTGTTTTCCATGCCTTATATGTTAAAACTCAATACCCTTGGCACGATACAACGGGAGGAGTCGCTTGATCTGACCACGCTGCAAAGGACGGTGAATCAGTATGACAATTCACTGCTGATCCTTCTGGGCGGCGTGATCGGGATTCTTGTGATCGCGGCGTTTGTGCTTTTTTATATTGCCAATCTGAAAGCGGTGTACCGTCTTCAAAAGCGCTGCGAGGCAGGAAAAGCCATCCGTTCCTTTTCCGGAGAATGTAAGGAGCTTTTTGATCGCAGATTTCACATTACGCTGCTTACGCTGCCCAGCCTTGGCGTGCTGGTTGTCAACGTCATTCCCATTCTTTTTATGATCTGTATCGCGTTCACCAATTATGATATGGATCATCAGCCGCCCAGTTTTCTGTTTACCTGGGTCGGACTGGAAAATTTCAGGATGCTGTTTACCACCACCACGACGATCACGTTCGGATATGTATTTGTCCGGATCCTTTTCTGGACGCTGTTCTGGGCGGTGACGGCTACGGCGACCACGTATTTTGGCGGGATCCTGCTGGCAAAGTTTATCAACGACAGACGGACGAAATTAAAGAAGATGTGGCGGACGCTGTTTGTGGTTACCATTGCGATTCCCCAGTTTGTGACGCTGCTTTTGGTGGGGAAGATGTTCGGCGATTACGGGATTGTCAACAGCATTTGCAGCCGGATCGGGCTGACCGGTTTTTTACAGGATGTGGGGCTGGTCTCCAGAGGGCTGACCTATATTCCGTTTCTGTCAAAGCCGGGATGGGCGCATGCGATGATCCTTCTGATCAATATCTGGGTGGGGGTGCCCTATCAGATGCTGATCGCCACGGGGATTTTATTGAATATCCCGGAGGATCTTCTGGAAAGCGCCCGGATCGACGGAGCGGGAGAATTTCAGATCTTCTGGAAGATTACAATGCCGTATATGCTTTTTATAACCGGCCCGAGCCTGATCACCTCCCTGATTGCGAATATCAATAATTTCAACGTGATCTATCTGCTGACCAGCGACTATGTGACCGCCAATATGAGCTATGCCAACTCCAATGCCAGAGAGGTGGATCTGCTGGTAACCTGGCTGTTTACCCTGACAAACGATTATTCCAATTATAAAATGGCCTCGGTGATCGGCATATGCGTATTCCTGATCTGCGCGGCGCTGACGCTTGTCAGCTTTTCCAAAATGACGGCCAAAAACAGGGTAGTGTCAAGTAATCTATGAAAATCCGGAGTCAGAAAAAGGCTCCGAAGAACCTTGAAAATTGCAGATATAAT
>CANQUI010000056.1 GCA_947626995.1 uncultured Eisenbergiella sp. | reverse complement strand
CTTCGAAAGCCTTCAAAAACCTCCAGCATCCCCATGCTGCCCTCCGCGTGGGTCCCGATAAAGCCGGAGAGGATTTCTTCCTCCTCTGCCGTCGGAAGGTAGGCGCCAAACATACGGCCCTCCTGCAGCGCTGCCGACAGCTCCTTTTGAGACGCCAGCGTATGATAATGCGCGTACACCGTTTCCAGATCGTCCGGCGAAAGCGGACGGATCCGAACCTGCTGCGATTCCGGAAACGGCGTTTTTTTGGTGTAGACGGCCTGATAACACGCGCCGACGTTTTCCTTTCCAAACCGGCGGGCAATGCTTTGGGGGATAAATTCCTGATGGCAGCAATAAACCGCCCCTTCCGGCCGTGTCAGGGACAAAAGCCGCTCTGCGCCGTCCTGGTCCGCTGCGCTGATCAGATAAATGCCCGTATTTTTTTCCCTCAGCAGGACGCCCCAAGAAGAGACGTGCAGCACATCCGCCTGTCCCCGTCGGATACATTCGATCATGTCGATCTGAGACAGTCGGTCCTGTTCCAGATAGGAAAGCGCCCGGCCGGAAAGATCATAGCCCGCATACAGATCCGGGCGGCGCTGCTTCGTCCGCGCCACAGACTGCGCCAGCCGCCAGCGTTCCACCTTCTGATGATCGCCGGAAAGCAGCACGTCCGGCACCCGTCTGCCGCGCCATACCTCCGGCCTGGTATACTGGGGGTATTCCAGCAGATTTTCATAAAAAGATTCATACTGCCCGGATTCTTCGTTGCTCAGCACGCCGGGCACCATGCGGGAAATGGCGTCGATCATGACCATGGCCGCCAGCTCGCCGCCGGTGAGTACATAATCCCCAATGGAAACCGGATCCGTCACGATTTCTTCCAGCACCCGTTCGTCGACCCCTTCG
The DNA here is from genome assembly GCA_947626995.1 of uncultured Eisenbergiella sp. GTDB lineage: Bacteria > Bacillota > Clostridia > Lachnospirales > Lachnospiraceae > Gallintestinimicrobium. Next base: position 15,045 of record CANQUI010000056.1, on the reverse strand, counting down.
TAATGGCCGCAGAGAAAGACCAGCTCCTCTTCTCCGGCAAGCTCCCGGGCCATTTTCTGATGAAAAGGGGCCCCCTGGGGGGTGAGATAAATCACCCGCAGAGGGGTTTTTCTTTCTTTTTCATCCCGCACCGCGCAAAAAGCGTCATAGATGGGCTGCGCCTGCATCAGCATCCCCGCGCCGCCTCCGTAGGGATAATCGTCCACCTTATTGTGCCTGTCTTTGGTGTAATCCCGGATATTTACCACGTGGATCCCGATCAGCCCTTTTTTTGACGCCCTTCCCAGAATACTGGTCCCCAGGCCGTTTTGGATCATCTCCGGAAACAGGGTCAAAACATGAAACCGCATCCTCGTCCTTCCTCCTACAGCAGTCCGTCCAGAATATGCACCTTCATAAATCCGGCCTGCACATCCACGTCGAGCACGCACTGGCGGATGGCGGGCAAAAGCAGTTCCCTCTGATCCGTCATACGGATCTGATACACGTCGTTTGCCCCCGTCCTCATGACTTCCTCCAGGACGCCGATCTTCTTTCCCGCCTCGTCCAATACGTCAAGGCCGATCAGATCGGCAATGAAATATTCGTCTTTTTTCAGTTCCACCGCGTTCTGACGGGTCACAAACAGACTGCAGCCGCGATACGCCTCAATCTCATTGATGCTGTCGATCCCCTGAAACTTCAGGATCACGAACTGCTTGAAAAATTTTACCCTTTCGATCTGCAAAACGCGCTCCTGACTGCCGGTGTCCAGGATCACTTCTTTGAGCTGTCGGAAACGGCGCGCGTCGTCCGTGGTGGGAAACACCTTCACTTCGCCGCGGATGCCGTGGGTTGAAGAGAGGATGCCGACCTGAAATCTTTTTTCCATAACCGTGTTCTCCGTTTGTTCGGATGGGAAAGGGACGCTCACTTTTATGTGAACGTCCCCCACTGCTTCAGATAATATCCACATCCACCTTTTTGTTGCTGTCGTCCGACGCCGCGGCTTTGACAACCGTGCGGATGGCCTTTGCAATACGCCCCTGTTTTCCGATCACCTTGCCCATATCAGAGGACGCGACGTGAAGCTCGATCGTAAGATTCCTTCCGCTCTCCTTCTCGGTCACGGCCACCTCGTCCGGATGATCCACCAGCGCTTTTGCGATCACTTCCACCAGTTCCTTCATAACACACCTCCCGGTTGCGCGTTTATTTCCCGATTCCCGCGGCCTTAAAGAGCTTGCTTACCACCTCGGTGGGCTGCGCGCCGCTGCTTAACCATTTCTTCGCCAGCTCCTCATTGACTTTGACGGTGCTGGGTTCCGTATTGGGATCGTAGCTGCCGATCTCCTCGATGAAACGTCCGTCTCTGGGGGATCTGGAATCCGCCACGACGATTCTGTAAACGGGATGCTTCTTGTAGCCCATTCTTCTTAATCTGATTTTGACTGCCATTTTTCTTACCTCCAAAATTCTTTGTGATTGTCTTATTTTGCGCTGCCGCGCTTTATCAGAAAGGAAAACGGAACTTTCCTTTTCTTCCGCCTCTTGCTCCCCCCAGATTGGGAAGCTGCTTCATCATTTTCTGGCTCTGTTCAAACTGCTTGATAAAGCGGTTCACCAGGCTGATGTCCACGCCCGCGCCGCGCGCGATGCGATGCTTCCGGCTGGGATTTAAAAGCTTGGGATTGCGTCTCTCCTGGGGCGTCATGCTTAAAACCACCGCCTCCATACGGGCCATCTGTTTTTCGTCTACCACCGACTCCAGATCGCCGGTTTTAAAGCCTCCCATTGCGGGCATCATGCTCAAAAGACCGGACAGACCGCCCATATTGCGCATCTGCTTCATGCTTTCCAGGTAGTCCTCAAAATCGAACTTCCCCTTCTTCATCCTGGCGGCCATTTCTTTTTCTTTTTCGGCGTCGATCTCAATGTTTTCGGACACCTTATCGATCAGCGTGAGCACGTCTCCCATGCCCAGAATCCGGCTGGCCATCCGGTCCGGGTAAAACTGTTCCAGATCCGACAGCTTTTCCCCCATTCCCACATAGAGGATGGGTTTTCCGGTCACCGCTTTGATGGAAAGAGCCGCGCCGCCTCTGGTATCGCCGTCCAGCTTGGAAAGGATCACCCCGTCCACGCCGACCTTCTCATCAAACTCCCTGGCCACGTTCACCGCGTCCTGGCCCGTCATGGCGTCTACCACCAGCAGCGTCTGGTGCACCGTTACGCTGTCCTTGATCTCCGAAAGCTCCGTCATCATATCCACATCGATATGCAGCCGTCCGGCCGTATCCAAAATGACGATATTGTCTCCGTTTTTGACGGCGTGCTCTATCGCCGCCCGGGCAATATCGGAAGGCCTGTGGCTGGTGCCCATGGAGAAAAATCCCACTTCCTGCTTTTCCGCGTTGATCCGCAGCTGATCCACGGCCGCCGGACGATAGACGTCGCAGGCGGTCAGAAGAACCTTTTTGCCCTTCTGGCGGAATTTTCCCGCCAGCTTGGCCGCGGCGGTGGTCTTTCCTGCGCCCTGCAGGCCGCACATCATGATCACGGTGAGCGCCTTGCCCGGCTGCAACGAAATCTCGGTGGTCTCAGAGCCCATCAGGGCGATCATTTCTTCCCGGACAATCTTAATGACCGTCTGTCCCGGATTTAAGCCGTTGATCACATCCTGCCCGATGGCCCGTTCCTCCACGGATTTTACGAACTGCTTCACCACCCGGAAGTTCACGTCCGCTTCCAGCAGGGCCATGCGCACTTCCTTCAGCGCGATCCTGACGTCTTCCTGCGTCAGGCGTCCCTTGCTGCGCAGATTCTTAAATACGTTCTGCAGTTTATCGGTTAAGCTCTCAAACGCCATGCTCTCCTCTTTCAACAGCGGTCTGTCTACATTTCTTCCAGGATCTGCCGGGCCAGCAGTCTGACGGATTCCTCTGCGCTCTCCCGCTCGATCTGCGCCACCGTCTCCTTCACCCGATTGAACTTCGCAATCAGATGGAGCCGGTCTTCATATCCATAAAGCAGCCGGTCGCAGCGTTTGATCAGGTCGTGGACGCCCTGTCGGCTGATCCCCTGTTCTTTGGCGATTTCTCCCAAAGACATGTCATGCACGACCACATCCTCATAAATCCGCCGCTGGTGCTCGGTCAGCAGCTCTCCATAAAAATCGTATAACATTCCCTGTTCCACGATCTTTTCCATAACGGATCCCTCACCTGGGATATCATACGACATCGGCGCTATGGTGTCAAGTATTTTTTCTTTACAGTTATGACGGCGCGCCTCAGATATCCGTTCGCACGACTTTGGGCCGGTAACCGCCCTCCTCCAGCGCCGTCAGAATCTCGTTTTTATGCTGCGTGCCGAACGCCTCCATCGTAATGCGCAGCTCCACCGCCGCGTTGCGGTTGATGGAAACAAACTGATTGTGCGCAAGCCGTATGACGTTTCCGTTGGCTCTGGCCACAATACCGGACACCTTGCACAGCTCGCCGGGCTTGTCCGGCAGCAGGATGGAAACGGTGAAAATACGGTCCCGCAAAATCAATCCCTGCTGCACCACCGAGGACATGGTGATCACATCCATATTGCCGCCGCTTAAAATGGCCACTGCCTTCTTGCCGGCAAGGTCCAGATGCTTCAGCGCCGCCACCGTCAGCAGGCCGGAATTTTCCACGATCATCTTATGATTTTCCACCATATCCAAAAAGGCGACCACCAGCTCCGCGTCCTCCACGGTCACAATGTCGTCCAGGTTCTGCTGCAGATAAGGAAAGATCTTTTCCCCGGGCGTTTTGACGGCCGTGCCGTCCGCGATGGTGTTCACCTGAGGCAGCGTTGTGACCTTCCCGTTGCGGATAGACTCCTGAAGGCAGTTGGCGTTGGCCGGTTCCACCCCGATCACGCGGATCTTGGGATTTAAAAGCTTCGCCAGCGTGGAAACGCCCGTCGCCAGGCCGCCGCCGCCCACCGGCGCCAGAATATAATCCACCAGGGGCAGTTCCTTGACGATTTCCATGGCAATGGTCCCCTGGCCGGTGGCCACCGCCAGATCGTCGAAGGGATGGACAAAGGTATATCCGTGCTCCTTTGCCAGCTCATACGCCTTTTCACAGGCTTCGTCGTAAACGTCTCCGTAAAGCACCACCTCGGCGCCGTAGCCTTTCGTACGGTTCACCTTAATCAACGGCGTGGTGGTGGGCATGACGATGGTGGCTTTTACGCCGTAGCGCTGGGCCGCGTAGGCCACGCCCTGGGCATGATTGCCCGCCGAAGCCGTGATGACGCCCCGCTGTCTTTCTTCCTCCGACAGGGTGCTCATCTTATAGTAAGCCCCCCGCAGCTTATAGGCGCCGGTAAACTGCATATTCTCCGGTTTTAAAAAAATCTTTCCGCCGGTCATCTCGCTGAAATAGTCGCTGTATACCAGCTTCGTCTCCAGCGTTACCTTTTTGACTACCTCCGCCGCCTCTTCAAATTTTTCCAATGTCAGCATCTGGGCCGCGCTCATTTTTTTTCCTCCTTACGCAATATCAAACAACGCTTTCACATACTGATCGGCGTCAAATTTCTGCAGATCGTCGATCTGTTCCCCCACGCCGATATATTTGACGGGAATCCCCAGTTCCGACTGAATCGCCACCGCGATGCCGCCCTTGGCCGTCCCGTCCATTTTTGTCAGGATGATGCCGGTCAGCCGGGCCACCTGGGAAAATTCCCTGGCCTGCACAAGAGCGTTCTGCCCTGTGGTGGCGTCCAGCACCACCAGGTTTTCCCGATGTGCGTCGGGAAACTCCCGGTCGATGATTCGGTTCATTTTTTTGAGTTCTTCCATCAGATTCTTTTTGTTATGAAGCCGGCCCGCCGTATCGCACAAAAGCACGTCCGCATGGCGCGCCTTGGCCGCGCTGACCGCATCGTAAATGACGCTGGCGGGATCCGACCCTTCCCTGCCGCCGATCATATCCACGCCGGCCCGGTTGGCCCACTGTAACAGCTGCTCCCCCGCCGCCGCCCGGAACGTGTCCGCCGCGGCGATGAGCACCTTTCTTCCCTGCGCCTTCAGTTTGCCGGCCAGTTTGCCCACGGAGGTGGTTTTGCCCACGCCGTTGACGCCGATCACCATCACCACGGACTGCTCCTGTTCAAAATCATACGCGGTCTCTCCCACGTCCATCTGCGTCCGGATGCTGTCAATCAGAAGCTGGCGGCAGTCCGCCGGCTGCCGGATCCCCTTTTCCCGCACCTCGCGGCGCAGACGCTCCAGAATATTTTCTGTAGCGGTAACGCCCAGATCGCCCATAATCAGGATTTCTTCCAGCTCCTCGTAAAACTCCTCATTGATGGCCGTAAAGCCGGAAAAGATGGAATCGATCCCCTGGATGATGTTGCTGCGGGTTTTGCTCAGCCCTTCCTTCAGCCTGCTAAAAAAGCCCTTTTTTTCCTCGCTCATCGCTCTTCCTTTCAAAACCTCAATCCGTCAGCTCCTTATCGATCAGATTGACGCTGACGAGGGCGGACACGCCCTTTTCCTGCATGGTGATCCCGTACAGCCGATCCGCCGCTTCCATCGTCCCCCTTCTGTGGGTGATGACGATAAACTGGGTATGGGCCGTGAGCTTATGCAGGTATTTTGCATATCGGCCCACGTTGCTGTCATCCAGCGCGGCCTCGATCTCATCCAGCAGACAAAACGGAGACGGTTTCAGGTTCTGGATCGCAAACAACAGGGCGATGGCCGTCAGCGCCTTTTCCCCGCCGGAAAGCTGCATCATATTCTGCAGTTTCTTGCCCGGCGGCTGTGCGATAATGCAGATTCCCGCCTCCAGAATATCCTCATCTTCGATCAGCTGCAGCGTTCCCCGCCCGCCGCCGAACAGTTCCTGAAAGACCCGGTTGAATTCCGCGCCGATCTCGGAGAATTTTTCCTGAAACTGTTTGCGCATGGCCTCGTCCAGTTCCAGGATAATATTGGTCAGCGTCTTTTCCGCCTCCACCAGATCGTCGTGCTGGGTCTTTAGGAACGAGTACCGCTCCATCAGATTTTTATAGTCCTCAATGGCGTTGACGTTCACATCGCCCAGCCGTTTGATTTCTTCTTTTACGGCCGACGCCCGGCGCTTCATTTCCGCCAGATCCGTCATCGCCGCATCCCGCAGCAGCGCCGCGTCCCGCAGGGTGAGTCCGTACTCGTCCCACATATAATTGATCTGGCTTTCAATGGTCTCTTCCAGCCGTTCCTTCTGGGCGTTTAACCGGTAGACTTCTTTATCCAGCCCGCTCATGCGGCCGGACAGCTCTTCTCTGGCGGAAAAAAAGTTCTTTTGTTTCGCGCCGAGCTTCTCTTTTTCTTCCGCGTTTTGCGCAAGCTGCTTTTGCGTATCACTCTGCACGTCATGGGAAGCCAGAATGGTCTTTTCAATCTCCTTCATCTGCAGCTGTTTTTGGGCGATGCTCTCCTGTCCGCTGCGGATTTCCTCCTGTACCTCGGAAAGCTCCCGGGTATACCGCTCGATCTCTCCCTGGATGCGGTCTTCGTTGGCTTTTATAAAGCCCAGCTGCTGCCGGATCTTCTCCGTTTCCTTATCCTGTTGGTTTAACAGAGCGGTCTGTCGGGATTCTTCTTTTCTTTCTGTCTCCAGGTTCTCCTGTAAAACGGCGATCTGTGCTTCCGTTTCTTTTTCCAGCGTTTCGGAAGCCTCCAGCTCCTTGCGGATCGTCTCTTTATCCGTCTGAATCTGCCGGACCTGTTTCAGAATTTCTTCTTCTTCCTGCTTTAGGGAATCCAGTCCCGCTTCCGCCTGGGACTTCTTTTCCTGCGCCGCCAGTACGTTCAGCCGCGCCGTGTTCTGCCGGATAAAGGCCTGCTGCAGATTTTCCCGCAATTCCTCCAAAGAAAGACGCAGCTGATTCCTGCGCTTTTTAATCTGCTCGATCTCATCCAGCAGCGTATCCACAAGCCGCAGCGTTTCCTTTTCCTTTTTCTCCAGCTCCTCCATCTCTCTTTTGCGTCCCAGAAGGTTGCTGCTGTTTTTATAGGCGCCGCCGCTGATGGCGCCGCCGGGCACCAAAAGCTCTCCCTCCAGCGTGACGATGCGGAAGGAATAGCCGTATTTTGCGGCAATCCGAAGGGCATGATCCACATTGTCTGCCACAACGATGCGCCCCAGCAGGGATCTGGCCACGTCCGCATATTCCTTCTGCGTCGTCACCAGCGTATGCGCAAGCCCCAGTGCCCCCTCTTCCTGCAGCGCCTCCCTGCGCGGAAATGCCGGCGCGTTTTTTATGCTGCTTAAGGGCAGAAAGGTCGCCCGTCCGCCTCTGGTCTGCTTTAAATGGGAGATCATCCGCTTGGCCGTCTCCTCGTCCTTTGTGACGATATTTTGGATACTGCTCCCCAGCGCCGTCTCAATGGCCACCTCATACTTTTTTTCCACCTGTATGATGTCGGCCACAACTCCGATAATCCCCGAAACGCTTTCCTTTTGCTCCATGACGCGCCGGACGCTGCCGCCGTATCCCTCGTAGCGCTCCGCCAGATTGCGCAGCGCATCCAGTCTGGATTTTTCCTGATGGTATAAAATCTGCGCGTCCCGCAGCTGTCTGTCCTTTTCTCCCAGCTCTTCCCGAAGGCCCGCCAGTTTTTCCTCTGTCTGCGTCTGTTCTTCGCCGATGGAACGGATCTGTTCTCCTGCCTGCGCAAAAGCGGCTTCCAGTCCTTTCAGGGTCTCCGTCTGCTTTTCCTCATCGGATTTTACCGTCAGCAGGCGGGATGCCAGCTGCGATTTTTGGATCTGCACCTGCTCCTGCATGGTGTCCAGACGTCCCATCCGGGACCGGATCGCGGCCCTGTCGTTGAGCGTTTGGATAATGGCGTTCTTTCCGGTTTCAATGCCGTCGTTGAGCTCTCCGATGCGCTCCCGCAGCTTTTCCAGCGCTTCGGCCGCCTCATCCTGTCTCTTTTTTTGCTGCTGAAACTGTTCGTCAGACTCCTCTTTCTGCCGCAGGATCTCTTCCTTCTGGCTCAGACGCAGCGCGATCTCACTCTCCAGCGCCTCCCGGCGGTTTTGCAGGTGCCCGTCGCTGCCCTGTGCGGAATGGATCTGTTCCTGCAGGACCGCAATCTCGCTCTCCAGTTTTCCCCGCAGTACGGAGGTATCCGTCAGCTGGGCGCGTTCCTGTTCCATCTCCTTTTCCAGCCGCTCGATCTGCGCCTGGATCTGTTCGTATTCGTCCCGGATCGTCTGATATTCCTGAGTCGCCTGCGAAAGATCCTCGGAGGCGATGCGAAATTTCTGCTCCACGCTTTCCAGCTGTTCCTGGCTCTTATGATTTTCCAGCAAAAAGACGTTTACATCCAGCGTCTTTAATTCTTCTCTTTTTCTTAGATAAACCTTCGCCTTCTCCGACTGCTTTTCCAGCGGGCCCACCTGTTTTTCCAGCTCCGAAAGGATATCCGTCACCCGCAGAAGGTTCTGCCTTTCCGATTCCAGCCGCTTTCCCGCCGCGTCTTTTCTGCGCTTGAATTTAACGATGCCGGCAGCCTCGTCAAAAAGCTCCCGGCGTTCTTCCGGTTTCCCGCTCAGAATCTTATCGATCTGTCCCTGGCCGATAATGGAATATCCCTCTTTGCCGATCCCGGTATCGTAAAACAGTTCGTTCACATCCTTCAGGCGGCAGACCGTCCCGTTTAACAGATATTCGCTTTCGCCGGAACGATACAGCCGTCTGGCAATGGTCACCTCGTCATAGTCAATCGCCAGAGAATGATCCCGGTTGTCCAGCGTGATGGCCACATACGCGTAGCCCAACGGTTTTCTCATTTCGGTACCGGAAAAAATAACGTCCTGCATGGACGCGCCGCGCAGCTGCTTGATCCGCTGTTCGCCCAGCACCCAGCGCACCGCATCCGCCACATTACTCTTTCCGCTGCCGTTTGGGCCCACAATGGCGGTAATCCCGTTATGAAACTGAAAATGGATCTTGTTGGCGAAAGACTTAAATCCGTGTACCTCTATGCTTTTTAAATACATGGAATTGTATACGCTCCTTTTTCATTCGGTCATTTTTCCCGCAAAGACAGGATGGCCTGATAAGCCGCCTGCTGCTCGGCGGCTTTTTTGGTCTTTCCCCTGCCGCTTCCCACCGTTTTTCCGTCCAGCATGACTTCCACCAGAAATTCCTTATCGTGATCGGGGCCGGTCTCGCCCTTGAGTTCATAGGAAATCGCATGGGAGCCGCCGGCCTGAACGGTCTCCTGCAGCACGGTCTTACTGTCATAAAAGAGGATTTTATTTTCCAGATCGGACAGCACAAACCGGTGAATGAAATCGTGCGCCGCCGGAAATCCGCCGTCCAGATAAAGCGCGCCGATCAGCGCCTCCATAACGTCCGACGTAATGGAATCCCGGTTTCGCCCTCCGGTGCTTTCCTCTCCTTTCCCCAACAGAATATACGCGCCCAGCTTTAAATCCCTGGCGCAATACGCCAGCGCCGGTTCGCATACCATGGAAGAACGGAGCCGGGTAAGCTTTCCCTCCGGCATTTGTGGGTTCTCATGAAAAAGGAAATCGCTGGAAACCAGTTCCAGCACCGCGTCGCCCAAAAACTCCAGCCGTTCGTAATCGCCGGTCCGGTTAATCTTCTGTTCGTTGGCAAAGGAGCTGTGCGTCAGCGCCTGTTTGAGCAGCGCCCTGTCGCGAAACCGATAGCCGATCTTATCCTCCAGCTCATTCATATTACTTCCCGTCGTCATTTCGACCTCTTTTCCGGAATCCTCCGTCGCCGCCGTCAGGCCCGCCGGATCAGTTCCATCGCTTCTCCCACCGTGGAGATCTTCTCGATATCCTCTTCCGAGATCCCGATCCCGAACGTTTCCTCGATCTCCATGACGATCTGATACACATCCAGCGAATCGGCGCACAGATCCTCCACAAACCTTGTCTGTTCCGTCACTTCCCGCGGATCCACGCTCAAAACCTCCGCGATAATCTCCTTAAGCTTTTCCAGTTCCATTCTCTTCCTCTTCCTTTGCAGCGGCGATACACGCCTGAATCTTTCCGATGACGTCCTGTTCACGAAACGTCACGCACTGCAAAATCGTATTTTTAATCTCCACCGCCTTAGAACTGCCGTGGGTTTTTACCACCAGTCCCTTTAAGCCCAATAACGGCGCGCCGCCGTACTCTTCCACGTCAAATGCCTTAAGCGTCTCCTTCAGGGCCGGTTTGACCAAAAGGGCGCCGATTTTACTGCGCAGGGAGCGCATCATGCCGGCCTTCACCTGATGGATCAGGGTGCTGCCCACTCCCTCGTAAAGCTTTAAAATGACGTTGCCCACAAAGGCCTCGCAGACCACCACGTCCGCATATCCCGCCGGAATGTCACGGGCCTCTATACTGCCGATAAAATTGAGATCCCTGCACGCCTTAAGCAGCGGGAACGTCTCTTTGACCAGCGCGTTTCCCTTTTCCTCTTCCGCGCCGATATTGACAATGGCGACCCGGGGATTTCGAACCCCCATGATATTTTCCATATAAATGGAACCCATCCTGGCAAACTGCACCAGATGGGAAGGTCTCGCATCCACGTTGGCGCCGCAGTCAAGCAAAAGCGAAACGCCCTTCTGCGTGGGAATTAAAGGCGCCAGCGGCGGCCTTTCCACACCCCGGGCCCGTCCCACCAGAACCTGCCCGCCCACCAGCACGGCTCCCGTGCTTCCGGCGGATACAAAAGCGTCACATTCTCCTGCCTTGACCAGACCCATTCCCTTTACGATGGAAGAATCCTTCTTTTTGCGGATCGCGTTTACCGGCGACTCCGCCATCTCTATGACCTCGGAAGCGGGCACGATTTCCACCTGATCTTTCGGATACTCGTACGGGGAAAGCGTTTCCCGGATCTGTTCCTCCTTCCCCACCAGAAATACTTTGACCCGTCCGTCGGCGCGCACGGCCTCTATCGCGCCCTTTACAATCTGCTCCGGAGCGTGATCCCCGCCCATGGCGTCCACCGCGACCTTCACCCAATCAGCCATTTTCTCTCCATCCTCTTTCTCTTTCCGGTCTGTCCCCTCCCGGCGCCGCGCCCGTAAAAAGGGCCATTCCGTTTTCATACAACATCTTTTACTATACTAAACTCGCCTGTAAAAATCAAGACTTGGCGGCGCAAAAATACGAGGGGAACGGCCGGACCGTCCCCCTCTCTTTCCTTTCCGCTGTTTGATGAAACTCATTCTTTCTTTCGCGCCGTAACGACCCTTGCCTCCATCACCGATACGGCGGCCGCCATCAGCATGATCCACAGCGCCGGATTGCTGGTATCTCCCGTCTGCGGGCCTCTGATCTCCCCCAGCACCCCCTGGGACGGGGCGGGCTCTTCGCGCAAAGCCCCCAGTACTCCCTGCTCCGGAGCGGACACCGTCTCAGGCGCCGGCGGCGTTACCGTCGTGGGCGTAGGAGGCGTTACCGTCGTGGGTGCGGGAGGATTCGACGGCTCCGGCGGCGTGGGCGAATCGCCCGGATCCGTCGGCCCCGGCTGTTCCGGTTTGGGCGCGTCCTTACGGTTCACAAAGACCGCAGCCGCCGTGTCGTTTTCCGGAATCGTTCCGTTCGCCCCCGTGGACGTGGACGTATAGCCCTTGCTGTCATCCTCCGTCACGGTATAGGTAATCCCCGCCGGGAGGCCGCTCGCGGTCACGCTCTCTCCTCCCTTTAAGCGAAAGCCGGCCACACCGTCCGTAAAGTCCATCCCGCCGTATGTGCCGCTGATATCGGAATCTCCCAGCGTAACGGTGAACGGGAACGCATCGGCCGCGCTGGCCGCCGTGCCTTCGATCTTCTTCGTGACGGTCAGACTTCCTGTTTTATCCTTACGGTTCACAAAGACCGCAGCCGCCGTGTCGTTTTCCGGAATCGTTCCTTGCTCCCCCGTGGACGTGGACGTATAGCCCTTGCTGTCATCCTCCGTCACGGTATAGGTAATCCCCGCCGGGAGGCCGCTCGCGGTCACGCTCTCTCCTCCCTTTAAACGAAAGTCGGCCACGCCGTCCGTAAAGTCCATCCCGCCGTATGTGCCGTTGATATTGGAATCTCCCAGCGTAACGGTGAACGGGAACACATCGGCCTCGCTGGCCGCCGTGCCTTCGATCTCCTTCGTGACGGTCAGATTGCCCTTCGGGACCGACGGCTTCGAATTCGTGAAGGTGACGGTCTCCAAATTGTCATATCCAGTCGCACTCAAGGTAATCTCCTCTGTCACCTTCCCCTCTTTCGAATCGCCCGATCCGATCTGATAGGATACGTCATATCCCTTGCTATCCGTCTCCGTAACGGTGAAAGTGCCCCCAATAGAGAAATCCCTCGCATCAATAGACTGCTCCCCCGTAATCGCGACGTATATCGTTTCTCCATTCTTCAGTTCGAAATCCTGGGAAAAAACACCACCGCTTCCGGGACTAAAGCTCCACCTCGTATCCTCCCAGCCGGACCAGCTGGTTCCAATATAATAGTAAAAAAATTTGCGATCTACTTTTACATCCACATGGAAAGGAAAAGATTCCTCCGTGGACGTATCCCCATCAACTTTTTTTGTGATCTGCAGCCCAACAGTGCCTTGTATACCTTCTCTTATCGGCATAATCCCGTATTCGTCCGCCGTCATGTTGCTGATATCGTTTCCGGAAACGTCCGCGCCCTCCTCCGAAAGCTCTTCCTCCAAATCTGCGTCCGGATCGCCATCGGGATTGTCAATGTCATGCAGAACATTGTCCTCCCCGTCCGTCCGGGAGTTCTCCTCCTGTCCCTCCTGCGTATCCGTATCTTTCCGCTCTTCTTCCGGAGCGGCTTGCTGTTCCTTCTCTTCCCCTTCTCCCTCTTCCGAAAGTCCTTCGTCGATTTTCTCTGCCTCATCCGACGCCGGGGAACCCGCCTTCGGGGCCGCCGTAGGCTGTTCTTCCTGCGCCCTTACGGTCACGCCGCCGGAAAGCGCCGTCACCGCCAGGCACAGACTGAGAAGAATCGCCAGGGATATTCTTTTGCGTCCTCGGTTCTTTCTCTTCATTTCTTTCTCCTTTCTTTTCCGTTTTCACAACACGGATTTTGCCTTGTCATAAGTAGAAGCAATATTTTAGGTTAAATCTTTGTACATATTATATAGGAAATCGAGGAGAAATACAATATATTTGACGTAACTTTTTATTCTTTTTATCAATAAATTCTGTGCAAAAAGGAGACACCCTTCCTCGACAGGGGTCTCCTTTTACATTCGTTTTCAGGTCGTCCGGCGGCTTTTACAGGAAAAAAACGTCCCCGCTCATTGCCTCCAGAAAAACGGGGGCCTTTTTCTCCTGTCCTGCAAATTTTTCAAAGAAAGGCGCGCAGCGCCGCGGCAGTTCTCTTTTTTGCTCGCTGTTATTCAGGCAGACCAACGCCCGTTCTTTTTCGTACGTCCGGGCAAAGACATAGATTCCGTCGTCTTTTCCCGCATAGACGGTCTCATAACTGCCGTGCGTCAATGCCTTGTGCGTCCTGCGAAGGGCGATCCAGCCGGAAAGATCTATGGTTTCTGAGCGTTTTACCCTATCCCAGTCCATGGCGGCGCGATACTCTTGTTCCGTATTGCCTTCCAGATAACATTCGTCGCCGTAGAAAACCGAAGGAATCCCGCAGCTCATAAACAGGTAAAAAAACGCCAGCTTCAGTCTCCTTTTGTCCTTGTCGCAATCGCTGAGAAACCGCGGCACATCATGGGTGTCCAGAAAGTTCATCTGCGCCAGGGCCACATCTTTCGGATACCGCATAAGCAGTTTCTGGATCTGTTCGTCAAATTCCTTTGCGCTCAGCTTCCTTTTGGCGAAAAAGTCCCGGCACAACAGGGAGAACGGATAATTCATGCTGGAATCAAACTGATCCCCCAACAGCCATGGCTGGGCATCCTCCCAGATCTCCGCGATCAAAAAGCAGTCCGGTTTGACCCTGCGGACCGCCCGGCGAAAGCTTCTCCAGAAATCATGATTGACTTCATTCGCCACGTCCAGCCGCCAGCCGTCAATATCCGTCTCTTCGATCCAGTACACGCCCACCCGGCAAAGGTAGTTTACCACCTCCGGATTTCCGGTATTGAGCTTTGGCATTTCCCGGACATAGGCAAACGCCTCGTATTCGGGCGGGTCGCAGTAATGCACCGGCAGCGGCATCTGATAAAACCAGTCCCGATACCGGGAAGCTTCTCCATGCCGCCGCACATCCCGGAACGCAAAAAAATCCGGCCCGCAATGATTAAACACGCCGTCCAAAATCACGCGGATCCCCAGGGCATGACAGCGGGACACAAACGCAGCCAGTTCCTCCCGGCTCCCAAAGGAAGGATCCAGGGAAAAATAATCGGCGGTATCATACCGATGATAGGAATGGGCCGTAAAAACGGGATTGAGATAAATACAGGTCACGCCGAGCCCCTCCAGATAGTCCAGGTTTTCCGATATGCCCCGCAGCGTGCCGCCCAGAGGCCGCCCGTCTTTTCCTGCCGTATCGATCCTTTGTTTTCCCGTAGCAAAGCTGTCCGGGAAAATATGATACAGCACCGCCTCTTTTGCCCAGGAAGGGATCTGCAAAATATCCTCCCGCCGGATATAGGGAAACTGAAAGTATTCCGTCCTGTGACAATCCATGACTCTGCAAAAGCCGCGGCTGTAATAATACAGCTTTTCTTTCCCGTCGTCCAAAAGAAAATAATAGCAGACCCGGGTAAACCGCGGGGCGAACGTAAGCTCAAAATAATCGAACAGATCGTCCGACGCCGTTTTTTTCATTTCCGCCTCTCTCATCCGGATCGGCTCCTGCAGATCCACCCGGTCCCCGTAACAGACGCGGCAGGCTTGGATATCCCCTTTCGCGGCCCTGATCCTGAGGGTGAGCCGATATTCTTCCCGCTGCGCTTCCCTGTGCGCATACGCATACTGCGACAGCGGAATATGTAAAACCGCTTCTTTCTTCATCTTATCCTTTCACCGCGCCTCCGGTGATCCCTTCCACATAGAATTTCTGCATCAGGACAAAC
>CANQUI010000055.1 GCA_947626995.1 uncultured Eisenbergiella sp. | reverse complement strand
TCACTGAAAGGTCTGGGCTAACTGCGAGCCTCCTATGTGCGCACGAAAAGCCGTGATCCACGCTTTTAGATCGCAGAACCCATCGGCGGACCATTAGCCTGTAGGTAACCAATCCACGAATAACAGAGTGGCCAACTGCCGGGGACTGTAAAATCAGAGCCCTTTTCCGGCGCTGTCAGACGACAAAAATGTGAGACTTGTCAGGGGAAGAAAAAAGTTTGTGAAATGCAAATTTACCTCTTGACAAAAGTCACTTCATAACAGGAGGCGACCTATGATTTGGAACCTTGAGAAATACCTTGATAATACCGCAGTATCGGATGAATATGGCCGTGCCATGACATATGCCGAACTGGCTGCAGAGGGTGATAGAATCGCGGCTGTCTGCGGCGGCCGCTGTCTGGTATTTTCCCTTTGCCAAAACACCATTGGCGCTGTGGCTGGGTATGTTTCATTCTTAAATGCGGAAATCGTTCCGGTACTCCTGAACGCCCATCTGGAAAGGGGACTCCTGGATGGTCTTCTTTCCTCATATCAGCCGAAGTACCTGTGGGTGCCAGAGACGCAGAGCGCCGAGTTCCCGGATATGGAGACGGCGTATGCTTCTTACGGTTATGTCCTTTTAAAGACCGGATATGAAAAAGAGTACCCGCTCCATCCGGACTTGGGGCTCCTGCTGACGACCTCCGGTTCCACCGGCAGTCCCAAATTCGTCCGCCAGAGCTATGCTAATATTCTGGCGAACGCCCAGTCTATCGTGCAGTACCTGGAACTTGATGAGACGGAACGGCCCATCACCACGCTGCCCATGAACTATACCTATGGCCTGTCCATCATTAACAGCCATCTGCTTGTAGGAGCGACGCTCCTGGTAACGGACAAGGGGTTGATGCAGAAGGAGTTCTGGCAGTTCTTTAAGGAGCAGCGAGCGACATCTTTCGGCGGCGTCCCATACACCTATGAGATGCTGGCCCGTCTCCGTTTCTTCCGGATGGATCTCCCAAGCCTGAGGACTATGACCCAGGCAGGCGGAAAACTGATCCCGGAGCTGCATAAGAAGTTCGCGGAATATGCCCAGGCGAACGGGAAGAAGTTCGTGGTCATGTACGGTCAGTGTGAGGCGACGGCCCGCATGGGTTATCTGCCCGCGGACAAGGCGGCGGAGAAATGCGGTTCCATGGGGATCGCTATCCCCGGTGGGAGATTCCGCCTGGTGGATGTAAAGGGCTGTGAAGTGTCCGAACCCCATGTGACCGGAGAACTGGTCTATGAAGGCCCGAACGTCACTCTGGGATATGCGGAATGCGGGGAAGACCTGATCAAGGGAGATGAACGCTGCGGCGTTCTGGAGACCGGGGACATGGCCCAGTTCGATGAGGACGGCTATTATTACATCGTCGGAAGGAAGAAACGGTTCCTGAAGATTTACGGGAACCGCGTAAATCTGGATGAGATTGACCGTATGGTCAAGGGGCATTTTGAAGGAGCCGATTTTGCCAGTGCCGGAGTGGATGACCATATGTACCTGTTTGTAACTGATGAGAATATCGCGGATGATGTAAAAACATTCGTGGTATCGAAGACAGGTCTGAATGCCGCGGCATTTAAGACTGTAGTGGTCAATGAGATCCCGAAGAATGACGCAGGGAAGACTTTGTATAAAGAACTGGCGAAGTATTACGGGAAACAATGAAGATAAAGACACAGGAAATGTTCGGATGAGCGGAGGGACGCATATGCGTCTTTTTTGTTTTACTTACGCGGGAGGCGCAGCTTCTTTTTTTGACCTGCTGAAACCATATCTGCGGCCGTCTGTAGAACTGGTCGGACTGGAGTACGCTGGTCATGGGAGCCGTATGAAAGAAAACTTCTATCGGGACTTTAGTGAACTGGTCGATGACCTGTATCCGCGGATATGTGAAATGCTGCATGGACAGTGTGAGCCATATGCGCTCATGGGTTACAGCATGGGCAGTATCTCTGCTGTGGAGACACTGAAAAGGGTCCTGTCGGAGGATAAACTGCATCCTCCGGTACATATATTTCTGGCAGCCCATGAACCCTGTACCAAAGGAGAACTGACGGGATTCGATTCCGGTGAGTTGGATGATACGGTACGGGAAAGGACAGTCCGTTTCGGGGGAATTCCTGAGGCGCTGATCAATAACCGCAGCTTCTGGAGGCTGTATCTGCCGGTCTACCGGGCGGATTATTCCATGATCGGAGGATATGATTTTGACGGGCTGGGACTGCGGACAGAGATACCGGCAACGGTATTCTATTCCGAAAATGACACTCCGATTAGGGAGATGGAGCAGTGGAAGAGGTATTTTACCGGGGAATGCAGGTTCGTCCGGTTTGACGGGAACCATTTCTTCATGCAGCATCATTACCGGGAAATGGCAGAGATCATCTCAGAAAGGTTAGTGGGCATATGACGATTGACGATATCATACAGATCCCTCCGTACTCGCTGGGTAAGGAAGAAAAGGAAAGAGTCCTGACGGAACGCCTGATGGAACTGACGGAGTACCATAGGGGGAACTGCCCGGAATACCGTGCCATTCTTAACGCCATGGGTTATGACAGCGGGAGTGTCCGGGATTATAAAGACCTGCCGTTCCTGCCCGTGCGCCTGTTTAAGGAGTTATCCCTGAGGAGCATTCCACAGGGGGAGATCGTTAAGACGATGACTTCCTCCGGTACTTCCGGGCAGGCGGTATCGAAGATCTATCTTGACAGGACCACATCCGCGAACCAGCAGAAGGCCATGGTGAAGATCGTGTCGGATTTCACCGGCGCCGGCCGGATGCCGATGGTCATCCTGGACTGCCCGTCCGTGGCAAAGGACAGAAAGATGTTCTCGGCCCGCGGTGCCGGGATCCTGGGGTTTTCCATCTTCGGGGCAAAAAAGATTTATGCGCTGGATGACGATATGAGGCTTGACGTGGAAGGACTGATGGAGTTTTTGGAGAGATACAAAGGCCAGGACATCCTGCTGTTCGGTTTTACCTTCATGGTCTGGCAGCATTTCTATAAGGAACTGGTGCGGCTGAAAGGGGAAGGGGTTGTTTTCGACCTGTCGAAAGGCATCCTGATCCATGGGGGCGGCTGGAAGAAGCTGGTCAGCGAGGCAGTGGAACCGGAGGAGTTCCATAGGAGGCTTAAGGACGTATGCGGCCTGGAGCGGATTCACGATTACTATGGGATGGTGGAGCAGACCGGGTGCATCTATATGCAGTGCGAATATGGACATCTCCATGCCAGTGTGTTCTCCGATGTCATCATGCGCCGGCCGCTGGATTTTTCCGAGTGCGGTACCGGAGAAAAGGGGATCATCCAGGTGGTATCCGTGCTCCCGGAGTCCTACCCGGGACATTCTCTCCTGACGGAGGACGAGGGGATCCTGCTGGGCGAGGACGACTGCCCGTGTGGTAGGAAAGGGAAGTATTTCAAAGTGGCCGGAAGGCTGAAGGATGCGGAGATCCGTGGGTGCAGCGACACCTATGCGACAAAGTTCGGAGAAAGATATGATGGGTAAGGAAATGATGGAGGCGCTGGACAGTGTCTCTTTTCTTATAGGCGATAGGGACACAGTGGCCGGTATGCCGTGCCTCCCGGCACGGGAACCCTTTGACGGGGCGGTCCTGGATATGCTGAATGACGTCTCACGGTTCCTGATGGCCGGCCGGGAAGCAAGGGAATACCCGGATGTGGTGACATTCGCTTTCTGGATCCGCAGGTCATCCATGCTGAAACTGAAGGAGAGGTTTGGAAGGGAAGACGGGAACATCCGTCTTGGAAGGGGCGTGGCGTTCCACGTCGCGCCGTCCAACGTGCCGGTAAATTTCGCGTATTCCCTAGCGGCAGGGCTCCTGACGGGCAACGCGAACATTGTGCGGGTGCCATCGAAGGATTTCCCACAGGTGCGAATCATAGCCGGGGCGTTTGCGGAGGCACTGGGAGCGGGGAAGAACCGGGAGATGGCCGGTTCTGTCTGCCTTGTGAGATACGGAAGGGAGAAAGCTGTCAATGACCTTTTCTCATCCATAGCGGACATACGTATTATCTGGGGTGGGGATGCAACGGTAGAGGAGATCCGGAAGTCACTGCTAGGCCCGAGGGCAGGGGAAGTGACATTTGCCGACCGGTTCTCGCTGGCGGTGATCGATGCCGGAAGCTATCTGGACATGGACGACCGTGAGAAAGTCCGGACGGCAGAAGCTTTTTACAATGATACTTACCTGACGGACCAGAACGCGTGCACCAGTCCGCAGCTGGTGGCATGGCTGGGGAATAGCAGTTGCATACGGGCTGCAAAGGAAGAATTTTGGGGACAGCTGCACGAACTTGTGAAGAAAAATTATGTCTTCCAGCCGATCCAGGGGGTGAACAAGCTGACAAGCGGCTGTCTTGCGGCGGTGGGATATGCGGTTGCGGGGATAGAAGAAAAGGCAGTGGAAGCGGAGCGTATGGCAGCATCGAACCCGGAAGCGGAGAAGAGAAATGCCTGTCAGCCGGATGGGAGTGGGGCAGCGGATGCCGCATACGGCGCCAGGATAGAACCCCATGCGGACAATCTGCTGGTACGTATAAGGATCCCCCGGATCATGGATGGGCTGATGGACCTGAAAGACAATTCCGGGTACTTTTTCGAATATGACTGTGTGGATATCTTGGAACTGAAAGACTTATGCGACGATAAGCGCTGCCAGACCATTTCCTATATTGGGAACAGGGAGATGCTTATGCCGCTGCTGATGTCCGGGATCCGTGGCATCGACCGGGTGGTGCCGGTGGGGAAGACCATGGATTTTGACCTGATATGGGATGGCTACGACCTGTATGGGAGATTGACCAGGATCATAGCCATTGAATAGCGGGTGCTGGGTATTTGACATAAAAACGGATAATGGAAGAAGGAGATAGACGGAGCGGCAGAATGAGGCGTGGATATACAATAGGGAACCGGAAAGCAGCAATCATCGGTGCCGGGTATGTGGGTTCATCGATTGCATATGCTCTTGCGCTGAGGGATATTGCCAGGGAGATCGTACTGATCGATATTTCGAAGGAGAAGGCGGAGGGGGAAGCATGGGACATCCGGCACGGCCTGCCGACGCTGGGAACGGTGGACCTGTACGCGGGAGATTATACCGACTGTGAGGATTGTGACCTGATTATCATCACTGCCGGGAGAAACCGGAGGCCGGGGGAGAGCAGGCTAGATTTGGTCAGTGAGAATGTGAAGACCCTTCAGGACGTGATCCGCTCCATCCAGAAATACTACACCAGGGGAGTGATCCTCCTGATTTCCAACCCGGTGGACATCCTGACGCATAAGGCCAGTGAGTGGATGGGACTGCCGAATGGAATGGTGTTTGGATCTGGGTGTATCCTGGACACTTCACGGTTTGTGCGGAACATAGCGGATTACATCGGCCTCAGTACCGGCGTGGTGAATGGATATCTGGTGGGGGAACACGGGGACAGCCAGGTGCCGGTATGGAGCCGGGTGACGGTCGGGGGGATCCCGATGGGGGAATACTGCAGTGAGATGTCGATACCATGGAATGAGGGAGTACGTTTCATGATAACGGAGAAGACACGGACGATGGGATCGGAGATTATAAGGGCGAAGGGGAGAACCCACTATGGGATTGCAACCTGCGTGTGCCACCTGGCGGATGCGGTGCTGAACCAGAGGCCGACGATCGCGTCGGTCACATCGCCTTTGATGGGAGAACATGGAGTAAGAGGCGTCTCCCTTTCCGTACCGTCCGTGGTCGGTCCTGCAGGAGTGCAGCAGAGGATACGGGAGAAGTGGGAACCGGAGGAATACAGGGGATTCTTTGATGCGGTGGAGAAAATGAGGGAGACGATTCAAAAAATAGAGTGAAACTTGGAAAGGGAGAGATTGTAGAATAGGTATTCTTTTGCTATTTTCAGGAGTATATTACTTATTCACTGGGTGGTTACTGCCGGTGGAGTTCGTTGCACATTGTGAGGAGGAGTGCAATTGTCTAAAAAGATTTTTTGGGATTTCAGTTTGAATATTATAGCGTCGGGGATTAAGACGGTAGGATTGCAGCTGGTGACATACCCAATATTAGCAAGGATGTACACTTCTGACTATTACGGAGTTATATTAACTCAAATGGGAATTTGCAATACGATCACTGTGACTTTTGGAAATGCACTGAATAATGTACGGCTTATCCAGAACGAGAGATATAAGAAATGTAATCAAGAAGGTGATTTTAATCTTTTTGTTATTTTAGCATGTGTTTTAGCAGCATTAACAAGCGGAGTATCTTCATGGCTGATCGCAAAAGATATTCTTATAGCCGTGTGCCTTATGTTTGTTAACATTTTAGGAGTGATTCGAACATACTATGAAGTGGGCCCACGACTGGAATTGAAATATACTAAAGTGCTTCGTGGCAATGTGCTTACTGCGTTAGGATATATTGTCGGAACTTTTTTGCTCAAATTTGGCTTTTCATGGCCAATGGCTTTTTTGCTTGGAGAATTGCTGGGGAGTTTGTATTTGCTAAATGCGTCTCATCTCGTACATGAACGACTGTACAGAACGACCATGTTTTATCAAACCGGAAAAGCGTATCTCTATCTTCTATTAAGCACGGGAATTGCCAATATAACGACATATCTAGACCGTTTTTTTCTATATCCGATTATGGGAAGCGCAGCTGTTTCTACTTATACTGTTGCGTCAATAGTAGGAAAATGTATAGGCATTATAGCAACGCCTGTTGCTGGAGTATTGTTAAGTTATTATGCACAATCAAACTATCAAATGAGTTCTGGTAAGTATTATAGTCAGAGTATATTTATGGGGGGTATAGCCCTTATATTTATAATAGGAATTGCCCCATTTTCTCCTTTTATAACGAAAATCTTATACCCTACGCTATTTGAGGGTGCGTCCAGATATATTTTCTGGGCTAATACAGCTGCTGTGATTGGTACCTTGGGAGGAATGTTTTCTCCGGCTATATTAAAGTTTGTGGAACCCTATTGGCAGATTTTCATTACAGCGCTATATTCGGTTGTCTATCTAGTATCTGCGTATATTTTGACAACAGAATTTGGTTTAATAGGGTTTTGTGCTGCCGCGATTATTGCAAATGGTTCAAAGTGTGGCTTGCTTCTTCTTCTAGGAAAAAGGATTGACAATGAACGAGAGGATATTCTCTAAAAGTTGGTGATAAACATTGAGAAAACCCCGTAAAATCAAGGACTTGGCACGTTTTTCTTAGAGCAGGAAAGAAATGTAAGGTTAGGAAATTTAAACGGATTACGATAAAGTAGGCAAAAAACAGGAATGAAACGGAAATTATTTTTTGGCGGACTTATATTTATTTTTGTAGGAATGTATCTGAAAAGAAATATTACCATGTTTCATAAAATTATTAATTTGGGTATAAACTGTTTGATTTGTCTGATGGCATATGCTGGAGTCCTAATAGTGTTATTTCGAAAAACATTTGATGAAAAAAATAACGATTTGTAGGTGTAGTAAATATGATTTATTCATAGGGAGATTAAGAAGCAAGACTGGTTTCAAAGAATATAAAATGGGCTTATATAGAGCGTATGTTAAAACTATCAAGAAGTAGGCGGTATATCGTGATGAGGCAACTTAATAAGAGCTACATAAAAGGTATGCTTTGCATCTTGTATATAATATTATTCAGTCTTTTTTTAAAACGCATACAATTTAGTGTTGAACTGACAGATGAAGTACATGGAATTGCTTCTATATATAATATATATCAGGGGAAGGTTCCTTTTGTGACTTCTTGGGATTATCATACTGGATGGTGTATTTTATCTCCCATATTTAGCGCGTTCTGTCGGTTTTCACCGAATATGGAAGGTATTATGTTGTTTTTCAGGTATGTTTACGTAATATTTAGTTGCGTTTGTATAGCCATAGTAGCGTTTTTGTTATATAAAAAAACTCTGGATAAGGATCTTTGTTTACTTACGATATCTGGTATTTTTTGGGTATCCTCTTCTTTTTTTCAGGTTAATTATAATTCATTTACAATTTATATATTACTAATTGTAACAGTATTATTACATACCTCAAAAAAAGAAGAGCGAGAAATACTTCGGTATTTTGTAATGGGCGGACTAATGAGTCTGGTGTGTATTTCATATCCTACTTTTATAGTTGGGGCTGTATTTTTAACCTTACCGATTGCCATAAGGAACCATGAAAGGAGAGAGAGACATAAAATCATATACTACATGTTAGGGGGTTGCGTGGCAGCCTCGTTTTTTTTAGTTTATATATTATATAATGGCTCTTTTGCAATGCTTTGCAAGGGGCTGGAAGAAATGCTTTTATCACCTCATGAGGCTTCAAAAGGAACGATAGGTATTCAATTTATAAAAGATACTTTTTTATCACCGCTTAAATCCTTTTTTCTTAGAAAGTTTACGGTGGTATTGATGCTATATGTATTGCTGGAAGTAGTAATAGGTGTCTGGCAAGGAACAGGCTGGAAATTGATTAATGCGATAGCTTTTATTATCTATTCAATAATTAATTTACATTATGTTCACCAAACAAATGGATATGTAATATTTGGGGATCTGATTGGCTTAATTATTTTCACCATTATAGCAGATAGGAAAGAAGTGAAACGATATTGGCTATGGTGGATTGTATTATTACTATTTATTCTGATATATAGTCTTACTTCAGATAATAAAAATATTCTTTTTTCTTTTGAATTAATTGGACCTTTCATATTTGTATTGGCTATTTTGATTGTTCATGATATTTGTTTTTCTGATTATAGATATATAGGTTTTATTTTTGCCCTTGTTTTAGCGGTGTCCGGAATATGTCATGAGTATATGTATGTCTATAGAGATGAGCCGATTAAGGAACTTAATGTAAAAGTAGAAAAAGGAATATATAAAGGTTTATATACTACTGAATCACGCAAAAATTTTGTAGAATCATTGGAAGACACGGTTTCAGAATATGTATCTGAAACGGATAGAATATGCACTGTTACGAGAATGCCGGCGGTATATTTAATGTCAAAAGCACAGATATGTGCTCCGCAGACATGGGACGCGCAGTTTTTGACAAGAGGTTATACCTCAGCCAGACCGTTATTAGAATATTTTCGTGTATTTGATATTGTTCCGGACATATTAGTGGCTTCCGATATGGAGATATCCGATTTTTATAATAATCCCCGATATGAGATTAATACGTTTATTTCAGAGAATTATGAACTTTATTATTCTAGTGAGATTGAGGGAAACACAATTTGGCTGTGGAGAAGAAATGATTATTAGTTTCTTATGTTAGGTAATTAAGGAAATGAATTATGGAGACACTATATATTGTAATCCCTGCATATAATGAAGAGGAAAATATTCAGAAAGTATTGAAAGATTGGTATCCTATCATTGATAAGTACTCTGGGTACGGACAATCGCGACTCTGCGTTATAGATGATGGGAGCAAGGATCATACATATCAAATATTGGAAGAGTATGCGAAAACTCATCCGCTCCTTCAGCCGATTACTAAAGAAAATGAAGGGCACGGCGCAACTGTTTTATATGGGTATCGATATGCTTTAGAGCACGGTGCTGATTATATTTTTCAGACAGATTCCGATGGACAGACCTTGCCGGAGGAATTCTTTCCGTTCTGGATGCAGAGAAAAAGATACGATGTAATTATTGGATACCGTAAAAATCGGGAGGATGGATTCTCCCGATTTTTTGTTACTAAGGTATTGAAATTGGTGCTTTTTTTGATTTTTGGTGTAAATGTTGCAGATGCGAATACACCGTTTCGATTGATGGAAAAGAGTGTTCTGCAGAAATATATCAATCAGGTGCCGGAAAAATTCAATCTTTCTAATGTTTTACTTACCGTATTTTTTATAAAAGGAAACGAGAAAGTTAGTTTTATTCCGATCACATTTCGGCCAAGACAGGGAGGAAAAAATTCGATTAATCTATGGAAAATCGCTAAGATAGGAATTAAAGCTATAAAAGATTTTTATAATATTAAAGAAAAGTCTGTATATTTTAAAGGGAAAAGATATGAAAACCGGAAATGTTTTTGATAAAATGCTGATTTTATGTTCGGTATTATATATTACTGTACCAATAGTATTGTTTTTGTTTGGTTGGTTAAATCTTTTTTTGGCAATTATAATTACATTGATTCTTGGTTATTTCTGTATAACCTTGTATATGGAATTGATTCATAATAACACAGGCTTTTTTTCTAATAGTAGAAAAGAATTCTGGTACGTTGTACTATTACTGCTAGGGATATGGGTGTATATGTCTGGAATAGGCGGATTTGCATACCAAAACGGCGATTTTTGGGCCAGAAATCCCATGTATAGAGATTTATGCAACTCTTCGTGGCCAGTAATATATGACTTGTCTACAGAGTCAGATATTATTCAAAAAATAGCTGGTAATGAAAAGGTTATGTTTTCCTATTATTTCAGTTGGTGGTTGGTACCAGCGATTGTAACGAAAGTTTTTCATCTTGGGAATCTAGGGAGGAATGTTTGTTTATATTTGTATGCGCTATCAGGAGTTTTTTTGGTTGTTTATAATATGACTCGTTTTTTTCATAAGACAACATACTTGGCTCCCCTGTTATTGATTGCTTTTAGTGGCCTTGATGTGGTTGCTTATTGGCTGATAAATAATACAATTCCAGTTACTGAACATATTGAATGGTGGTCGAAGTATTTCCAATATTCATCAAATACAACATTGTTATATTGGGTATTTAATCAATCAGTACCAATATGGTTGATAGTCATACTTATATTGCAAATAAAAGAAAATAAGATTTCGGGTTTGGCTTCTCTATCGTTTGCCTATTCGCCTTGGGCGACAATTGGATTGATACCATTTGCATTTAGTTCGATATTACTGGGAAAAAAGAAAATAATGGATTCTGTCACATGGCAAAATATTATAATCCCGCTGATAATGTTAATAGCATATGGTTTCTTTTATATTGCTGGTAATGGAACAGTGAGCGGTTCTACAGGAAGTATTTTTACACTTTTTCCCAATGAAAAAAGGGCTGTTCTCATGAACTATCTCTTATTTATTTTCTTTGAAATAGGAGTTTTCTTTTTGACAATGGGAAAGGAATTAAAAGGCTATCCATATTATTATGTAGTTTTATTGGAGTTATTACTATTTCCATTATATCGCGTGATACAATATAGTTCACTTATTCGCGGGAGTATTCCGGCTTTGTTTCTGTTAATGATATATTGTATACTTTTTTTATTGAATTCGGATGAAAACCATGAGAGAAGAGTCAGAAAACGGTTTCTAATTATGTTGTTGTGCATAGGTGCGTTTACTCCTTCCCTTGAAATCAGAAGAAGTATAGTGAATACGACAAAGAATATAAATGTTGTAAATGAAAGTGTTTATAGTTTTAGTGATATAAAAACGGATAATGAAGGGATAATTACGGAGATAAAAAATTTGTATTTTATATACAACTATGAGGATTCTCTTTATTATAAGTTTTTGGCAAAGAAATAAGAGAAGGACAGCTATTGGACAACAGAATAAGAGAACTTATACATGAAAATATTTGTAATTGGCGCAACCGGTTATCTGGGAACCAGAGTCGTATCCATGCTGACCACTCAAAAAGTTGATATTTGTTGTGTAAAGCGTGATACGTCAGATATTTCCGGACTTCCTGTGAAAGATATACTGTTTGTGCGAAACGACGAAACAGAAATTGAAAAATTATTCTGTCAAAAACACTTCGACCTGGTCCTTAACATGGCCTGCTCCTATGCCCAGGGGACGGTTCTGTATAATGATGTACTGGAAGCAAATATTGAGTTCCCGCTTAAAGTGCTTAACATCGCAGTAAAACATGGTGTTAAGCGCTTTATTACGATCGGAACAGGACTGCCGGATGATTTTAATATGTATAGCTTTTCCAAGCATATGCTGGCTGAGTTTGGCGGTTTTTATCACAGGAAGCATGGGATTGATTTCTGCGTGTTGGAGCTGGAGATGTTTTATGGCCCCGGGGAGCCGCGGGATCGATTTGTTCCGATGTGTATACATAAGATGTATCGTGGAGAGCCGCTTTTATTAACAGTTGGGACGCAGAAAAGGGATATCATCTATATTGACGATGTATGTGATGCAGTTATGTTTGCTGTTAACGGGGGGGTATCGGGTTATCAGATCATTCCGGTGGGTACAGGGGATGCCCCTGCAGTTCGTGAGATCATCCAGTATATCCATGGCCTGCTCCATTCACGATCAGAACTTCGGTTTGGCGCTGTCCCTATGAGAATGGATGAGCCGGACTGTGTGGCGGATATATCGCTGTTGTCATCGCTCGGTTTTAAGGCGAGATATCATTGGAAGGATGGACTTAAAAGGATGCTGGAGGAGGAAGGGCTGTTATGAAGTTATTGGTCACAGGAGGATGCGGTTTTCTTGGGAGCAATCTGGCGGCATATGGTATAGGCCATAATTATAAGGTTACCGTATTTGATAACCTTTCCAGGAAGGGTACTTCAGAAAATCTGAAGTGGCTGCATAGCGTTGGGAAGTTTGAATATGTTCATGGGGATATCCGGAACCGCAATGATGTGGAGAACCTGATCCGCAGGGGCTTTGACGGGATATTTCATCTGGCCGGACAGGTCGCGATGACGACTTCCTTAGCGGATCCTTATAAAGATTTTGAGACAAATACTGTAGGAACGGTCAATCTGCTTGAAGCGGTCAGAAAGTTCTGCCCGCAGACACCGGTCTTTTATTCCTCAACTAATAAGGTGTATGGGGATCTGGAACAGTATACTTATAAGGAGACGGTTTCGCGATATATTTGTCGGGAATATCCACAGGGGTTTAACGAGGCAGTTCCTTTGGATTTTCGTTCCCCATATGGTTGTTCCAAAGGGGCTGCGGATCAGTATATGCTGGATTATCATCGGATGTTTGGCCTGAAAACAACCGTATTCCGCCATTCTTCCATGTATGGCAGCCGCCAGTTCGCTACCTATGACCAGGGGTGGATTGGATGGTTCTGCCAAAAGGCAGTAGAGAAGTATGATAACCCGACTGCTCCACCCTTTACTATTTCCGGGAAAGGGAAACAGGTGCGTGATATCCTCCATGCCAGGGACATGGTCAGCCTGTATTTTTCAGCGCTGGAAAATGCGGATAAGATATGTGGAAATGCGTACAACATAGGGGGGACCATGGAGCAGTCTCTGTCCTTACTGGAATTATTTGCGATGTTGGAGGAAATACTGGGGATCGGTCTGGATTATGAGATGCTGCCGCCAAGGGCCAGTGACCAAAAGGTATTTGTGGCGGATATCACGAAGATCAGCAAGATGATTGGCTGGAAGCCGCGGGTCACAGCCAGGGAAGGTATCTTAGAGATGATCAAGTGGGTAAAGGAGATGTGAGATTGGGTATCAGCGTGATACTGCCGGCATATCAGGAAGCGGAGAATCTGAAAGAGATATTGCCCAGGATCCAAAAGGTATTGAGGGAGATTAGTGCCGGGCATGAGGCCGGGGAGATTCTTGTCATTGATACGATGGAGCCGCTGGATGATACAGCGGAGGTCTGTGCAAGGCTGGGCGTGCGGTATGTACCGCGGCAGGGCGGAAATTCATATGGGGATGCCATGCGGACAGGGATCAGGGAGGCAGGATATGAAACAATCGTGGTCATGGATGCGGATGGCTCCCATAATCCTGAAGATATAGGACGATTTTATGAGGCAGCCCAAAAGGAACGGCTGGATCTGATCATCGGTTCCAGATACATACAAGGCGGCGGGACTCACAATGGTCTTATATTGAGAATGATGTCGCGGATGGTGAACGCAGCATACAGACTGGTCTTCGGCCTGGAGGTAAAGGATGTCAGCAACAGCTTCCGGCTCTATTCGGCGGACAAGTTAAAGAGTGTATCCCTGGAATGCGATAATTTTGATATCGTGGAAGAGATACTGATCCGGTTGAAAGTGCGCTACCCGGATATCCGGATTAAAGAGATGCCGGTCTATTTTAATAAAAGGGTATATGGAAGATCCAAAAGGAACCTGATGAAGTTCATTATTTCATATCTTGATACGATGTGGAGGCTTCTGCAGATAAAGAAGCAAGAGAAACGGAGCAGCAATGGGTAAGCTGATC
This sequence comes from uncultured Eisenbergiella sp., assembly GCA_947626995.1. Classification (GTDB taxonomy): domain Bacteria; phylum Bacillota; class Clostridia; order Lachnospirales; family Lachnospiraceae; genus Gallintestinimicrobium. The sequence continues at coordinate 1,827 of CANQUI010000055.1, read as the reverse complement.
AGACAGCTGATCAGATTCGGGATCACTGGGGGACTGGCTTTCGCGATAGACTATGCGGCGGCCATATTTCTGACAGAAGTTGTTAAGGTCAATTATCTTGCGGCCTCAACGATTTCTTTTTCATTGGCGGTGACATTCAATTATATCTTGAGCATATATTGGGTGTTTGTTCCGAGTGAGCGGAAAAACAGGCGGGTTACGATCCTGCTGTTTTGGTTATTTAGTATCATAGGATTGGCTATCAATGATCTTCTGATATGGGCGTTGGTGGAATGGATTGGATTGCATTACATAACTGCAAAGTTTTTGGCAACAGGTGTTGTTATGGTATTTAATTTTATTACAAGAAAACGATTTATTGAATGATTTGTAAATGGATATTGACAGTTTAAGAATTGGTCAGAAAAGATTATCTTAAATCATATAAACTCAGGAGGAAGTTCTTTATGCAATTCCGTGACTTAAAGAAACAATACGACACATTAAAACCATCCATTGATGCTTCGATCGCCGCCGTTATTAACAGCACCAGCTTCATCAGTGGTCCTCAGGTGAAGGAGTTGGAGGATAGGCTGGCAGAGTATGTCGGCGTGAAGCATTGTATTACATGTGCCAATGGCACGGATGCCCTGACCATGGCGCTCATGACATGGGATATCGGTCCGGGAGACGCTGTGTTTGTGCCGGATTTTACTTTTTTCGCGACTGCGGAGACAGTGGCTTTTGAAGGAGCCGTTCCTGTTTTCGTTGATGTGGATGATGCGACGTTCAATATGGATCCGGACAAATTGGAGAAGGCAATTCAGGCGGTTCTTGATGAAGGGAAACTAACGCCTCGGGCAGTGGTCCCCGTGGACCTTTTTGGACTTCCTGCGTCCTATCCGGAGATTCGAAGGATTGCCGAAAAGTATAGTTTAAAGATTCTTGAGGATGGAGCCCAGGGATTTGGGGGGATGATCGGGGATAAGCGCGCCTGTTCTTTCGGTGATATTTCCACCACATCATTTTTTCCAGCCAAGCCCTTAGGATGTTATGGAGATGGCGGGGCCATTTTTACTGATGATGACGACATAGCAGCTTATTTGAAATCGATTCGTGTTCACGGAAAGGGTTCCTACAAATATGAAAATATCAGAGTTGGGTTGAATTCGCGGCTCGATACCATTCAGGCGGCAGTGCTGCTTCCAAAGCTTCAGGCGTTCCAGGAGCACGAACTGGAACAGGTGAATGGGGCAGCGGCAGCTTATACGGAACTTTTAAAGGATGTAGTGAATACGCCGATGGTTCCGGAAGGGTATCTGTCCAGCTGGGCTCAATATACGATTCGGTTGGAGAACCGTGAACAGAGAGATGGTCTGCAGGCGGCGCTGAAGACCCGGGAAATCCCAACTATGATTTATTATCCGATCTCTATGCATCGGCAGAAGGTATTTACAGGGATGAAGCTATATCAGGAGTGTCCAGCGGCAGAGCGGCTGTGTGAGACGGTGCTGTCGCTGCCGATGCATCCATATATGGAGAAAGCGGATATAGAAATAGTGGCGGAGACGATACAGGATTTTTTGATGAGGTAACAGCAGTTCTCCTTAAACAAAAAGTCTGAAATTATCTTCCTCTTCTTATTTTTTGTATCTGTGTACAATATTCCCAGACAGAATATTTTCTTGTACAAATTAAGGAGGGTAGGAATGGGTAAGAAGTTTCAGGATTTAATCAAGAATATAGTATCTCCCATATCGCGACAGGGCAATATGATGAATCTGGCCGGGAATGGGAGATTGATTTTAAACCGGCAGATTATATTGACATGCCAGAGCAGATCGTTCC
>CANQUI010000054.1 GCA_947626995.1 uncultured Eisenbergiella sp. | reverse complement strand
AAGAATGAAAAAAATCGCGATTCTGGGCTCCACCGGCTCCATCGGGACCCAGACTTTGGAAATCATAAGGGACAACGCGGATTTGCAGGCGGTGGCACTGGCGGCGGGACAAAACGTGGATCTGATGGAGCAGCAGATCCGGGAGTTTCGGCCGCATCTCGTCTGTATGTGGGAAAAGGAAGCCGCCAGGCAGCTTAAGGCGAGGGTATCGGATCTGCCGGTCAGGGTTGTCAGTGAAATGGACGGCCTTTTGGAGGTGGCCACAGACGCGCAGAGTCAGATCGTAGTCACCGCCGTGGTGGGGATGATCGGGATACGTCCCACCATTGCGGCCATTGAGAGCGGGAAAACCATCGCGCTGGCCAATAAAGAGACGCTGGTGACGGCCGGGCATCTGATCATGCCCCTGGCAAAAAAATGCGGCGTTTCCATCCTGCCCGTGGACAGCGAACATTCCGCCATTTTTCAGTCCCTGCAGGGCAGCGCGAAAAACGCGGTCCACAAAATCCTGCTGACGGCGTCGGGCGGTCCGTTTCGGGGAAAGCGCAAAGAGGATCTGGAACGGGTGACGTTAGAGGACGCCCTGCGCCATCCCAATTGGTCCATGGGGAAAAAAGTGACCATTGACTCCGCCTCGCTGATCAATAAGGCGCTGGAAGTGATGGAGGCCAAATGGCTGTTTGATGTGGATCTGGACCGGATTCAGGTGGTGGTGCATCCCCAGAGCATCCTACATTCGGCGGTGGAATATGAGGACGGCGCCGTGATCGCCCAGCTTGGCCTGCCGGATATGAAGCTGCCCATTCAATATGCGCTGTTGTATCCGGAAAGAAGGCTGATGCGCGCAAAACGGCTGGATCTGTTCGATGTAGCCGACCTGACCTTCCTGGAGCCGGATTTGGAAACGTTTTCCGGCCTTAAGCTGGGATATGAGGCGGCGCGCTGCGGCGGCAGCATGCCCACCGTTTTTAACGCCGCCAACGAAATGGCGGTCCGGCTGTTTTGTGAGAGAAAGATCCGGTTCGTGCAGATCCCCGAGATCATTCAGGCGGCCATGAATAACCATAAGGTCATAGGGAATCCTGATTTGGAACAGATCCTGCAAACGGAGGCGGAGACCTATGAATTTATCAGTCGGGAGAGAAAACTTTGATTGCGACGATTCTCATTTTTTTACTGATCTTTTTTGTAATTGTGGTTGGACATGAGTTCGGCCATTTCCTTTTGGCGAAGGCAAACGGCATCCGGGTCAATGAATTTTCCATCGGCATGGGGCCAAGGCTGGCGCATATCCAAAAGGGAGAGACCGATTACGTGCTTCGTCTTCTTCCCATAGGCGGCGCCTGCATCTTTGAAGGAGAGGACGGCCTGGAGAAAAAAGACGGCGAAAGGACGGAAGGTAATTTTCAGGACGCGCCGGTCTGGGCCCGGATCTCCACTGTGCTGGCGGGCCCGCTCTTTAATTTCCTGCTGGCGTTTTTGTTTTCCGTTCTTGTGGCGGGCTATGCGGGCGCGGATATTCCCGTGCTGGGAGATGTCCTGGAGGGCTATCCGGCACAGGAAGCGGGGATGCAGGCCGGGGATAAGATCGTGGGATTTAACGGACGGATCTATCTGGCCAGAGAGGTCCAGCTTGCCATGGCGCTGAACCGGGACGGCGCGCCGGTGAAGGTGGAGTATGAACGAAACGGGCAGCGTTATGTCACGACGCTGACGCCCCGGTACGACGAGACGGAAGGCCGTTATCTGGTGGGGTTTTCCAATTACAGCCAATACGAGGAGGCCAAGGGGCTTAAACTGTTTTCTTTTGGCTGGTATCAGCTGCGTTTCAGCGTACGCAATACGCTGATGAGTCTGTCGGCCCTGGTGCGGGGAAAGCTGACCGCGGACGATGTGGCAGGCCCGGTGGGGATGGCCCAGATCGTGGATGAGGTGCGTCAGGAAACCGCGCCGGGCGGTCCGCTTCTGGTGTTTATGAATATGGTCAATCTGGCCATGCTGCTTTCGGTGAGCCTGGGCGTGATGAATCTTTTGCCGCTTCCCGCGCTGGATGGCGGCAGGCTGATCTTTTTGCTGGTGGAATGGATCCGCGGCAAGCCGGTTCCGCCGGAAAAGGAAGGCCTGATCCACATGGCGGGCTTTGTGGCGCTGATGATCCTGATGGTATTTGTCATGTTCAATGATATCCGGAGGATTCTGCACTAACGGACGAATTTTTTCTTGACCTGCCCCGCCGGGCGGTCTATAATGAGGACACGGAAATCTCTGACGGATCGTATCGGCATCAGTCCGGCCCGGCGGGCGTTCTTCCTGTCCGGCTTTTCAGAAGATAGCGGCGTATGCTGTGGGGATGGCATATCCGCATTGTCAGTGCGTTTTGCCCGCCGTCCCGCAAGGGACAGGAGGGATTATGGCGTATGTCACGTCCTGGTATTGGGACAAGGGAAATTTCAGAGAAAACAATGAGGATTCTTTTTCCCTGCAAATGGTGCGGTTGAAAAAAGGCGGCCTTTTCAGGGAAGAGGACAAAAAAAGACGGGACGCGCAGGCGGCCCTTCTTTTGGTGTGCGACGGCATTGGCGGTCTGCCGGAAGGAGAGACCGCCAGCGGCTTTGTGTCGGAGCGGCTGACGGAATGGTTTTATCGCGAGGGCATCGGACGGATGCGGGCGTTTTGCTGGCAAAAGCGGACCACAGCAAGCGTCCTGCGAGAGCTCCGGCAGATCCAGGAGGAAATGGAACGGTTTCAACGGCGGGAAAACCTTTGCATGGGGACCACCTGCACGTTGGCGCTGGTAAAAAAAAGCCGGTTCCTTTTGTTCCACCTGGGAGACAGCAGGGCGTATCGGATCGGGAAAAAGGAACGGTGCCTGACCAAAGACCATCAGCAGGACGGCGTTTTGCGCCGCTGCATGGGTGCGTTTGGCTATCAGGAGCCGGATGTGAGGCCGGGCCGGCTGCGCAGGGATGAATTGCTGCTGCTTTGCACCGACGGGTTTTGCCGGATGATTCCGGAGGGGTTTTTAAAAGGCTGTTTTTACGAAGGAAGGCAGGGACGGGAGACTTTTTATAAAAGATTAAAGGGCGTGGCGGGTTTTTTGAAGGCGCAGGGGGAAAAGGACAATCAGACGGCCGTACTTCTGGCAAACAGGAGGAAAAATGACCATGGATGAAAGACAGGGACGTCTGATCGGCGGAAAATACGAGCTTCGCAGGATTTTGGGACAGGGCGGCGCCGGGCAGGTCTACCAGGCGTACGATCTGCGGCTTGGCAAAAACTGGACCATCAAACGGGTCAACCGGCTCTGTCCGGGGATGGAAGAGCAGGTATTGGCCCGGGTGGACAAAACCCTGTCTCCCCGTATCGTGGATGTGGTGGAAGAGGGAAACGAGAAGTACCTGGTGATGGACTGGATCGACGGGGAAAATCTGCAGGAGCATCTGCGCAGGGAAGGCCCCTATGGGGTCGCAGAGACGCTGCAGATCGGCATTGCCCTCTGCGACGCCATCGCCTGGCTGCATGAGCGGCAGCCGCCGATTCTGTATCTGGACTGCAAACCTTCCAACATCATGATGGATCGGGAGAAAAAGCTGTGGCTGGTGGATTTTGGCAGCGCCGTGCCGCAGCAGGATGCGAAGGCCGTGCCCATCGCCGCAAGCTTCGGTTACGCGCCTCCGGAGCAGATGCAAAAGGATCCGAAGCTGCGCTGGGCGGACGGGCGCAGCGATGTGTACGGGATCGGGAAAACCCTGTACGCCCTGTTGAGCGGAGAGGATCCCGGGCAGCCGCCCTTTGCCGCCCGCCGCCTTTGCGACTGCAGGCCGGAGGTGCCGGAACAGCTGGAAAAAATCGTGGAAAAATGTATTCAGGACCGTCCGGAGGACCGGTATCAGACGGTGGGCGCTTTAAAGGCCGCTTTGGAGGAGGCAGAAAAGGGAAGAACAAAACGAAAGCTGCGGGCCGTGTTGTTTTCCGTGTTTTCCTGGATTTTTCTGGCGCTTACCATCCGGCAGGCAGGATTGTTTTACGGGATGCTGCCGGTCCGGGCGCCCCAATACGGACAGGCGGTATGGGCGTTTGGCAAAACGGCGGTCTGCGCTGCTTTGGCCGGTCTGTTTCAGCGCCTGTCGGCCGCCCGTTTGACGGGTCGTTTTTCCTACGAGACGCTGCAAAGTGTACTGCGGACCGAAAAGTCGGCGCAGCGCTGGCCGCTTCTTTTGCTGACCGTTTTTCTTGCGGCCGGTTTTCTTTCCCCAAAAGCGGCGCCGACAGCGGCCGCGGCCGAGGCTGTGGCAGGTTCGCCGGTCATCCTGCGGGACGCCTGCATGCGAAAGCTTCTGATCAAAGAGGGCAGTTTGTTTTCCACCGGGGAAAGCCTGTATCTGGAGCTGTCCCCGGAGCGGTTCTGCACGCAGGAGGAACTGAAAATAAACGTGACCGCCCTGGGAAAGGAGAGCGGGAGACGGTATGAATATACGCTTTTTTACCGCCCGCTGCAGGAGGATGGCGGGACGGAATCTTTTGCGTCCGGCCGAGATCAAAAAAGCGCGCAAACGGAAACCGGGCCGTCGAAGCGGTAGCTTTTTTTCGCTTTCGGTGTTATGATAGAAGAGCGAAACAAAAATCATGCGAAAAACGGGACAGGGGAGGACTTATGCAGTACAGAGAACATACCAGAGTCATCAAAATCGGCGACAGGGTCATCGGCGGAGGCAACCCGATCCTGATCCAGTCCATGACCAATACGCCTACGGAGGATGTGGCGGCTACGGTGGAGCAGATTCATCGTCTGGAAGCGGTGGGCTGCGAGATTGTCCGCTGTACCGTACCGAATCCGGAAGCGGCCAGAGCGGTGGCACAGATCAAAAAACAGATTTCCATCCCGCTGGTGGCCGACATCCATTTCGACTATAAGATGGCGATCGCCGCCATAGAAAACGGCGCGGATAAGATCCGGATCAATCCCGGCAACATCGGCGGCCCGGACAAGGTGGCGGCGGTGGTGGAGGCCGCGCGCAAACGCGGGATTCCCATCCGCGTGGGCGTCAACAGCGGTTCTTTGGAGCGCAGCCTGGTGGAAAAATACGGCGGCGTCACGGCGGAGGGAATCGTGGAGAGCGCGCTTGATAAGGTCCGTATGATCGAGGCTTTGGACTATCACAATCTGGTCATCAGCATCAAATCCTCGGACGTGATGATGTGCGTACGGGCCCATGAACTGCTGGCCCCCCGGACCGACTATCCGCTGCATGTGGGCATTACGGAGGCCGGTACGGTCCTGTCGGGCAATATCAAATCCGCCATCGGCCTGGGGCTGATTTTAAACCAGGGGATCGGCGATACCATACGGGTTTCCCTGACCGGGGATGTGACAGAAGAAGTAAAGTCCGCGAAGCTGATCCTGCGTACGCTGGGACTCAGGCAGGGCGGCATCGAAGTGGTGAGCTGTCCGACCTGCGGCAGGACGAAAATCGATCAGATCGGCCTGGCCAATCAGGTAGAGGATCTGGCGGCTCAATTTCCCCATCTGAACCTTCGGGTCGCGGTGATGGGCTGCGCGGTGAACGGCCCCGGCGAAGCCAAAGAAGCGGATCTTGGAATTGCCGGCGGCATCGGAGAGGGGCTTTTGTTCAAAAAAGGACAGATCATCCGGAAAGTACCGGAGAAAGAATTCCTTTCCGCGCTGCGGTATGAACTGGAACATTGGGCGTGATGCAGACCAAAGAATCGGATCTTGGGAAAGGGACACAATGGCAGAGAAACGTTTTGGGGAGGTTTTTCCCGGATTGCAATTAAACGGCAGGATCGGGGAGCTGTTTGAAAAAGTGAAGGTGGAGCGGGTGACGGCCAACCGCCGGCGGGACTTTGTGCGCATTTACATAACCTGCGACAGGCTCATTGAGAAAAAGACGATTTTCGCAGTGGAAAACGAAATCAAAAAACAGCTTTTTGCGGACTGCGACATTCAGATCCGGATTCAGGAAAAATTCCAATTGTCCGCACAGTACGATCTTTTGGGGCTCATGCAGTTGTATCGGGACAGTATTTTGCTGGAATTAAAGGAAAACAGTCCCGTGGAGTACAGCATTTTCAAACGTGCGAAAATGGAGTTTCCGGAAAAGGACAGGCTTGTGCTTACGGTGGCGGACTCCGTTCTGACGCGGGAACGCTGCCCGGAGCTTGTGCGCATTTTGGAGAAAATCTGCTGCGAGCGCTGCGGGATCCCCATGAGCGTAAAAACGGAATATGAAAAGGAGCCGGAACGACAAACGGGCGAAGAGACTGCGGCGCCGCCGGTTTTTTTGTCTGCAGACCCGATGAAAAAACAGCCCCGGACAGAATTGGAAAAGGACGGCGGCAGCGCTGTCCCGGTCGGGACAGGACGCGGCAGGGGGCAGGGCAGCGGATCGGAAAAACGCGGGGAAGGGCGGCGCAGCTTCAAAAAGAGCGATCATCCCGATGTGCTTTACGGCAGGGATTTTGAGGGAGAGCCGATCCCCATCTCGGAGATCCCGGGGGAAATGGGAGAAGTTATAATCCGGGGGAAGATTCTTTCCCTGGACCGGCGCCAGATCAAGAACGAACGGACGATCCTGATCTTTCCGGTGACGGATTTTACCGACACCATGGTGATCAAGCTCTTTGTGGCCAACGAGCAATTGGAGGAGGCAAAGGACATTGCCCCCGGCGTTTTCGTAAAGATAAAAGGCATGACCGTCATCGACCGGTTTGACGGCGAACTGACCGTCGGCTCCGTAACGGGGATCAAGCGGATCCCGGATTTTACCGCGGTTCGGACGGACAATGCGCCGGTAAAACGGGTGGAGCTGCACTGTCACACCAAGATGAGCGACATGGACGGGGTTTCCGAGGTGGGAGATATCATCCGACGGGCCTGTCAGTGGGGTCATCCCGCCATCGCCATCACCGATCATGGCGTGGTGCAGTCTTTCCCGGACGCCAATCACGTGCGGGAGGAGCTGTGGAAAAAAGAAAAGGAGCGGCGGGAACAGGCCGGGGAAAAGGCGCCGGATCCCAACGACTTTTTTAAGATCATCTACGGCTGCGAGGCCTATCTGGTGGACGATCTGTATCAGATTGTGACGGGAGACAAAACGCGGCTGCTTTCCGATCCCTGCGTCGTGTTCGATATTGAGACCACCGGATTTTCTCCGGTCAAAAACAGGATCATAGAGATCGGCGCGGTGAAGGTACAGGACGGCAGGATCCTGGAACGGTTTTCCACCTTTGTCAATCCTAAGACGCCGATTCCGTTCCGGATCGAGCAGCTGACGGGGATTCGGGATGAAATGGTGCTCGACGCGCCCACGATTGAGGAGGTATTGCCGGATTTTCTGCGCTTTTGCCAGGGGACGGTGCTTGTGGCGCATAACGCCGCCTTTGATATGAGTTTTTTGTTGGAAAATGCCAGAGAGCAGGGAATCGCGTTTGCTCCCGTCTATGTGGACACGGTGGGAATCGCCCGGGTGCTTTTGCCCCACCAGGCCAGGCATACGCTGGATGCGGTGGCAAAGACCATGGACGTTTCGCTGGAAAACCATCACCGCGCGGTGGACGACGCGCAGGCAACCGCCGAGATCTTCTTAAAATTCCTGCCTTTGCTCAGGGAGAAAGGATGCGAAACGCTGGGAGATGTAAACCGGCTGGGAGAAAGCAGCCCCGATCTGATCCGGCGTCTGCCTTCCTATCATTGTATTTTGCTGGCCAAAAATGATCTGGGCCGGGTCAATCTGTATACGTTGGTGTCCCAGTCCCACCAGACTTACTATCATAAGGTGCCGCGCGTACCCAAGAGCCTTTTGCAAAAGCACAGAGAGGGGCTGATCGTGGGAAGCGCCTGCGAGGCGGGCGAGCTTTACCGCGCGCTGCTGGAGGAAAAATCCGACGACCAGATCGCGCGGATCGTGCATTTTTACGATTATCTGGAGATACAGCCTACGGGCAATAATCTGTTTATGATCGCGTCGGACAGGATCGAAAACGTAACTTCCATGGAGGATATCCGAAACATCAACCGCCGTATCGTGCAGCTGGGAGAACAGTTCAACAAGCCGGTGGTGGCCACCTGCGACGTGCATTTTCTGGATCCGGAGGACGAAATATACCGGCGCATCATCATGGCGGGCAAAGGGTTTAAGGACGCGGACGAACAGGCGCCGCTGTTTCTTCGCACTACCGAGGAAATGCTGGAGGAATTTGCCTACCTTGGCAGCGATAAGGCCAGGGAGGTGGTGATCCAAAATTCCAATTTCATCGCCGATCAGGTGGAGGTCATTTCTCCGGTGCGCCCGGACAAGTGCCCGCCGGTCATTCCCGACAGCGACAGGACGCTGACGGAGATCTGCTACCGCAAGGCCCACGAATTATACGGCGAGACGCTGCCCAGGGTGGTGGAGGACCGGTTGAAAAAAGAACTGGATTCCATCATTTCCAACGGGTTTGCGGTCATGTACATCATTGCGCAAAAGCTCGTCTGGAAGTCGGTAGAGGACGGTTATCTGGTGGGCTCCAGAGGTTCGGTGGGCTCCTCTTTGGTGGCCTTTATGGCGGGCATTACGGAAGTCAATTCCCTCAGCCCCCATTATCGCTGTCCCAAATGCCATTTTTCCGATTTCGATTCCGAAATGGTGCGCTCCTATGCGGGAAACAGCGGCTGCGATATGCCCGACAGAGCGTGTCCCAACTGCGGTACGCCGCTGATCAAGGACGGTTTTGATATTCCCTTTGAAACCTTTTTGGGCTTCAAAGGGGACAAGGAGCCCGATATTGATCTGAATTTTTCGGGGGAATATCAGAGCAAGGCGCACAAATATACGGAAGTGATTTTCGGCGCGGGCCAGACCTACCGGGCCGGGACCATCGGCACGCTGGCGGATAAGACCGCCTTTGGCTATGTCAAAAAATATTATGAGGAACGGGGAATCCATAAAAGGAACTGCGAGATCGATCGGATCGTGCAGGGCTGTACCGGCGTACGAAGAAGTACGGGCCAGCATCCCGGCGGCATCGTGGTGCTTCCGGTGGGCGAGGACATCAACTCCTTTACGCCGACGCAGCATCCGGCCAATGATATGACCACGGACATTGTGACGACGCATTTTGATTATCATTCCATTGATCATAATCTGCTGAAGTTGGACATTCTGGGACATGATGATCCTACGATGATTCGGATGCTGCAGGATCTGACGGGGATCGATCCGACGACGATCCCGCTGGATGATCCCCAGGTTATGAGCCTGTTTCAGTCGCCTGCCGCGCTGGGCCTGAAACCGGAGGATATTGACGGTTGTCCGGTGGGGTCTTTGGGGATTCCGGAGTTTGGCACGGAGTTTGTCATTCAGATGCTTTTGGATACCAAGCCCCAATGCTTTTCCGATCTGATCCGGATCGCCGGACTGGGGCACGGTACGGATGTGTGGCTGGGCAACGCGCAAAAGCTGATCCAGGACGGAGACGCCACCATTTCCACGGCCATCTGCTGCCGTGACGATATTATGATCTACCTGATCCGGATGGGGATGGATCCCAGCCTGTCTTTTGCCACCATGGAAAGCGTGCGTAAGGGAAAAGGGCTGAAGCCGGAGATGGAAAAGGCGATGCGAAAGGCAAACGTGCCGGACTGGTATATCTGGTCCTGCAAGAAGATCAAATATATGTTTCCCAAGGCGCATGCCGCGGCGTACGTGATGATGGCCTGGCGCATCGCGTATTTTAAGGTCAATCATCCGTTGGCCTATTATGCGGCGTTTTTTTCCATCCGGGCTTCCGCTTTTTCCTACGAGATCATGTGCCAAGGACGGGAGCGTCTGGAAGAAGAGCTGGCGGATTATAAACGGCGCGCGGATTCTTTGAGCCAGAAGGAACAGGCGGCCCTGCGGGATATGAAGATCGTGCAGGAAATGTACGCCAGAGGCTTTTCGTTTCTTCCCATTGATCTTTTTTCGGCCCATCCCCGGAATTTTCAGATTGTGGACGGAAAGCTCATGCCCTCGTTAAACAGCATCGACGGTCTGGGAGAAAAGGCGGCGGACGCGATTGCGGAAGCGGCAAAGGACGGCCCATTTTTGAGCAAAGACGATTTTCGGGACCGCACCAAGGCCTCCAAGACGATCACGGATCTATTGGATACGCTGGGAATTTTGGGGGATCTGCCCGAATCCAACCAGATCAGCCTGTTTGATTTCATGGCGGGATAGACAAACGGAGGATAAAAGAAAGTCCCAAAATCTTTGAAAAAAGATTTTGGGACTTAAAAAACAGCCAGTAGGGGAATCGAACCCCTGTTTTCGCCGTGAGAGGGCGACGTCTTAACCGCTTGACCAACTGGCCATTTTCCTGCCGATTCAACCGGCACTCGTTAACTATACTACAGATTCCAAAAAAAAGCAAGCTTTTTTTGGGATTTCTGTTTTCGTTTCTTTTGCGCGCCCTGCGGGCGGGAACCGGGGAGCGAAACTGCTTGCATGTTTTAAGTTTAACAGGTATACTGAAAGAAAAAGGGGGTTACACAATGGAACAAAATGTAATGAAGTTCTATTCAAAGGCGGGGAACCATATTGTTTTGCGGGCCATACCGGGACATTTTGCGACAAGCCATTCCCATATCAACTATTATGTGGATATGACCGGATTAAAGACCCGGAGCAGCGAAGCCCATGATGTGGCGCGGGAATTTGTACAGCGCTTTCCGATCGATACGGTGATCGATACCATTGTCTGTATGGACGGCAGCGAGGTAATCGGCGCATATCTTGCGGAGGAGCTGGAAAGAGGCAATTTCCCAAATCATAATGCGCATCATACGATTTATGTGGTGACTCCCGAGTTTAATATCAACAATCAGATGATTTTCAGGGACAACCTGATTTCCGCCATTAAAGGAAAACATGTGCTGCTGCTTTTGGCCACTTCCACCACCGGCCTGACCATCAGCCGCAGTATGGAGTGTATTGATTATTACGGCGGTCATGTGGAGCAGATCTGCTCTGTGTTCAGCGCCATTGACAGCATCAACGGACATAAGGTGGAGTCGATTTTTACGACGGACGATGTGCCCGGCTACCAGGCCTACGAGGCGTATGCCTGCCCGTTTTGTAAGAACCGGCAGCGTCTGGATGCGATGGTAAACGGCTACGGCTATTCCAAACTATAACGGATGCCCGAAATTCTTTGATTCTCAAACAGGGCGCCCCGAAACAGGGGGCGCTCTTTTGCATATAATATACCGAACAAAACAGGGAAGCAAAACGGGCGGATGATATCGCAAAAGCTGGAGGATATTCTGAATCTGAGTTTGGAATCTACGATGCAGCAGCGCATCAAATCGGATGTGCTGGATGTGGGATATGACCGGCAGCAACAGGTCTGGGAACTCATCGTAAAATACAGCGGCGATCTGGACCGGCTGCAAGAGGCGGGCATCGGCGTGGAGGTTCTGCTGGCCGGGTACGCCATTGTGACGCTGCCCCAGAGCCTTATACCGGTTCTGGTCGCGGCAGAGCAGGTGGAGTATGTGGAGATGCCCAAAAGGCTGTGGAACGGGTTGTATGAAGCGAAACAGGAAAGCTGCATCCTGCCTTTGACACAGATTGGCGGCGCAGCGGCGGGACAGCGAGCGGAGGGACTTTCCGGAGAGGGCGTGCTGGTGGCGGTGCTGGATTCCGGCATTGATTATTATCTGCAGGATTTTCGCAATCCAGACGGCAGCAGCAGGATTGCGTTTCTCTGGGATCAGACCCTGCAGGCGGAGACGCTTAACGAAAACGGCCGGCAGGAAGCAGGGGCGGCGTATGCGCCTCCCGAACATTTTTCCATCGGCGTGGAATTTTCCAAAGAACAGATCGACCGCGCGCTGGCCGCCGGGAATCGGGAGGACGCTTTTTTACAAGTGCCCAGTCTCGACCGCTCCGGGCACGGCACTTCTGTGGCCGCGATCGCCGCCGGAAGCAATCCGAATCCGCTTTTGCGGGGGGTGGCGGCAGGCTCGGAGCTTCTGGTAGTAAAACTGGCGGATCTGCAAACCGGATTTCCGCGCACCACGGAACTGATGCGGGCCGTGGCCTGGGCCCTGCAAAAGGCCCGTCAGCTGGGACGGCCCCTGTCTGTCAATATCAGTTTCGGAAATTCGTACGGCCCCCATGACGGCTCTTCTCTTTTGTCCCGTTTTCTGGATAATGCCGCCGAGAGCGGACGTACGGTAATCAGCGTGGGAAGCGGCAATGAGGGGGCGGCCTCCGGTCACACCGCGGGACGGCTTTTGCAGGGAACGACCCGGATCGTTGAATTTGTGGTGGCCGATTATGAGAGAACGCTCAGCCTGCAGCTTTGGAAAAATTATGCCGATGTGTTTTCCGTTTCCCTCAAAACGCCCTCCGGAGAGGAAATTGAAGTGCAGTTTTCCCAGACAAACCGGCAGGCGGTCCGGACTAGGGATACGGAAATTTTGATCTATACGGGAGAACCCGCCCCGTACTCCGTGAACCAGGAAATTTTTTTCGATCTTCTGCCGGTGGATACGTTTATGGAAGCGGGGGTGTGGGAGATCCGCCTGACCGGTGTTTCCATTGTTTCCGGGATCTATCAGATGTATCTGCCGGGGCAGGAGACGCGCACGGCGGGCACCCGGTTTGTGCAGCCGGTTCCCGAGCTGACCCTGACGGTGCCGTCCACGGCCGCAAAGGTGCTGTCGGTGGGGGCGCTGCAACAGACCTATGATGCCTATGCTGATTTTTCCGGGCGGGGGGCTTTGGTTTTGGCGCAGAATGAGACGGTATTTGCGGATACCAAACCGGATCTCGCCGCGCCCGGCGTGGATCTTTTCGTGCCGGCTGCCGGCGGCGGTACCGCACGGGTCACCGGCACTTCTTTTGCTGCGCCGATGGCGGCCGGGACGGCGGCCCTTCTGATGGAATGGGGGATCGTGCGCGGGAACGATCCGTATCTGTACGGAGAAAAGATGAAAGCCTATCTGAGAAAGGGAGCGCGGCCGATCCGCGGGGAATTTACGTATCCCAATGAAAAGGTGGGATACGGGGCGCTGTGCGCAGAGAGAAGTCTGCCGGGATAAGACGCAGGGGCGGATGTGTTTTGCGTTTGCGCCGTCTCTGTTTGGGACAAGTGATTGACGGAAAGACCGGGGGACTTTATAATAAATGGTATCGGAGCAAAAGGCGCGCAAAGTCTTTTAAAAGAAAGCGATACAGAAAAAAAGAGGGTCCCATCGGATCCGGAATGGAGGAAAATATGAAAAGATTCTTTCGTACGCCCGCACGGGCGGTGCTTTCCACAATCTGTATTGTGATCGTCATTTTAGGGATCATCGCAGCGGTATGCGCAGTGGTCATCCCAAGAAGTCTGATCGATATTTCGACTGCGGAAAAGATCGCCCTGTCGGATGCCGGCCTGCAGGAACAGGACGTCTCCGCCATGTGGTCCAGACTGGAATTTGAGGACGGGCGCTTTTTATATGAGGTGAATTTTTACAGCGACGGCACAGAGTACGAATATGTGATTCAGGCCAAAGACGGAGACATTGCCGCGCGGTATATCGAGGGCGGCGGAAACGTTTCCGGACAGAAGGTGCCTTCCCAACCTGCCGCTGCGCAGACTGCCCCCGCCCCTTCCCAGCCTGC
Source organism: uncultured Eisenbergiella sp. (assembly GCA_947626995.1). GTDB lineage: Bacteria > Bacillota > Clostridia > Lachnospirales > Lachnospiraceae > Gallintestinimicrobium. The sequence continues at coordinate 2,668 of CANQUI010000054.1, read as the reverse complement.
CGGGGAGACCATTCCGGCAGAAGAAAAGAAGGAAGGAACCGCTTTGCAGCCCGCACAGGAGCTTACGCTGGAAGAGGCCAAGGCGGCCGCCCTGACGGATGCCGGCCTTTCGGCCGAACTGGTGATCTTCACGAAGGAAAAAGCGGACCGGGAAGACGGAATCCGGGTATATGAGCTGGAATTTTATGACGACAGTGCCAAATATGAGTATGAAATCGGCGCATCCGACGGCGCAGTGCGCAAAAAGGATGTGGAGACGTTTGGGACGAAACCGGGCCGTTTGGCCGATTCCGGCGCCGATTTGGGCGCAAGTGAGATCGGTTCTGCACGCGCGCAGGAAATCGCGCTGAATCATGCGGGCCTGAGCGAATCGGAGGTCTCGCTGATGCGGACGGAGACGGAGTACGATGACGGACGCATGCGGTATGAGGTGGAGTTTTATTTTGGCAGAACGGAATACAGTTATGCGATAGATGCGTATACGGGGGATATTTTGGAATATGATGTGGACCGGGACTGAATATGCGAACCTTTCAGAGAATATAAGCGAACTTATCTACTGCCGGAAAAGCGTGCGGACCTTTCAGAAGCGGCCGGTGGACGATAAGGACCGGGAGCGCCTTCTTTCCTTTGCCGCAAACATCCAAACGCCCTACGACCTTCCGGTGGAATACCGGATTCTGGACGCGGAAGCGTACGGCTTATCCAGCCCGGTGATTTTGGGCGCGCAGATCTATGCTGCCGGAAAAATCAGGCGGGCGCCTCACGCGGAGGAGGCGTTTGGGTATTCTTTTGAACAGCTGCTGCTGTATGCCGCGTCGTTTGGGCTGGGAACGGTCTGGATCGCGGGCACGATGGACCGAAAGGCTTTTGAAACTGCGATGGAATTAAAAGAAGACGAAATACTCCCCTGCGTATCGCCGTTGGGGTATCCCGCAGAAAAGAGATCGGTACGTGAAACGATGATGCGCAAAGGGATCCGGGCGGACAGCCGTTTGCCCTTTGCACAGCTGTTCTTTCAAAAGGATTTTACCCTGCCGCTTGCCGCAGCGGATGCCGACAGATTGCACGAACCGCTTGAACTGGTGCGGCGGGCGCCGTCCGCGGTCAATAAACAGCCCTGGCGGGTGGTTGTGGATGGAGACAACGTGCATTTCTATGAAAAGAAAAGCAAGGGCTTTGAAAGCGATACGGGATGGGATCTCCAAAAGGTCGATATGGGAATTGCGCTGTGTCATTTTGCGGCGGGATTGGATGTGACAGGGCAAAGCGCGGATTTTGTCATAGACGATCCGGGGATTTGCCATCCGGCGGATTTGGCGTATATCGCCACTTACCGGCTGAAAAAGGCGTAAAACGGGGGATGACAATATGAACGACCGACTACCTCCCCGGGAATTTCTGGACAGGATGCAGGAGATGCTGCAGGAGGAATATCCGGCCTTTTTGCGCTGTTATGAGGAAAAGCCCCTGCCGTCTTTGCGGGTAAACCCCTTAAAGGGAAGCCGGGAAGATTTTTTAAAAAAAGCGCCCTTCGATTTAAGGCCGGTGCCCTGGGAAGAAAACGGATTTTACTATGGGAAAAACGATCAGCCGGGACGCCATCCCTATCATGAGGCAGGGGTCTATTATATCCAGGAAGCCAGCGCCATGGCGCCCGCCGTGTATCTTGACGCAAAGCCGGGGGAACGGGTTTTGGATCTGTGCGCCGCCCCGGGCGGGAAAAGCGGCCAGATCGCCGCTTCCATGAAGCAGCGGGGCGTTCTTGTGCTCAATGAAATCCATCCGCAGCGCGCAAAGGTGTTGTCTGAAAATATAGAGCGGATGGGAATTGCCAACGCGATTGTCATAAACGCAGCGCCGGAGGAGCTGACGGATCGTTTTCGGTCTTTTTTTGACCGGATCCTGGTGGACGCGCCCTGTTCGGGGGAGGGGATGTTCCGGAAAACCCCGGAAGCCTGTCTGGAGTGGAGCAGGGAAAATGTAGAGATGTGCGCGCAGCGCCAGGAAACAATCCTTGACAGTGCGGCGGACATGCTGCGCCCCGGCGGCCGTCTGGTCTATTCCACCTGCACCTTCGCGCCCCAGGAAAACGAGGGCAGCGTCCTCAGGTTTTTGACGAAACATCCCGATTTTATGGTCGAACCCGTTGCGCACCCCTTTGGCATTGCGCAGGGGCGCGCCGATTGGGGACTGCGGTACGGGCCTGCAACGGACGCGGACGCGTCTACAGCAGCGCAGTTGTCCCGCACCCTGCGGATATGGCCGCATCGGACGTCCGGGGAAGGACACTATCTGGCGGTGTTAAAAAAGACCGGAGAGAACGTGTATACTAACGGCAGCAGGCAGGGAAAAGAAGAAAAAGGGGACCTGGCGGGAGAGGATCCGGCTTTTTTGCAGTTTCAGGAAGAAACGCTGCTGCGGCTGCCAAAGGGCGTGGGGATCAGGTTCGGCGACCAGCTTTATCTGGCGCCGGAAGGAACGCCGTCTTTACGGGGCCTTAGGGTGCTGCGCCCCGGCCTGCATCTTGGCACCCTGAAAAAAGGCCGGTTTGAACCGTCTCATGCCCTGGCGTTGTATCTGAAACCGCAGGAGGTGCGCCATACGCTGGATCTGCCTGCAGACGGCAAAGAGATCCGGGACTGGCTGACGGGTTTAACCATGCCGT
>CANQUI010000053.1 GCA_947626995.1 uncultured Eisenbergiella sp. | reverse complement strand
ACATTGATATAGGACGCCAGATTCTGAACCTTTTTATCCGTTCTGTCTGCTTTTTCGATATTGTACTGTATTCCAGGCAGTCCATTGCTCATATTATTCAGCTCTCCTGTCTGTTTGATATAAACCTGCCTGAAGCTATAAAGTGTACACCCCTTCCCTCCACACGCTTACGGATTCACGGCTTCTTCGGTACTATGGATGTATCGGACTTCCTGCCGCCCATCTGGATTCCTGGCGCATTTCTTTGCTTCGGTTTCCATACCTCTTTCCTATAGGAGGCAGCAGGATCTCAGCTGTTCCGTTAACTTACTTATCGGCGGCCCCGCCAGGTTCTCCGACCGGGGGATGCTCCCATATCCCTGCCCTGACGGACATGGGAATGTTGTTGCTGCATGTAGAACTGCATCGGCCACTTCCGACTCTGGCACGATTTCCCGGCTCAATCACTTCACTTTCGTTCCGGCTCTGCCACTTCCTGTCCTACGCTTAAGCTTGACATTACTGCTTCAGCCCCAGGGACTCGTTACAGGCGGCTGGCTGGGCCTTACCCGGCAGGGTTTCCCTGCTTGTAATGTTAACGACTTACCAAGACTTACTATTTATCTATTTTCTGCAAGTCAGGGGAAATCAGCACTGCTGATTTCTCAGCTCGCACTCTACACCGTACCGCTTCTTTTTCGAAGCTGTCGGCGATAACACTGCGTGTAATGCGCCTGATTGAATGCTGCTGTATCCGATATATCCGTACCAATATGCAACCGATAACCTATAACACTGGAAAGGAGGACCGGAGTACGTCTCCGTTTCGTTTACTATGCTGGTGATCACCAATCCCATTGAACTGGGAGAAAACATCGACAACAAGGACTATGTCCCCGGCATCCGGGTCAAACTGAACCAGAAAACACTCATCAACCTCGAAATGCAGACCGTCAACGAGGGGAACTGGGTGGAACGCTCCCTCTGTTACCTGTGCCGCGCTTTCGACAATCTGAACCGAGGCGACGATTACATAAACGTCCGGCCTGCCATCCACATCGGGATCCTCAGCTTCCCCCCTTTTCCCGGAGCATCCTGAATTTTATGCCACATATCAGTTCCAGAATATAAGAAACGGCCATCTTTATAGTGACAAGCTCCGCCTTTCCGTGTTAGAATTAAACAGAACGGCACTTGCCACAGAAGAAGACAAACGCTACAAGATCGATCTCTGGGCCAGATTCTTTAAGGCCGGCACATGGAAGGAACTGAAAATGATCGCAAAAAATAACGTTGACTTCCAGGAAGCCATCACCACCACATACCAGCTCTCGCAGGAGGAAAAGATCCGCATGCAGTGCGAAGCCCGCGAGGATTATTACCGCCGCACCCGGGGCCGGGAGCGCCTGCTGAGAGAAGCACTGCTGGAGAATGCAAAGCTTGTCTCCGAAAAGGAACGGCTCTCCTCGCAGAATGAACAGCTCTCTTCCCAGAATGAGCAGCTCTCTTTTCAGAACGAACTTCTCCGCAAAAAATTAGCTGATCTTGGCATTGACGCGGATAACATCAAATAAGCAGGGCGAAAGTATTTTCACGTTCAGCCATTGCCGACAGGCAATGGCTGAATGCGGTCTTAATCATCCATTGATTCATGTACGCAAAACTGGATCATCTTGCATCAGATTCATCCTTACATCCCTCATATTCCGGCACAGCCTTTGGTATGCGATGAATGGAAGTACTTATCCACAGGATGCCTGTGAAAGCAAATTTTTTCAGATCAGTAAACTTCACTCACAACAAACGGAATTACAGCGACCTCTCCCACCATCCCATAGTCCTGTATCATCGGGAAATTGTCCGTCCAGTTGGAACCATTATTCTGATAATTTCTCTGCAGTAAGCGGTTCGTCAGTGTACTGGCAACCCGCACCCGGATTTTATTCTCTCCCGTTTTGAGCAAATCGGAAATGTCAGTGCTAAGGGTACGCCAATCCAGCCCGGAGGCCTTCTGTCCATTCACGTAGACCTCCACCGCCCCGCCGCCTACAGAGCCAATGGTCAAAAACGCACCGCTGATATTGCTCCATTCATCGGGAACCTCAAACCTCGCAGTGTAGGCAGCAATACCGGAGACGTACGACATACCCCCCCCGTCAAGCACATTCAGCTGCGCTGCGGTCTCCGGCAGATCTTTCCATGCAGTGAGCCTGCTCTGCTGGAAAACAATTTCCGTCTTCTTTGTCGTGTAGTACACTTCGGTGGTAGTATGCCCAAACTTTTCCTCCGTATTGACAACCTTGTCGCCCTCATTCCAGTCCTCAATTACAATGTCCCAAGCGGGCAACTGAATTGCTTCTGGAACCTCAATGGAAGAACTTACGGTCTCCCCGTTACTCAGCACAGTTTCATACTCACCGCTCGCCATAGCCAGAATGCTGACGCCGTCTTCGCCGAGTACCACTCTGTCGGCAGTAGTAGAAATCGCATGAACGGCATTCGCCCCCTCGATGTCATTTTCATCAATAATAATCCATGCCGACTCGCCGGGGGCGAGTGTCCGGGTGACATTTGTGCGGCCGTCCACGATCTCATATGCGCCGATCTCCATAATATCCCCGGACCAGTCATTCATCTCATAGGGCTTACCCGTTACGTCAAAGGAAAGCGTCACGGTACAGGGAGCCGAATCTTTCTCAACCTCAAACTTATAAGCATAAACAAAGGTGTACCAGATTCCGTTCTCCTCATCTTCCCGTGAAATAGTCAGAACTTTATTGTTAGGTTCTGTGAATGCTGCGCGTGGGTAAACCCCCATTTTCTGCAGAGCCTCCATGGCGTCAGCAGGAGAGTCAACCGTAACCACATTTTCCAGCTGTTTGATTTCGGAAACAACCGCCCGGATTTCTTCATCTGAAACATTCAGATGCCTGCTTCGGGAAGCCGCCTCCTTATGAGCATTGACTGTGCCATCGTGTGCAGTGATCTCTGTATTGTTGTCCGCAAAAACAATCGGTAATCCACTCTGTGCGATTTCCAGCAGCTTTTGCGCAGCTTCAAGCTCGATCGCCTCCTGATAAACGATGACCGCCTGATAATTCGGCCCATCCGGCTGTAATGCATCGGATGTCCACGACACATTTTCCCCATCCAAAAGCAAAAGAGGACTGAAATAATCGTAGGTATAGCCGTTCTGCTGCAATTCCAGATCAGACCAGAAATACGGTGTGTCATACATCTGATAATTTACAGCGAAATTACTGTGTTCCTGCGGAAAGCCATAATTAATGAAACTGTAATCAGTCCGCAGAATCGCAATATCCCGAGACGGATTTCCCTGTCGTAACATTTTCTGATTACGGCCCAGCATCTCCGTCCATGCCGGATACATTTCGGAAGCAGGCTGCCGTTCATTAAACCTCTCAGAAAATCTCGCATACATTCCTTCATGTCCCGGCCAGTATGTACTCTGCTCAGAGCCTTCAATCCCGGAATACCCATGAAATACGGTGCGGTTAACCCCATTTACAAATTGCAGACAGCACAAATTTGTCCAGTCTTCCATGCCGTAATAATAATTTCTGCCCGGCACTGCCCCGGTCTCGGAAGAGAACAAGCGGCCGTACATATTTGCCGACCCCAACAAACCGCGGTACAAATCTACATCCGCATTCTGCGCATAAGATTCGGTTTCAATGCCATCAATGTACGCTCCGGGCGTTGAGATTTCAAAATTGAACCCATAAGACGGCTCCGCCCGCAGCTCCATATTCATGGAATGCAGCCATGTCTGCAATGGTTCCAGCACATTTTCCATGTACATATCCGTCATGACTTTATAGTAATCCACCCGCACCTTTTCAGCTGTAGTCAGGTCGGCATCGTCAGAAGGTTCGTAATCATAGACCTTGGCCAAACCGGACTGCACCCGGCCAGAGTCAGTCACAACAACCGGCAAATACGGAGTGATGTCGTATCCCATGCGATCAATAAATTCCTGCTTGAAATGATACCCCCAGAACAAACCTCCAGCACCATAAGTATTGACTTCAAGAGAGTCCATATATATCTCACCGCGGCCGCTCTTTTCCAGCGTTTCACGTAAATTCTCCGTTAAAATATTTTGATTCCAGTAATCAATCAGCGCTTCAACACCGTAGCTGTCCATATAGTTGATGGTGTAATTCGTACTGACAGATGGCGAAGCAGTCTGACTGGTACCATGCATCCAGTAAACAAAGAGTACATATTCCCCGCCTTCGGGGGGAGTCCAATTTAAGCTGTATTCACCGTCTTTTTCCACGACCTGATCCGACAGATCCAGAAGGGAAGCCATATCGACAACTCCAGGCTCCCCACCTTCAGCATAGCCATATTCCTGCCCGCTTTCCGGTCTCTCCTTCACCAATTTTGCTGCGACTGCACCTTGAAATACATGTTGCTGATAGTCAGCCGCAGCGCCTGTCGTGTCCCCCTCTGCCGCCTTAATCATCGGTGAAAGCGGCAGTTCTCCGTCAAAAGACTCTCCTTCATGAAGAAGGATCGTCGCATAGTCCAGTTCCTTTGAAGCAGCTTTGTTGTCCGGAGAGAATATCTCCCCATCCCAGACAAAGGTATCCGGAAGATTCGCATTTGCCCAATGCGCTCCGCTGGTCAAACTAAATCCAAGCCCAAGCTCAGCAGCCTTGTTCACAATCAATTGACTGTCGGAAAGCCACTCCTCGGAACCCCACCCGTAAATTGCTGAATCCACCCCGGGTTCGGGCATCGCAAGGAACTCGACCGCTCCAAATCCATAGTCATATATCTGCTGAAGATTTTTCTCCAGTGTTTTATCCGTATTCATCCCTTCAGCCAGCCACCAGCGTACTTCCGGCCGATACTCCAGTTCGATATCATCGTATAACCCATGCAGCTTTTTCGCGAATGCGGTCGTACTGGCAGATTTGTATCTGTTCGCGTTGGCAAAATGGATCATTTGAGAAAAACGAGGGATTGCCATGATTCCCACAAGGACAAAACACGCTGCAAGGCTTATCGCCGCTGCTCTTCTGGACTGCATATCCAACCTCCTGTACTAGCTATCATAGTCTCTTTTAATATTGAAACTGTATGTGAAAATCCTCTTTCCGCCCCAAATATTCCTTTCCATCCAAGTCTTTGAAGACTGGTACTGTCCAAAGAAGAATTACTCATTGGATTAAACCCTTTTTTCTCGTCCTCTGTCGCTTTTTCTTGCACCAGCTTTACACCTGCAGCTTTAACAAGTAATTCTGCCATTTTTTTAATACTTACGATAGAGTCAGGATTAGAAATATTATATGCATGTGCGTTCTCACCGCTAACCAAGACTTTCAATATAGCGGAGGCACAATCTAAACAATAACAATAACTCCGCAGCTGATTTCCATCACTTTTCATCACAATATTTTCTCCATGTGCGGCTGCAAATGCCCAGGCAGAAGATACCCTGTTATCTTGTAGAGACGCTGTCGGACCATATATATGCCCTGGACGTACAATTACAAAATCTACGTCATACTCATCAGCAAACGATACACAAAGGGTTTCTGCCGCCCTTTTTCCCACAGAATAAGAATTGCGCGGGTTCAAAAGATCAATATATCCATACTCATTTTCCTGATATGGCTGGCTTCCTTCCTTTTTTCCATAAACTTCTGAACTGGAAATGTATAAAAGACGTTTTGTTCCATATTTTTTTGCAAAATCCAGAAGATATTTTACACCTTGGAAATTTCCAAGCATTGTTTCGACCGGTTCTTTTACAATCTTGCTTGGAAATGCATTACCAGCGCCATGAATAATATAATCACAATAATCGGACAAATTATTATCCGTTCTGGAAGCATCATAAAATACAAACTTAAAATCCTGGCGATTTATCATATTTCCAAAACGGGCCTTCATCTTTTTCAGTGAACGTCCGCAGGCAATAATCTTAACAGGTATATCATGGGTATCATTATATCTGAATAGAACATCAATCACAGCCGAGCAAATAAGTCCTGTTGCTCCTGTAATCATTACTGATTTTCCTGCAAGTTCTGATAATTCTGGCAGTTCTGCAATAACCTCGTCTATATCTTTTATCCATAATTCATTCTCATAAATCAACATTCTAATCTCCTCAGCTTTTCAACCAGTCAGCCCTCCTGGCGGCCAGAAGCGCTTTAAAAATATCAATATCCTCCACTGTAGTCAGTTTTATATTTTTCTCTGACCCTGCGGAAAAATAAATTTGTTCTCCCATTTCAATCATTAGTGTGCAGGAAGCTACTGAATTTGTAATTCCCATTTCCAGTGCTTTTCTATGAAGTTCACATATCTGCCCGATATGAAACGCCTGTGGAGTTTGTGTCCGCTTTAACCGATCCCTTGGATAACTCCCTACAGATACAATTCCATCTTCTGTTTGTATCATTGCCTCTGCACAGGGAATAACAGTCACTGCATTTCCATATTCCCTGGCCACACGAATATTATCAGAAATAATTTCAGCGGATACCATAGGGCGAATTGCATCATGCACAAGAACAATATCATCCGATTCAAAATGCTTTTCCAGTTCATATACACCATTTCTAATAGAATCCTGCCCATTTAGTCCTCCCGGGACAACATACTGCAGCTTCGTTATATTAAACTGTCTGGCGTATGCCCAAAGTACCTGTTCCCATCCATTAATACATACAACTGCAATCGAATCAATTTCCGGATGATTCTGGAAAGCTTCCAATGTATAAATAATCACCGGTTTTTCATTCACTGTTAAAAATTGTTTCGGAATATCCTGATGCATTCGACTGCCGGAACCACCTGCAATTATTAATCCGATATTCATTGGCCCCTCCTTAAAACTAACTGTATTTTTAATATCTTTTGGGATATAATCATAATTCCGCCATATGCAGTTGCTGACAATCCAATTTTGAAAACTGTATCCAAAAACAGCCCCATTTCAAATCTATCAATAACCTGGCAAATTAAACAAATAAGAATAACACTACCTGCTATTGGTATCATCATCTTATAATTTAAACGCAAAGAAATATATTCTCTTGAAAAAAACATCAATAAACATGAAACCATTATCTCAGCAATCAATGTTGTAATAGCTGCACCAAGCAAATCATATTTAGGAATCATAATAATATTTAATCCTATATTAACCATTGCGCTTATTACTGTTGCTATAAGTGATTCTTTTTCTTTTCTGTTTACTACCAATACTGCATTAGCAAAAAAATTACCTAAAACTGCAAATATTAATGCAAAACATAGCACCCTTAAAGAAGCAACACTACCTATATAGCCCTGACCTCCAACTATCAACACACAGTTATCTGCAATTAAAATAAGACCTGTAATACATGGAATGCTTATGCAAACTAATGCCTGAACAATATTCGACGCTGTTTCATTATAAGCTTTTTTATCTCCTTTTGAAATATATAAGGACAAGCGTGGAATTGCCACCACTGTAACTGCATTAATAAAAGTTTTTATCATAGAATAAATCTGCACTGATACTTTATATAGACCTACAGATGTATCATTTCTTAATAATCCAAGCATGGTAATATCTGAATGCAGATAAATAGTAATCATTAAAGTATTGGCAAATAAAACAAATATTGGCTTTATGTGCCTTTTATTCAATATAATTTCATGGAGCTTTATCGAAATATGTTTTCTGGCATACGCGAAATTAATGCAAGCAGTACAAAAAGAGCTCCCACCCATAATTAAAGCATAAACTAAATAATCATTAGAATTTTTTACAAACAGCAAAATAAGAATCAGAGAAATAATCTGAATTGCAATACCCCTGATAGTTATATAAAAAAAATCTTCCATTATATTAGGAAGCCATTCAAATCCCAACACTCCTGAAACAATCATTGGACTTAGAGCAAGAAAAATCCTGATATAATCATTTGAAGGTTTCCATAAAATTAAAACAACAAAAAATATTATGTACGCTACAAAAGTTGAAACAATATGAATTCCCAATATTTCAAGTGAAAAAGATGATAACTTACTATTGTCATCTCTTATTCTGGCACCCTCTCTAATCGCATAATTACTGATTCCAAGACCAGAAATCAGTACAAAATAAGAGATTATAGAATTGCAAAATCCAACCTTTCCATACCCTTCTGCCTGAAGAACTCTTGTTAAATAAGGAAGAGAAATCAACGGAAGAAGCATATTTGATATTACTCTTATGCCATTTAGTAAGGCATTGACTGCCAGATTTTTCTCCTGCGCCATTATGCTCCCTCCTGCTATAATCTGTGCAATACAATTTTTCCCCCCCATATTGCATAAAGCTTCAGCGACCTTTTCCATGCAAAATTATTAAAAATTAATCCGATACATGATTTTATGCTATGTTTATAATTTATTATCAATTCAAGATATTGTCGGCTTGAAGGAGTAATATAATCACTATACGATGTTAATAACTGGTAAGTTAAATTAGAAATAAAACATTCCGATTTAGAAAACAAGCCTTTCCAATTATAATTCGTTTTCGTCGATCCACTTATTCCGATCACATTTGCCTGATGTTGTCTATATAGAATAAATGATCTCCTGTCAAAAACTATCTTTGTTCCCACAATATGAGCAACCCGATAAAAAAGACTGTCATGTAAAAGATTAATATTCTTATAATTGGAAAGAACTATCCTGGCAAGCGTCGTATCAAATAACATTGTGCAGCCAGATGCCTGAGCTCCCCAGCATATTTCTAAAATATCATTATAATATTCAATATTTTCATTATATATAATCTTTAAATTCGAATCAACAATTGTCTTGTTGGAAAAATACAATATGTTACGATCAGTAGATAAGAAACACCTGACAGCTTCAATAATCTTATTTTCCAGCCATACATCATCCTGATCAGCAAAACAATAATATTCAGTATCCGGATCGTATTTGACTGCATAATCCAAAAGTGTCAAAAAACTATTTCTAACCCCTATATTTTCGATTTTACCTTTATTTGTAAATATAATATTACTATAAGTCTGGCACAATTCTTTTACGATTTCCACAGTCGAATCACTGGATCCATCATCCCTGATAAAAAGCCTTACATCTACCTGTTTCTGATTAATAATACTAAGAATTTGCTCTTGAATATATTTTTCACCATTGTAGGAAGATAATATAACTGCCACTTTCACCATACTAATCAAAACCCTCTTTTTACCGGTGTCATATAATCACCATAAATCTGCCGCAAATATGAATCACAGTCACTGAATATTTTAACATTTATATTTTCAAAAGGAACCTCTATGCCTTCTCCCACCCAGGCTTTTGGAAATACGTCATTATATTTATAAGATCCAAATCCAATCAAACTCCAAGAGCTTGAATCAAAATCACTTCTCTTGGCTTCCCTAATCCATAATTTTGCAGTCCTTTCCATGGAAAAAAAATGATTTACATGCAGAAATTTGGCTAACCTTATAACAATAATCTGTATTCTGCTTCGTTCCGGATGCTCCACAACCTGGTCTATTCCAGCAAATTTATGCAGATATGTATATATTAATATTTTTGTCATTCTTATATTCCGAAAAATCTTATTTGAAGGTGCTCCATCAATTGGAAAAATATCTATAAACGGATAATATTCCTTCCCAAATCCGGCTGCATTAACCTTAGCATGATCTATCCAAAAACTTTTATCAACAAAATGGTAAATACAGGCGTTCTCTCTATAGATCACTGCATATCTTTTATCAAGAACTTTAGGCACAAGTTCGATGAACTTCTCATAATCATTTCTTGGGAACGCAACATCCATATCATCGTCCCATTCTATGAACCCCTTTTCTCGCACAGCTCCTAAAGCACTACCACCAACTAAATAATATTTTATTCCATACTCAGCACATAGCTTTATTATCTCTTCCAACATGGACAAAAGGATTTTATGATATTCTGACAGATTAATTTCCATAGCTAATCCTCTCCTCACTTTCTCAATTTAAATTCCTGATATTTTCATAAAAATCTAAATAATAAATTTCTACATCCAATAAATTTAGAAAAAAAGATTATTCTCAAAAACTGTTCGAAAAACAGAATTTAAATACACTCCATTGCTGGTAAATTTGCTGAGCATAACACTTAGGAAATATAATATAAATGCTATTATTGATATTCCCCACATAAAATATTTATTTCTGCTTTTTATCATATTAATTTGCCTAGTAATAAGCAATATGCTAAAAATAATGGCAATCCGGTTGATACGTTCAAAATCACCCCCGAACAAAATTTCTACAATCGTATACAGAGAAACATATATAATACACCTAAAAATATTTTCATTTATTTTCAAATCATTATAATATTGAATTTTAAATTGTTTAAATTCATCCATTAAGCTTCCATTTATATTTTTTGCCCTTAAATCTCTCGGTCCCACTATAATTTTTTGCCATATCCATAGCATTAATATAAGTAATCCTCTGGTAGATATTAATCTTAATATTTGAAGAGATGAAATAACTCGATAATGAGACACCCATCCTGCCGCATCATCAGAACCAGTAATTATTTTAACCATTTCATTCAAAACAGATACATTTGTAAGTAGAAGTAGAAAAATAAAGGCAAATAAAGAGAAAATAAGATACCTTTTTTTAGTTTTTAAAAAAACGAGTACTAATATTGCAAAAAAAACTGAAGCATAATGAAATCCTGTAGCTATAAGCAAACACAAACCAAAACGCATAATATTAATTTTACTTCCACTTTGTAAATAAAAAACCACATACCTTATTGAAAAAACCATTATTGCATTTGCTACAAATGTTCTAACCTGTATAACTTCAAGAGAAAACGGATATATTAAATACAATGTCAAAAGTACAACTGGATACGGAGAAAAATCCCAAAAAGTTTTACTTAATAGTATCATGCCTAAAACACATAACACAGTTCTAAACACTATATAATTAAACCCTAACATGCCAAAAATCTGTTCTAAAAAAGTGTATATGGGTTCCATGTTTCGTCCACCATACAAATAGTGGTATGTATAATTAAATAAGTCTGGATTCTTTGTATTAAAACAAAATATTATAATTGCATAACCTAACAATAAAGCATAAATCACTTTGCTATTTTTTTTAATAAAAGAACTAATTCCTAAGCCAAACAAAATAATATAACTCATCGTTGCGAATCCTTTCAACATGTAATATGATGTGAAAATATTACAATATAATTGGTAACACTTATCATATTTTATATATAAATTCCAAATTAATATTAATGTATAAAAATAATAATATGTTTTATATTAAATAGTTTTAAAAATCTCCCACTAAATAAGAGGTCTTTAATACTATATTTCAAACAATATATGCTCATGTTTGTTCCCATGTTATATAAATAATACTAAAATCTAATCTTTTTTATTACTTATATAATGAAACTTGCATTACTCCTCCTTAATTCTCTCATCAAAGCCGATACCATAACAATCATAATAAAAAGAACCGGAAGCGATGGCAACTATCGACGCCGTCTGCAGTGCCTTAAGGCTCTCTGCAGAAAGCAACACATAAGCAATCGTGGCCTCAACAACAACCCATACTACTACTTTCTTATATCTCAGTGTGTTAATATCACCATTGGAAGTCACTATGCTTAATGCATATGTGACCGAATCTGACAATATAATAAAAAGCATGGCAAGCAGATGATCAGCAATGAAATAATTTTACTTAGCGGGTATTCACTGAATACGATAAAAACTGCCGTTTCCAGCGAAGCGACAACCCCCTTGGCAACTTTCAAGATCCATTCTCCAGTTGTACTTAAAGCAATCGTTCCAAAAACAAACAGTCAGATAACAGTAAATACCGTTATTTAATTTCGCTCCAATATGGCATAACCCATAGTAAAATCAACACAATTGTAACCGTTACTCCAAACATCATAAATCCAATCAATGTACGTTTTGTTTTTCTAATTTCCTCTGCCGTTGCTTCCCCTTTGGGAATTAAAAACAATTTTTCTCTTTCTTCAGTTTCTTTAACGGTAGGACGAGTTAACGCAGAACCTATTACTAGTCCGAGTAAATTTGCTATTAAACCAACCACAAAGGAATCGAAATAGATAGGCAGTGACACACCTCCGACACTTCCAATTATCTTCATTGCTGCGCAACCTACAAATCCACACAACATACCGATAAATGCACCTGTTTTTGTCACACGTTTACTCCAGATACTTGCTATGCATACAGGGAACCAGGAACAAACAACAACTGTCCCGCTAAGCAAAAGAACAATATAAATCTGTGGAGGATTGAATACTGCCAGAATAAGCACTACTAAGCATGCGGCAACAATAGCAATACGTCCCATAGTCAATTTCTTCTTATCGCTTTCAATAACAAATATGTCATTTGAAACAGAAGAACCAATTAGAGACAAAAATGTAGTAGCTGAAGATATACCTGCGGCTAATACGCCGGTAAGTGATACTACCCCTACAATAGTCGGAGTAAGATTCATTACCGCCCAGATCATGGATTCCGTTGAACCTGGGATCTTATCTGCATATATATTAAGAAGCACTGCAGTTGTTGGAACAAAAAATTCAAGAACAGCAACTCCTACTGCTGCCCAAACAGCCGAACGCACAACAACATGCTCGTTTTTAGCCATCAAATATCTGCTGGACTGCCATGGTCCTACTGCGCAAACTGCCATCCATGTCAATCCTGTAAGCACTGCCCAAACCATGTTTTCGGTTCCAGTGGGATATAAATGACTTAAATCCCCATGCCAGGAAAATAATGTAGGATTAAGCCTTGTTACATTTTTTACAGCAACAGTCCATCCGCCAAGTTTCCCAACAATAATACCTATCGCTATAATGGACGCAGCCGTAAAAATACCAAACATAAGCGTATCCGTTATTAACACACCTTTTGAGCCTGATAAAACTGTAAGAACAGCAAATGTTATCAAGGCTAGCAAAATACATACATTATAATCTACTCCGGTAACATAATTCATAAGAGTTCCTATCCCCTGCATAACAGAAAGGAGATATACAGACATAGTAATTATGGCAGTTACGGCTGCAAGTACCCTTAATGGTCTTGAATCAAATCTTTTTCCGAAAAATTCAGGAATTGTAAGCGCCTCGCTCCTTCTCAGATATTTTCCAAAGAAAACACTTCCGAGAACATATCCACCGACCTGCATCATAACTGTCATCATAAACGGAGTGAAGAAACCACTGTATGCCTCTCCCACATCCCCCATAAACAGCCCAGTTGAACAATAGGATGCCACAAGTGAACCAACTATCAATATTGTCGGGGCTTGTCTTCCGGCAACGAAAAAATCATTTACATTCTTTACCTTGCGGCTTATGGCAATCCCCAAGACTATATAAAAAACCATTGAAATCGCCATTCCCAGAAAATAGACATTCATTTCCTATGTCCTCCTTTGTAGTCCCTAGAAATCCTTATGTATGACATAACGCCAATGGCAATTAAAAAAATACCCAAAAAAATTGCGATTGCCAATTCCATTTTTATCCTCCTGAATTTAATGATGCATTTTTGTCAATTTATACCACATGAAAGAGAGGAAGGGGATAAAATCTTTTCTCCCTCTGTATGTTTTTGCTTTTGCGGCTTTATACTGTCTTCTCCATTCCTTTTTACTTATCATTCCTGACTTAACTCTTACATCATAGTCATAACATTCTGCTATGGCTTTAAATCCTTCGGGAATTTTATGATAATATGATGGGGAAATTGTTCCCGACAGCATGGAGTCACACCATTGAGTTACAATCGGCATATTGGCAACAGTTGTGATCCATCCGCAAACCGTATTTCTGAAGTTGACCTCAAGAAAGTACTTTCTTCCATCCTTTCCGATCAAAAACTCAAATTCAAATATACCTTCAAATCCCACTTCAGTTAATAAGGCCTTTGCTTTTTCAATAAACACTTGATCATCACAGTTTTTTATATTCCAATATAAAGAATATTTATCTGGTATGACATAGGCGTTCGTAACCTCAATGCTGATGAAAATATCCTTTCCATGATTTATGCTGAAACCTTGATACCCTATTTCATCAATTTTCTCTATATATTTCTGAAGCAGCAATGTATCACAATGCATTTTCTCATATGCGTTTTTTAAATCCTGTTCATTATTACAAATAAAAACAATATTTTTCCACTCGGCTCCGTGTGAGTTTATTGCTTTTGTGATGATCGGATATTCTAAATCAGATGGAACTTCCCCTTTTTTAACCTTCCATGTTTTGGGAAGATCAAATCCATATTTAACTGCCAACTCACATATTGCGTCCTTTTCCATATACTTTTTTACACGACCTGCTGTTCCGGCGTTAAAGAATATAAAGTAATCTTTAAGTTCATCATAATGTTCATCTAAAGTACATATTGAAACATCGTCACCGGTAAGAATAAAAGATTTTTCTTCTTTGCTGACTGCATACTTTGAAATAATAAGCGCAACTCCATCCTCGGGAGAATCCACAAAATGTACTTTTTTAACATATTTACTTATTGAAGTCATTTTAGGTGGAGCTTTCGTGGTAACAACTATCGGTCTGATACCTTCCTCTCCCAATGTCCGTACTATCCCCAAGTCGTTATAATGATCCTTTTTAGTAAGAACAATATATTCTCTCATAATTCCTTCCGCCTTTTTAATCTATCCGTTCATAATTATCTTTTTACTTTCCTCAAATCCGCAGTTCATGAATAAATCCAGTGCGGAAAGATGATCGATAAATTTGCTTGTTCGACGCTGAGGATATACCGGATGAACAAAATCGTTGAAAACAACCTTTATACGGCTATCTTCAAACGCCTTCATATCAAGGTAATCTCTCCCACTCGGACCGGCAATATAAACGGTAGCTCCTACTTCCTTGCATATATCAAGAATAAGGGAAGATTTTAATCCATCGGCTTTAAGTTTGGAAGCCCTGATATACTTAGGATGTATATCCAACGCATTGCAAAAACCTTTTATGATTTCAATGTTAATCTCACAAAAATACTGAGTGTCAAGCATGATTGCTTTTTCAAGGATCGGAAAGACTTCCAAAAAATATGGATATTTCTTATAACTCTGCGTTATCGTTTGCAGATATTTGCTTTTCCAATTTTCATTACCGCCTGTAAGTGAGATTTCTGTCTGCGCTATATTCTTTTCCATATGGCCTTTGGTAGATACCGGAATATGTATCCACTGTACTCCATTTGTCCCCAATATTCTGTTTCGATTCTGAAAATAGTTTTTTTCGTACTGCACACTGTCCAGAATCACAAATAATTCAGCTTTTGCAACTTTGTTGAAAAATCCAAGCCAGGGTAAATGCTCTGGTTGATGTATGGTAATGATCATAATTTATATCCTTCTTCAAAGCTCATCTCTATTCTTAACACCTCAAACGCCTCTGCATACTTTTTTCCAATCTCATAACCCCGGAAACCGCACCTGCTGTGTACCCCTGTGATCCAGTCCTCTGCACCGAATTTATTGTACTCAGATTTGTGTTCTCTTAAGGAATCAATTTTCTGGTCAATAGTATTCTCGATATCCACATATAGCTGTGGCCTGAACGCAACGTAAGAACGTCCAGAGGGAGTAATCGGTTCATAGAAAAAAACCGTGTTTTTGCGGCGCGCCGCAGCTATGGTTGCGTTGCTCACGCCAACATGTGCCTGATGTGTATCAAAAGGATGGTGCGTAAAAATGATATCCGGATTGTAAACACTCATGCAGACATCAATCGCATTGACAACCTCTGACCTGAAAGGAATATCTTTTGTTGGAAAATCCAGTATTTCAATATCCTGGATCCCAAGGACATGAAGGGCATTTGTCCCTTCCATAACCGCCACATCATCGGAACGCTGGATATCCCCTTCTTTATTTGTATAACCGGATTTGCTCATAATCAGTACTTTTACCTGATGCCCACTCCGCACAGCTTTTGCAAGAGTGCCTCCGCACGCTATTTCGATATCATCAAGATGCGCACCTACTGCCAAAATTTTCATTGTAAATCTCCTCTTTCAGCTTCCTGGTATATTTTCAACATATCCTCAATAATTCTCGATTTCTCACGCGGTAGCAGACGTACATAATTCTCTTCAAGTATCGTTGCTCTTTCTTCTTCACTTAAATTTTCCACGTTATGAATCGCTGCTATAAGTTCATCTACCGAACGATAATCAAACAGACACCTATTATCTTTGACTAGATCCGTATTGCCTCGTGAAGCAGAGCACACCACCATTACTTTTGAAGCAATCGCCTCCATAAGCGCAACAGGTAAACCCTCAAATGTTGATGGAAAAACAAAAAGATCAGCTATTCGTAATAGTTCAGATATATCGTTTCTGTGTCCCAAAAGCATTACTTTGTCTTGCAGATCATTTTCCTTAATGAATTTTTCATATTTTTCTCTAGAAGTACCCTCACCGCATATTGCATATTTATAATTTAAACCTGACTCTTTTCTTAGGGCTTCAAGCATAAGGATGTGGTTTTTATCATATGAAAGCTCCCCGACAGACAGTGCCAGTTTTTCTTCCTCATGTAATCCCAACTCATT
>CANQUI010000052.1 GCA_947626995.1 uncultured Eisenbergiella sp. | reverse complement strand
TTCCTTGTTAGGCGTATTCAGGGAGACATCAAACGGAATCCGGCCTTCACGGAGCGACTGACGGACAAAAATGTGAAAAGCAGTGGCCAGGTTCATGCCAGCCATACAATCATCTCAGAAGAAAATTTTCGGAAAAGTGTCCCTACTAGCTACAATTCTTTTCCCATACAGAGATAATGACGTATCGAACCACCACCAATTGGATGATTGCCTCGATAAACAACGATCGCTTCCTTTATTTTATCAATCAGGTTGTATTGGGCGTATTTATTTCGTTTGATGAGCTTTTCAGCGATATTGTGCGTCTAAGGATAAAAAGATAAGAAAACGAGGGCGTTCCGCCGGTCATTTTAAATGACTTTTGGAGCCCCCTCTTCATTTTGAAATTCCCGTTCCATGAGGTCGCAGATCGCGAGTGCGGAATCCGGGTGGATCAGCCGGTGCTGATTCTGACACATTCTTTGTTTCTGCGCATCGTCCAGCAGTCTGTCGCAGGCGTCCAGAAGCTGTTTTTTGGGAGACGTCACCGCGGCGCTCATCCCGTTTTGCGAAAAAAAGCGCATATTGCGGGTTTCGCATCCCGGAATCGGCGTGATATGGACCAGGGCGGTTCCGGTTACCGCCGCCTCCGTGGAGGACAGCCCGCCGGGCTTTGAGAGAAACAAATCGCAGGCCTTCATCAGATCCGCCATCTGGGTGGTATACGGCAGCACCCGGCATTTTCCGGCATATTCCTTTTGCATACTCTGATACAGGGACTGGTTATTTCCGCACACGATGATAAGCTCCGCCGAATCCTGATAATGCTCCATGAGCAGGGACACCACCTGTTCGATCTGCCCGGCCCCGATGCTGCCTCCTGCAATCAGAATATACTTTTGTTCCGGATCCAGACCGAGCCGGCGGCGGGCCTCGTCCCGGTCCTCATCCTGGCTAAACTGCTGTTGCACGGGGATCCCCAACGGGAAAATCCGTTCCTTTGGAATTCCCCGGGCAAGATATTCGTCCTCCAGCTCCCGGGCGGGAATAATGTAGAAGTCGCAGTCGGTCTCTTCCGTAAAAGGAATACAGGTATAGTCCGTGGCGATGAAATAGGTTTTGGGAACCGGTTTGTGTCGGCGTTTCATATTCGTAAGGATTTCGGCGGGGAAAAGATGCGTGGTCACGATGGCGTCAAACCGGTTCCGGTCGATATAATCTTCCAGCAGGGGAGCCATCCACCGGTTGAGACGGTAGACCGGCGAGGAAACCGGAAGTCTGCGGTAGGCGTTTCCCAGCTGATAGATCATGCCAAACGCGGAAGGAGCCTTTTGTGCCAGCGCGATATAGGCATGGTTGATCGCGTTGGCGGTCTGCCCGCCTCTGAGGGTGTAGGGATTTAATACCGTGGCGCCGTGGCCTTTTGCCTCCAGCGCCTGTTTTACTGCGGCGCAGGCCGCGTCGTGGCCGCCGCCGGTGCCGCAGGATAAAATTAACGTTTCCATAGCACTTTAATCACAAATCTTTCTTTTTCTTCTTTGCTGAAATAAATGCGGACGCAGACCGCCCCTGCGATGAGCAAAAAACCTGCGCAGACGGCCGCGGGGGTTTTGAACAAAAGCAGGAGAATGACCGTATTCAGATAGGCTGCGATGGTGCGGTAGGAATGGGGCGAAATCCGAAGTCCTACCGACAGAAAAATAAAGGAGGCGGCCAGGCAGAGGACGGGGGACAAAAACGGGAACAGCCCCAGCAGGCAGCCGAAGGTCACGGCAATGCCTTTTCCGCCCCGGAATCCGGAAAAAATCGGAAGAATGTGTCCGATCACCGGAGCGGCCAGTACCAAAGACAGGCCGAATTGATCCGGGGAGGGGGCGGTTTGCAGATACAAAGATACCGGCAAAAACCCCTTTAACAGATCGCACACAAGCGTCAGCGCCCCGCACCAGAAACCGCCGTATGTAAAGGCGTTGGCCGTACCGGGATTTTGATCGGCGCTGTTTAAATACAGATCCTTCTTTCCAAACAGACTTCCGAACAAATTGGCGTACAGGACGCTGCCCGAAAGATAGGAAATCAGGACAAACAGGCCTGTCCGAAGCATGATCGCTTTCCTCCTTTTGTTTGTGCCTGCCGCAAAAAGCGGCGTGACTTTTCAGCCACGCCGCCTCCTGCGGCAAATCTTGCCAGTCGCGTTTTCTATCGTCGATGCGACAGGATTTGAACCTGCGGCCTCTGCGTCCCGAACGCAGCGCTCTACCAAGCTGAGCCACGCATCGATTCACTTTCCCAAGCTTTACTATAATACTAGATTTTGAAAAGAAAGTCAATGGGTTATATCAAAAATCTTTTTCCCAAAGGGGTTGACAAATGTGATTATAGTGTATATATTCAATATATACACAGGAGGGACCACATGGACATCATCATTCGCAATCGGGGGGACCAGCCCATATACGATCAGATCTATACGCAGATCAAAAATCAGATCTTAAGCGGCGCGATGGCGGAAGGGGAACTGCTGCCGTCCATCCGGGGGCTGGCCAAGGATCTGCACATCAGCGTCATCACCACCAAGCGCGCATACGAGGAGCTGGAACGGGAAGGCTTCATATATACCGTAACCGGAAAGGGCAGCTACGTGGCGCAGAAAAATACGGAGCTGATCCGGGAAGCGAATCTAAAGCAGATCGAGACGTATATGAGAAAGATCTGGGAGCTGGCGGACGGGTGCCGGCTGGATCAAAAGGAACTGATTGAAATGCTTTATCTGATCCGTGAGGAAAGGAAGGAGGAGATCTGAAAATGGAAGCAAAGGCGCTGCAGGTTTGTAATCTGACCAAGCAATATCGGAATTTCAAACTGGACGACGTCAGCTTTTCTCTGCCGGAGGGCTGTATTATGGGCCTGATCGGAGAAAACGGCGCGGGAAAAAGCACGCTGATCAAATCGATCATCGGAGCGGTACGGCCGGAGAGCGGGCGGATCGAGGTGCTGGGCTTGGACAATAAAAGCGGGGATTTCACCCGGCTTAAGGAGCAGATCGGCGTGGTGCTGGACGAGGCGTGTTTCCCGGCGGCGCTGACCGCCGTGCAGATGGAGCGGATGCTGGGAGATGTTTTTGAGAACTGGGAGAAGGAAACCTTTCTGGGGTATCTGGAACATTTCGGATTGCCCCTGGATAAACTGTTTAAGGATTTTTCCAAAGGAATGAAAATGCAGCTTTCCATTGCGGCGGCGCTGTCCCACCATGCCCGGCTGCTGATCCTGGACGAGCCCACCGGCGGCCTGGATCCCATCGTGCGGGATGAGCTGCTGGAGGGATTCAATGAATTTACCCGAGACGCCCGCTGTTCCATCCTGATCTCTTCGCATATCGTGAGCGATCTGGAGCGGATCTGTGATTATATTGCGTTTCTGCATAAAGGAAAGCTGTTGTTCTGCGAGGAAAAGGACGCGCTTTTAGAGCAGTACGGGCTGGTGTCCCTGCGCCGGGAGGATTTTGAGGCGTTGGAGAAGGAGGCGGTGCTTTCGGCCCATGATACGGGGTACGGCGTGGAAGCGCTGGTGAGACGGGATCGGATCCCGGTAGGAATGAAGCCGGAATATGCCGGTATCGAGCGGATCATTGTGGCGCTGGCAAAGGAGGAGAGAAAATGAAGGGCATTTTGCGCAAGGACTGGTATGTGTTTTTAAAGTATGGAAAATTATTTTCCCTGTTTATCTTTGTGTATTCGTTTTTCACATTTTTTACCAATAATCCGGCCTTTTACTGCCTGTTCTGCATGATTATGAGCGTCCTGATGGTGAAAATGCTGATGGCCTACGAGGAACAGGAAAAATGGGACAGTCTGGCCGCCTGCTTTCCGATGCGGCCAGAGCAGGTGGTTCTGGAAAAGTATCTGGTTGCCCTGCTTCTTTCCGGCGCGATGCTGTTATTGCTGAGCATTGAGTTTTTAGGGATACATGTTTTCTTTCCGCAAAAGGTCCTGGATTCCTCTTTTTTGCAGATCCTTTTTTTGATGTTTTGCGTGAACATGCTAATGACGGCCATAGAACTGCCGCTGATGTTTCGGTTTGGCGTCAACCGCAGCCGGATTTGGCTGACGATACTGGTGATGGCGGTTTTTATCATTGGAAGCGCCGTCGGGGACGTGCTGCGGGAAGGGGTTGTTTTTTGGAATGGCTCCCGGATAGCGCCTGTCACAGGAACGATCGTTTTGTCAGTGATCGCGCTTTCCCTTTCTCTGCGGTTCTCTGTGGCTGCTTATAAAAAAAGAGAATTTTAAGGCGGATACCGCTTGTCTGTGCGCGCCGGATATGATTCAATAGCAATAGAAGAGGCTCGGATTTTTGGAAAACAAAAGGACGGGAGAAAGGAGCGCGCGATGAAAAAACCGAAGATTCATCCGGATGCTTTTGTGGCGCCGCAGGCGATCGTCTTAGGGGATGTGACGATAGAGAAGGACTGCGGGATCTGGTTTGGCGCGGTGGTGCGAGGCGACCATTCGCCGGTTTATATCGGACGGGGAAGCAACATACAGGACAACTGTGTGGTACATGAGGATATGGCGCATACCGTGGAGATCGGAGAAGATGTGACGGTGGGGCACGGAGCCATCCTGCACGGCTGTCGGATCGGAGACCGTTCGCTGATCGGCATGGGGGCCGTCGTGCTCAACGGCGCGGTAATCGGAAAGGACTGTATTGTCGGGGCGGGCTCTTTGGTGACACAAAACAGGATTGTTCCGGACGGCTCGCTGGTGATTGGCAGTCCGGCCCAAGTCGTCCGTCCGGTGACGCAGCAGGAGAGGGAGAACAATCTGGCCAATGCGAAACGGTACGTGCAGGAGGCGGGAGAGTATGCGGCACAGTACAAGCGCAGGGCTTCCTCCGACGCGCCGGATCAGAGCTTTTCCAGCTTCGCCACAAAGAATCCCTCGTAGAGCGCCGTGGGACAGATACAGCAGGTCCCTTCCAGCTGCGTGGGCAGAAGGGGAATTTCCCCGGGCATTTCGTCCGTCAGGGAAAGAAGCCGGACGTTCTTTTTGGCGAGCGCTTTTTTCACAATCTGCTCGTTTTCGCTCTTTAAAATGGAGCAGGTGGAATAGAGCAAAATACCGCCGGGTTTCAGCAGCGAAAGGGCTTTGTCAAGAAGCTCCGCCTGGGTGCGCGCCGAACGGTCGATGAGTTCCTGTCCAAAGCCCGCGTGCAGACGTGCATCCTGAGGCGTTGCGTAACAGAGCGTGCCGCTGCCGCTGCAGGGCGCGTCCAGAAGAATTTTATCGAATGAAAAATAAGGGTCCAGTTTTCGGGCGTCCTGCATCAGCACCATTACGCGGGACGCCCCCTGTTTTTCCAGATTGTACCGAAGACGGTCGCAGCGGATGCGGTTTTTTTCACAGGCCGTGATCTGCGCCCGGTTTTCTGACAGCGCCGCCATCTGCGTGGTCTTGCCGCCCGGAGCGGCCGCCATGTCCAGAATACATTCATTTTTTGCGGGAGAAAGCAGGAGCGGCGGAATCATGGAGGAGAGGCTTTGCAGATAGATCTCCCCGGCAGCGTAGAGGGGGAGCTTTTGGATCTCCGGTTCCCGCACGTCCTTTAGGATCAGGGCTTCGCTGTAATAGGGCACCGTCTGAAAGCCGATGCCGGCTTTTTCCAGCGCGGATTTTACCCGGTCAGGGTGGGATTTTAAGAGATTGACCCGCAGCGTCACAGGGCGCCGGCACAGGAACCCTTCCTGGATCCGCGCCAGGCTGTCGGCGTCATATTGCTCTTTTAACAGATCGGATAAAAAAACGGGAAGGGATTGCATGGCGGCTCCTTTTTTCAAACAGGATGAGATAAGATCATTGTATCGGCAGGAAGGAAAAAGCGCAAGAATTTTTGGGAAACATTCCGGGCGGTTTTGCTGAAATTCCGCAAAAATTATTAAAAAAATGTGGTTTCTTATACTAAAATATGATAGTATGAAGGGGAAGGGGATGTTTGTGATTTAGCCACACACAAAATGTGAGAAACTGCCTGGAGCAGAAGGGGAGGGGTAATGATGCAAAGGCGCATTACCCTTGGCAATATTTCGGTGACCTACGAACTGCAATATAAGAATGTGAAGCGGATCAATCTGCGCGTCCATCCCGACGGGCGTGTGAGCGTTTCCGCAAATCCTTTCGTCCTACAGTCTCAGGTGGATCAGTTCCTGATACAGAACGGGGATTTTATTTTGCAGGCGTTGGAAAAGTTTCAAGCGATGCGGGAAGGCGGCGACGGAATGGCCGCCGGAAAAAACCGCGAATATCGGGACGGAGATACGGTGTATCTCAAAGGAATCCCGCATCGTCTGAGGGTATTGCCGGGGGGCAAAGAGGGGGTAGAGGCGATAGACCGGGTGCTGCTTCTGACGCAGAAGGATGTGGAGAACGCAGCGCAGAGAAAGAAAATGGTGGAGAAATATCTTACGGTTTTGTGCCGTCAGGAAGTGGAGCGGATGAGCCAAAAGATCTATCCGGCTTTTGAGCGGCTGGGCGTACAATGGCCCCAAATCCGGATCCGCAGCATGATCTCCAGATGGGGGAGCTGTCATCCCACGAAAGGGAATCTGACGTTTGCCAGACAGCTGATCGAGGTGCCGGAGTGCTGTATCGAGTACGTGGTGGTACACGAATTCTCCCATTTTATTCATCCGGATCACTCCGCCCGGTTTCATGATTTTCTGACGGAAATGATGCCGGACTGGAAAGAGCGGAAAAAGCTGTTAAACAGCCGGCAGTGGGTTCAGTCGGGCGGCTGATGAAAGCAGCGGTCGATTTCGGCCGGCGATAAGGAATGAACGGACAGAAGCGGCAGAGGGGCATCGGCGATGTTCCCCGCCGCTTTTTCGTACCATGCCACATCGTGCCATTTTCCGAGCTTGTATCCGGAATGGGGCCACGTGCCGGCCGGATGAAATCCCAGGGACAGGTGCATCCGGCTGCTGCGTTCGTTGGGGACGACCAGACAGGCATAAAAATTACGCACGCCCTGTAAGGTCAGCAGTTCCATCAGCGCACGGTAGAGCGCCGGGCCGATCCCCCGTCCCCTGGCGTCGGGCGCCAGATAGACGGAAAGCTCTGCGCACCACTGATAAGCGGCCCGGCTCATAGGACGGTGCGCGTACGCATACCCCAGGGGGCGTCCGTCCTGTTCATACACCAGATAGGGATAAAACGCCCCAATTTCCCGGATCCGATCCGCAAACGCAGCCGGGGAGGGCGTTTCATATTCGAAGGTAATGGCCGTATGTTCCACGTAAGGCGCATAGATGGATAACAGCGCCTCAGCGTCCCGGGGAGTTGCAAATCTGATCATAGCAATGCGTTCCCGATTCCTTTCACATCGTCAAAGACCCAGGTGGGCCGGATGGGGCTGTCCTGAACATCCTGTTCCGTGGCTTCGCCGGACAGCACGCAGATGGTGTCTACGCCGGCGTTTTTTCCGGCGGCGATGTCGGTATAGAGACGATCCCCCACGATGACCGCGTCGTTTGCGGATACGCCGCATTTTTGCAGGACGCAGCGGATCATGATGGGTTCCGGTTTTCCGATAAAGAACGGCGTTTTTCCGGTGGCGTTTTGGAGCATAATGCTCATGGAGCCGCAGTCGGGAATATAGCCGAAGCTGACCGGACAGACCAGGTCGGGGTTGGTGGCCAGATACGCCACGTCCTTTCCCAGCATGATACAGGTTTTACGTATCTTTTCCGACGTATTTTCCGTATCAAAGCCGATCAGCACCACGTCCGCGCTGTCATCCACTTCCGTCACCACCGGGATGCCGGCGTTTTCCAGTTCCTCTACCAGAGAACGGGTGCCCATGCAGTACACCTTCCGGCCCGGGTACGTTTGTTTGAGGTAAAATGCGGCCGCCTGTCCGGAGGTATAAAAATGGGACTCGTCGGCACAAATTCCCATGGCGGTCACTTTTTTCACATAATCCTTTGCCGACCGGGAGGAATTGTTTGTGAGGAACAGATAGCGGGCGCCCCGCCTTTGGATTTCGGCCAAAAAATCCAGGGTGCCTTCAAAGATCCGGTTCTCGTTGTAAATGGTCCCGTCCATATCCAAAAGGAAGAGTTTTTTTTCTTTCAGAGCGTCTGCGTTTTTCCCGTATTTGTCAAGTGTCATAGGATCCCTGTATTTCCGATGCAAGTTTTTCTACGTTTTTGGTTGCGATCACATTCGCGCCGGTACCGGCCGCGTCCGGCAGCAGTATGTCGCCCACGGCTACGGGAGCCGAAACGGAGAGGCTGCGGATGGCGTCCATAACCGCCCGGATCTTTCCCTTTGGGATGTCGGAGGAGGTCTTTACCGAAACCACGGGAAGCCGGCCGTGATGTACCCGTACGGTGGAGGTCACGATGCGGGTGGGATTCGTCACTTCCTTGCGCCCGTAATCCGCGCCCTTTTGGCAGGTGTTGCCGGAAACGGTCACATTTCCCGCATCGTCCGTCACGACGGTCAAAGAGCAGCCCAGGGGGCAGTTGATACAGATCAGATTACGCGTTTCCATGGACGTTTTCCTCCAGTCGGATGATGATAGAATCGGATGGGGATGCGGCGGCAAGATCCGCTTTTTTGAGGGTCAGCTGCTGCATTTCTCCGGGCGCGATTTTCTTTTTGTACAAGGTCTGAATACAGGTGTCGCCCAGAGAGACGAAAATGCGGCAGTCGGAATAGACTGCGCCCACCCGGAAGCGGACCAAAAGGGTATCGTCCATGCAGTCCGGGCGTACGGTCTGGGGGACCGTATAACGGATGCCGTCCTTCGGACAGATCGGAAGGGAAAAATCCCGGGAGTCTCTTTTTTTCTCTTTTAAATATTGCGCGGCGTGAAGACCCGCCCGCGCCGCCTCCTCGGAAACATAGTCCACCAGGTCATGCACATGCAGCACGTTTCCGCAGGCAAAGACGCCGGGGACATTGGTTTCCAGGCTTTCGTTGACCTCAGGTCCGCCGGTAACGGGAGAAAGGGAAACGCCCAGTTTATCGGAAAGCTCGTTTTCCGGCAAAAGCCCGCAGGAAAGCAGAAGCGTGTCGCAGGAAATCTCCTGCTCGGTTCCCGGGATCGGCCGGGAGTTTGCGTCCACCTGGGACAGGGTGACTCCGGTGACCCGGTCTTTTCCGTGCAGATCCGTTACGGTATGGGAAAGCAGCAGCGGGATTTGGTAATCCTCCAGACATTGTACGATGTTGCGCGCCAGGCCGCCGGAATAGGGCATAAGCTCTGCGACGGCCTTTACCTTCGCGCCCTCCAGCGTAAGACGCCGGGCCATGATCAGGCCGATGTCGCCGGATCCCAAAATGACGATTTCCTTACCGGGCATACGCCCTTCCATGTTCACCAGTCTCTGCGCGGTGCCGGCCGTGTAGACGCCCGCCGGACGAAAGCCGGGAATGTTCAGGGCGCCTCTGGGACGCTCTCTGCAGCCCATGGCCAGAATGATACAGCGGGCGGTCAGCTCCAGCAGGCCGTCCTGACGGTTCATGGCAGTCACCTGTTTGACACCGCTGCCGTCGTCCTGCAGATCCAGGACCATCGTGTTGAGCTTGCAGGGGATTTGCAGCGCCTTAGCCTGCTCGATGAAACGGATGGCATATTCCGGGCCGGTGAGCTCCTCCCCGAAGGTGTGCAGGCCGAATCCGTTGTGGATGCACTGGTTTAAAATCCCTCCCGGTTCGTTGTCCCGTTCCAGGATCAGGATCTCTTTTACGCCCGCCTCTCTGGCGGAAATGGCGGCGGCAAGACCGGCGGGGCCGCCGCCGATCACAATCAGATCATACGGTTTCATCTTCCCTGTCCTCCCTTGTTGTGCCCGTCAGCAGTTCGGAACCGGGGCCGTGTTTGGTAACGGCCAGAGGGTCTATATCCCGTTCGCGCTGTAAAATCTCCATGACCTTCGGAGCGCAAAAGCCGGACTGACAGCGTCCCATTCCGGCCCGGACGCGCCGTTTGACGCCGTCCAGAGAACGGGCGCCGCAGGGACGGCGGATGGCGTTGATGATTTCCCCCTCCGTCACCGTTTCACAGCGGCAGATCACGTTGCCATAGGCGGGATCCTGTTGGATCAGCGCCTTTCGTTCCTGTAGCGTGGCCTGCGCCACATTGGGGATTCCCTTTCGGGTCCCGCAAAAATCCGTCTTTTTTTCGGCCCGCAGGGTCTGCGCCACCTGTTTGGCCAGGTAGACGCCGATGGCGGGCGCGGCGGAAAGCCCGGGAGAATCGATGCCCGCACAGTTGAAAAAGCCGGGAGCGTCCGGGGCTTCGCCCAGGACAAAGTCCTTTTCCGCTTCGCTGGCGCGCAGTCCGGCAAAGGAGGTAATGGTCATCCTGCCGGGAAGGGAGGGGACGCTTTGACGTCCCTTTTCCATCACTTCTGCAAGGCCGGCGGCAGTGGTATTGACCGCTTCCTTATCCGTCAGATCCTGCGCGGTGGGCCCGACCATCAGATTGCCGTGCACCGTGGGCGTAACCAGGATGCCCTTTCCCTTCGGGCCGGGGAGCTGAAAAATCGTGTGAGAGATCAAAGCGCCGGCTTTTTTGTCCAGAAGCTGATATTCGCCCCGTCGGGGGGTGATGGACAGCTTGCGGGCGCTGACCATATTGTTGAAAACATCCGCATAGACGCCGGCGGCGTTGACCACGCAGCGGGTCGTTAAGACCTCTCCCGCGTCGGTAAAAATCTGCCAGCCCTCCTGCGGGTTGTCCGTCGGACGAATCTGCGTCACTTTGGTGTCAAACCGGAATTGGGTTCCGTTTACGGCGGCGTTTTCCGCCAGGGCGATCGTCATCAGGAACGGACAGACGATGCCTCCTGTGGGGCAAAAAAGGAGCGCCGTTACCGAATCGGAAAGGTTGGGCTCCAGCTTTTGAATCTGTTCGCCCCTTACAATGCGAAGCCCCTCTACGCCGTTTTGACGGCCGCGCTCCATCAGCTCCTCCAGTTTCGGGATCTGCGCTTCTTCAAAGCAGACCACCAGGGAACCGTTTCGGACAAACGGAAAGTCCAGTTCTTGGGAAAGCTCGTCCATCATGGCGTTTCCCAGTACGTTGAATTTCGCCTTCTGCGTGCCGGGGGTGGCGTCGTGGCCGGCATGGATGATGGCGCTGTTGGCCTTTGAGGTGCCGCAGCAGACGTCCTCCTCTTTTTCCAGGACCAGGACGCGCAGTTGATAGCGGGAAAGTTCCCGCGCGATGGCACAGCCGGTAACGCCTGCGCCGATGATGATGACATCGTACATAGACTCCTCCCTCGTCAGTGTGTGGATTGTTTTAAAATGGTTCCGCCGCCCAGCACCACGTCGCCGTCGTATAAAACGGCGGCCTGTCCCGGCGTGACCGCCCGCTGGGGGGTATCAAACACAAGACGGACGGTGCCGTCGTCGGCAGGCGTCGCAGTCGCCCACTGTTCCGGCTGCCGGTACCGGATCTTTACCTGACAGCGGATGGCGGTATCCGGGCGTTCTCCCAGGATCCAGTTAAAATCCCCGACCCATGCCTGTTGGCTGAGCAAATCCTCCGGACGGCCCAGTACCACGGTATTTTCCTCGGGCCTGATCCGGCAGACATAAAGCGGTTCGGGCAAAGACAGCCCCAATCCTTTCCGCTGTCCCACGGTATAGTGAATGATTCCTTTGTGGACGCCCAGGATCTTTCCCTCCTGATCCACAAAAAAGCCGGGTTTGTCCGGTTCCTTCGTATGGAGCCGGATCACGCGGGCATAGTCCCCATCCGGGACGAAGCAGATATCCTGACTGTCCGGCTTTTGGGCGTTGATCAGACCGCTTTGCTCCGCCAGCTTCCGGGTTTCCGTTTTTGGCAGGTTCCCCAGGGGAAAGAGGATATGGGCCAGCTGTTTCTGGGTCAGGGAATATAATACGTAGCTCTGATCCTTGGACGGATCCAGCGCCTTTTTTAAGAAATAGCGTTCGCCGTCTTTTTCGATCCGGGCGTAGTGACCGGTCACAATATATTGACAGCCCAAAATAGCGGCGCGTTCAAAAAGCTTTTCAAACTTCATATAGCGATTGCAGTCGATACAGGGATTGGGCGTGATTCCCTGTCGGTAACTGTCAATAAATTTCTGTATTACCTTTTTCTTAAAATCGTCGGTAAAATTAAAAACATAAAACGGGATTCCCAGCTTCAGGGCCACACTGCGGGCATCCGCCACATCGTCCGCGGAGCAACAGGTGCGTGAGGGAGAGATGCCGGCGTCCTCGTTATGATACAGCTTCATGGTACAGCCGATGCACTCCAATCCTTTTTCGAGCGTCAGCTTTGCGGCAACGCTGCTGTCTACGCCGCCGCTCATGGCGATCAATGCTTTCACCTGAAAATCCCACCTGTCATCGATTTGTGTTTTGAAAAATAAAGAAAAAGCACCACTCCCAAGGCTCGTATGTCCTCAAAAATGGTACTTAATGCACCGCCAGGGGCTCGAACCCTGGACACCCTGATTAAGAGTCAGGTGCTCTACCAACTGAGCTAGCGGTGCGGATGTAAAATAACTATATTTTCAACGCAGAATTGACTATATCATATCTGCGAAGCTTTTGCAAGAGTTTTTGTGAAATTCTTTAAAAAATTTTTCCGATGATTGACACGCCACGCGGAATGAAATAGGATAAACACATACGACGGCAGAAAGAAGGAGACGATATGATCTTTGAAAGTCATGCGCATTACGACGACGAAGCGTTCGATACGGACCGGGATACGCTGCTTAAAAGCCTTCCCCAAGCGGGGATCGGCACCGTGATCAATGTGTCCGCAAGCCTGCCGTCCGTGGACACGACGCTTACGCTTGCTAAGAAGTGGCCCTTTGTCTACGCTGCGCTGGGCGTCCATCCGTCGGAGATTTCAGGACTGAAAGAGGAGGACATGGATCGGCTCAAAACGCTGCTTTCCCATCCCAGGGCCGTGGCGGTAGGCGAGATCGGATTGGATTATCACTGGGAAAAGGAGGAGACGGCGCGCCGCAGACAAAAAGAGTGGTTCGCGCGGCAGCTGGCGCTGGCGGAGGAAGTCAAAATGCCGGTGATCCTTCACTCCCGGGACGCGGCGCAGGATACGCTGGATGTGATGAGGGCAGACAGCGGGAAAAATTTCCGGGGCGTCCTGCATTGTTTTTCCTATACAAAGGAAACGGCCAGAGAATTTCTGAAATGGGATTCCTATTTTGGGATCGGCGGCGTCGTTACCTTTCAAAACGCAAAAAAGGTGCGGGAGGCTGTAGAATATCTTCCGCTGGATCGGATTTTGCTGGAAACGGACAGCCCGTATCTGGCGCCGGAGCCCCATCGGGGACAGCGCAATTCTTCCCGGAACCTTCCCTATATCATACAGGCCATTGCCCAAATCAAGGGCGTGACAGCAAAGGAAGTGGAAGCGGTGACGTGTGAAAACGCACGGACGCTGTTTTGTATCTGACAGGAGGAAGATGGAAAAATGAGCCGGATCGCCCCTTTTTCCATCGGCAATTTGCGCCGGAGCGTCACAAATTGTCCTGATGGCAGATGAGAAGTCCCATGCGCGAATTTCTTAAGAGGAGGAAAAGACTCCTTCTGCCCCGTCGCCTCAACGCTCCGGAATGGAGAAAACCATGGAAACGGCCGGAATCTCTGCCCAGACCATCGAGACACTGCAAAAATATCATATCCGTGCGCAAAAAAAGTTCGGACAGAATTTCCTGATCGATCCGCACGTTCTGGAAAAGATCCTGGACGCGGCCCAGATCCGGCAGGAGGACTGCATTGTGGAGATCGGCCCCGGGATCGGGACGATGACGCAATATCTGGCGCAGCGCGCCGGGAAGGTCGTGGCCGTGGA
Organism: uncultured Eisenbergiella sp.; assembly: GCA_947626995.1. Taxonomy (GTDB): domain Bacteria; phylum Bacillota; class Clostridia; order Lachnospirales; family Lachnospiraceae; genus Gallintestinimicrobium. The sequence goes on along the minus strand of CANQUI010000052.1, from coordinate 3,296 downwards.
GATCGACAGGGCATTGATACCGGTTTTGCAGGATACGCTGCGTGCGTATCAGAACGTGGAGATCATCCGGGAAGATATTTTAAAGATGGATCTGCGCAGGCTGGCCGAGGAAAAAAACGAAGGAAGGCCCTTAAAGATCGTGGCCAATCTCCCCTATTATATTACGACGCCCATTGTGATGCGCCTTTTGGAGGAACAGATTCCCATCCATTCCATTACCGTTATGGTGCAAAAGGAAGTGGCCCAAAGGATGCAGGCGCAGCCGGGAGGCAAGGATTACGGAGCCCTTTCGCTGACAGTGCAGTTTTATGCAAAGGCACAGATTGTGGGAAAGGTTCCCCCGAACTGCTTTCTTCCCCGTCCCGGTGTGGACAGCGCCGTGATCCGTTTGATAAAATATGAAAAGCCGCCGGTTTTTGTACAGGATCAGAAGCTGATGTTTGCCCTGATCCGCGCCTCCTTCGGACAGCGCCGCAAGATGCTGGTCAACGGGCTGCACAATGCGCAGCAACTGAGCCTGGATCGGGAAACGGTGATCCGGGCGCTGCAACAAATGGGGGTTTCTCCCGATGTGCGGGGAGAGACTTTGACGCTGGAGCAGTTTGCCGGGCTTTCCAATCTTTTAAGCGGGGCAGGATATCATAGCTGAAAACGGAGGATGAATATGAGAACAGTACAGACGGCGCAGATCGCCGATGCGATCCGTAAGATGTGTATCGAGGCCAATTACCGGCTTTCACCGGATATGTGTTCAGTTTTAAAACAGGCCCAAAAAAAAGAGGCGTCCCTATTGGGACGTCAGATTCTGGAACAGTTATCAGAAAATTTGGACATCGCCTCTAAGGATCAGATTCCCATTTGTCAGGATACGGGAATGGCGGTGGTTTTTCTGGAAATCGGTCAGGAGGTTTTTCTGGAAGGGGCCCCTTTGGAAGACGCCGTAAACGACGGGGTGCGCAGGGGGTACGAGGACGGTTTTTTGCGCAAGTCCGTGGTCGGCGATCCTATCATCCGGGAAAATACAAAGGATAACACGCCGGCAGTGATCCATTGCCGGATCGTTCCCGGAGACCGCGTGAAGATCACGGTGGCCCCCAAGGGGTTTGGCAGCGAAAACATGAGCCGGATCTTTATGCTCAAACCCGCGGACGGAATCGAGGGCGTCAGGAATGTGGTGATAAAGACCGTCCGGGATGCGGGGCCCAACGCCTGCCCGCCCATGGTGGTGGGCGTGGGGATCGGCGGTACCTTTGAAAAATGCGCGCTGCTGGCAAAACAGGCGCTGACGCGTCAGGCAGGGGAACATTCTCCCATTCCCTATGTAAAGGAGCTGGAAGAAGAGCTGCTTTCTTCCATCAATCGGACGGGGATCGGCCCTGCGGGACTGGGCGGCACCACCACCGCCCTGGCGGTAAACATCAACACCTATCCCACGCACATCGCGGGGCTGCCGGTGGCAGTCAATCTCTGCTGTCATGTGAACCGCCATGTGACAAGAGAAGTGTAAGGGGTTTCTACCTAATATATATAGTGTTTCCAAACTCTGATAAACACAAGATATCGAAGGGAGGCATTTTATGAATCGGAATATTACGCTGCCGCTCTCCAAAGACGACGCGCTTTCGCTCCGGGCAGGAGACTATGTTTATCTGACGGGGACTTTGTATACCGCGCGGGATGCGGCGCACAAACGGATGCAGGAGGCCCTGGACGCAGGAAAGGAGCTTCCGTTTGACCTGCGGGGAAATGTGATCTATTATATGGGGCCTTCCCCGGCGCGGGACGGCCGCCCGATCGGATCGGCGGGACCGACCACGGCCAGCCGTATGGATCGGTATACGCCGGCGCTGCTGGATCTGGGACTGGCCGGGATGATCGGAAAGGGAAGAAGATCGGAGGCGGTACGGGAGGCGGTCATCCGAAACGGCGCCGTCTATTTTGCCGCGGTGGGAGGAGCCGGCGCGCTGCTTTCCAAATCCATTCAGCGGGCCGAGGTGATCGCCTACGAGGATCTTGGGACGGAGGCTGTCCGCAGGCTTTGGGTCAGGGATTTTCCCGCCATCGTCTGTATGGATGCGGAAGGAACGGATCTTTATGACCGGGCGCCTGCCGCGTTTTCAAAGGAAGGGATCGAATGAAACGGATTATCTTAATGGTCTTATACAATCTTGTGTTCGTGCCTTACTGGTGGTGGCAGCTTTGTCATTATGCCAGAAAAGGGGAAGCGTACAGCCAGGAAAAAAGATGGGCGCTGTTACAGAAGATCACCCGTCATGCCAACCGGGGCGGCCGGGTCCGGATCGAGTGCTATCATACGGAAAACATTCCGGAGCGGGAAAATTTCATTTTCTATCCCAATCACCAGGGAATGTTCGACGTTTTGGCCATGATAGAAAGCTGCCCCCGATTTTTTTCCGTGGTCAACAAGAAGGAAGTGCGGGATATCCCGCTCTTAAAACAGGTCTTTCGCATTATGGGGGCGTATTCCATCGACCGGGAGGACATCCGCCAGTCTTTGGAAGTCATCAATCAGGTGGCCAGGGACGTCAAAAACGGAAAGAATTTCCTGATCTTTGCGGAAGGGACGCGGAGCCGTCAGGGGAACCGGCTGCAGGAGTTTAAGGGCGGCAGCTTTAAGAGCGCCTACAAAGCCAGATGTCCCATCGTGCCGGTGGCGCTGATGAACGCCTACATCCCCTTTGACAAAAATACCATAGAAAAGGTCACGGTGAAGGTGATTTATTTACCGCCTATTCCCTATGAGGAATACAAAGATATGAAAACCGTGGAAATCGCGGAGGAGGTAAAAAGGCGGATCGAAACAGCCATAGCAGAACATACGGACCGGTAAATCCGACGCCGTCTTGCCCTGCAGATTTCCCGAAAAAATGGTTGACACAAACAAGGGCAGCCATTATAATATAAAATGCGTCCGATCAAAGACGTCAATTTTATATTGGCAGAGGTCTGGTTCAGATTTTGGAGAAATACTCAAGAGGCTGAAGAGGCGCCCCTGCTAAGGGTGTAGGTCGCGCAAGCGGCGCGAGGGTTCAAATCCCTCTTTCTCCGTTAGCTCTGCCAAGGAAAAGAGAATCCTGTATTTTGGGTTTCTTTTTTTTGCTTTGTTGACGCCGGAATTTTGTTGCGAAAAAGAGGTTGACAAGTGACAAAATCGGATGCTATAATAAAAACCCACCGTCCGAAAGGGCGTTGGATTTTCTCGGGAGAGAAAAAATAAAAAAATGCTTGACAGTGAAGGAGCCGCGTGATAGTATAGGCGTGTTGCGGCGGTGGAA
>CANQUI010000051.1 GCA_947626995.1 uncultured Eisenbergiella sp. | reverse complement strand
TTAGTGCATTTGAAATATCATAAAAATGACAGGGAATAAAGTACTATGACAGCACTCCAACTCCACGTCAAGACACATCTACCTGCCACATCTATCATGCATGATTCCGTGTAGTTATCGGGCTTCGGCTTGAAATGCAGTCTTACCCTCATGCATAACCTTCTATGTGATTTCTATTCGTCAGGCCAGAGGTTTGCCCGTGGGTTAGTAGGTTCCCCACATCCGGCTTCCTTCAGATTCCACCTCGCGGTGGACACCCTTGCCTTCGGCTGTATCCTTCCCACTACCGGGCGGATTTGGGACTTTCACCCGTTAGAAACGTGCGCCGCCGGGCGCACATCTTTAAAAGATACGGCGCAGGGCCGGAAATGGCGCTGCACCGTATCTTTTTTATTGCATCCCCTGTTCCTCATTTGGCCCCTTCAGTATCACAAAAGGCGCAGAAAGCATTTTGGCTCTCTGCGCCCCTCTTTTGGCTTTGGCTTTGGCAAATCCTGCTGCGCTTATTTTACCACGCGTACCCGGAAAACGCCGTCGATGGTCTTTAACTGAGACAAGATGCTTTCGTTTGCCGTCTTTTCCAGATCCAGCAGCGTATAGGCCACATCGCCCTTGGATTTGTTGGTCATGTTGATAATATTGATGTTATTCCATCCCATAACGGAGGTGAATTTCGCGATCATGTTGGCGATGTTTTTATGAAAAATCGCAACGCGGCTCGGGCACTGACAGATCCCCAGATCGCAGTCGGGGAAATTGACGCTGTGCTGAATCGTGCCGTTTTCCAGATATTCCTTCATCTCCTGTACCGCCATTACCGCGCAGTTTTCTTCCGACTCCTCCGTAGACGCGCCCAGATGGGGAATGACGATGCAGTCTTTCTGTCCCGCGGTGACGGGATTGGGGAAATCGGAAACATATTTCCGCACTTTTCCGGAAGCGATGCCGCCCAGAACCGCGTTTTCATCCACCAGAAGATCCCGCGCAAAATTTAACAGCACCACGCCGTCCTTCATCCGGCTGATGGCCTCCTCGTTGACCATTCCCTTTGTGGCATCCATCAGCGGTACGTGAATGGTAATAAAATCGCACTGCTCATAGATCTCGTTTACATCCGTCACATGCTTCACATCCCGGCTCAAGCTCCAGGCCGCCGCCACGGAAACATACGGGTCGTAGCCGTAAACCTCCATTCCCAGATGCCGCGCCACGTTGGCCACTCTGACGCCGATGGCGCCCAGGCCGATGATCCCCAGCTTCTTTCCCATGACCTCGGTGCCGGCGAATTTCTTTTTTTCCTTCTCCGCATCCTTGGCCACGTTGGGATCGGCCTGATTCTCTTTTACCCAGTTGATCCCCTCTACGATATCCCGGCTGGCCAGCAGCATCCCCGCGATCACCAGCTCCTTGACGCCGTTTGCGTTGGCGCCGGGGGTGTTGAATACCACGATTCCCTTCTCGGCGCATTTATCAACGGGAATATTGTTCACGCCGGCGCCCGCCCGGGCCACCGCCAGCAGATTGTCGGGCAGCTCCATCTCATGCATGGACGCGCTTCTGACCAAAATGCCGTCCGCGCAGGAAAGCTCCTCCGTTTTTTCATATTCTTTGGTAAAATGATCCAGTCCCGCTTGCGCAATCGGATTCAAGCACAGATAACGATACATGTTTTCTTTCTCCTCCCGTCCGTCACAGATTCTTTGCTTCAAACTGCTTCATGAATTCCACCAGCTTTTCCACGCCTTCTATGGGCATGGCGTTATAGATGCTGGCGCGCATGCCGCCTACGGTGCGGTGGCCCTTCAGGTTTTCGAATCCGGCCTCTTTGGCTTCCTTTACAAATCTGGCGTCCAGATCGGAATCTCCCGTTACAAACGGTACGTTCATCAGGGAACGGTCCTGCTTGCGCACCGTTCCGTGAAACAGCCTGCTCTCATCCAGATAATCATACAGGATCGCGGCCTTTTTCTCGTTATATTCCTTCATGGCCTCCAGGCCGCCCCTTTTCTTCAGCCACTGAAACACCTTGCCGCAGATATAAATGCCGTACGCGGGCGGCGTATTATAAAGGGAGCCAGCGTCCGCATGGGTCTTATAGCGCAGCATGGTGGGCGTGCCGGGCAGCACGTCCTCCGTGATCAGATCCTCCCGGATGATCACGATGACCACACCGGCCGGGCCGATGTTTTTTTGTACGCCGCCGTAGATCAGACCGTACTGGGTCACATCCACCGGCTCGGACAGGAAACAGGAGGACACATCGGAAACCAGTATCTTGCCCTTGGTGTTGGGCAGCGTCTTGTATTTTGTGCCGTAGATCGTGTTGTTCTCACAGATATAGACATAATCGGCGTCTGCATCAATGGGCAGATCCGAGCAGTCCGGAATATAGGAAAAGGTCTGATCCGCGGAGGACGCGACGGCTTTGGCGTTTCCGTACAGACATGCTTCCTGATATGCCTTTTTGGCCCACTGTCCGGTAATGATGTAATCCGCCACCCCGTTTTTCATCAGGTTCATGGGAATCATGGCAAACTGCTGGCTGGCGCCTCCCTGTAAAAACAGCACCCGGTAATGATCCGGAATCTTCATCAGCTCCCGCAGGTCGGCCTCCGCATCCTGAATGATGGTCTCAAACATCTTGGAACGATGGCTCATCTCCATGACGGACATTCCGCATCCTCTGTAATCCAGCATTTCCTCTGCCGCTTCCTGTAACACTTCCTCCGGCAGGACCGCAGGCCCCGCGGAAAAATTATAGACTCTTGCCATTTTTATCCTCCCATTCCGCCGTCCGTGACGGCAATCATTTTTCTTTTGCAGCCAGATCGTCTCCGTCAAAGACCTCGCTGATGGCCGCGCCTGCCGGCACCATCGGGAACACCTTATCGTCCTTGGGGATGATGCACTCGATCATCACGGGCTTTTGAAGCTCGATGGCCTTTTGGATGGCCGGCGCCACTTCTTCTTTTTTGGTTACGCGAATCGCCGTACAGCCCAGCCCTTCCGCAATCTTACAAAAATCCACCGCGTCCTCCAGTACGGTCTGGGAGTAACGCTTGCCGTAAAACAGCGTCTGCCACTGCCGCACCATACCCAGCACATGGTTGTTGATGACAATCTGGATGATGGGGATATTGTAGCGGCTGGCGGTGGCCAGTTCGTTCATATTCATACGGAAACATCCGTCTCCCGCAATGTTGACGCAGATCTTATCGGGGCGCCCCATTTTCGCGCCGATGCAGGCGCCCAGGCCGTATCCCATGGTTCCCAGTCCGCCGGAAGATAAAAAGGTGCGGGGTTTGGTATAGTGATAATACTGCGCCGCCCACATCTGATGCTGTCCCACGTCTGTCGTGACGATGGCTTCTCCCTTTGTGATACGGTCCAGCTCTTCCATGATATACGGGCAGCTCAGCTTGCTGTCGTCATATTTAAGCGGATATTTTTCCTTTAACTGCCGGATGCGTTCCCGCCACTCCGGACGGCTTACGGCCTCTACTTTGTCGATAAGCTGGGTCAGGACGTCCTTCAAATCGCCCACCAACGCCACGTCCGCCTTGACGTTTTTGCTGATTTCCGCCGCGTCGATATCAATGTGCAGCACCTTTGCGCCGCTCGCGAATTTGCTGGCATTTCCTACCACGCGATCGGAGAAGCGCGCGCCCAGCGCGATCAGCAGATCACATTCGCTCACGCCCAGATTGGACGCCTTGGTGCCGTGCATCCCGATCATACCGGTATAGAGCGGGTCGTAACTGTCAAACGCGCCCTTGCCCATCAGCGTATCGCAGACCGGCGCGTCCAGCTTATGCGCAAATTCACGCACCTGCTCAGAGGCGCCGGAAAGGATCGCGCCGCCGCCCAGATAAAGAAACGGTTTTTGGGAAGAAGCGATCAGCTGCACCGCCTTTTCCATCTCTTCTGCCGTAAAACGGTTGATCCGTACCGCTTCCTCCGGTTTCACCGGCTCGTACTCGCAGGTGGCGGCCGTTACGTCTTTGGTCACGTCCACCAGCACCGGCCCCGGCCGGCCCGATTTTGCAATGGCAAACGCCTTGCGCAGCGTCTGCGCCAGAATTTTTACATCCTTCACGATATAGCCGTGCTTGGTGATGGGCATGGTCACGCCCGCAATATCCACCTCCTGAAAGGTGTCCTTGCCCAACAGCGGCAAGTTCACGTTTGCCGTGATCGCCACCATGGGCACACTGTCCATATAGGCCGTCGCAATCCCCGTCACCAGATTGGTGGCGCCGGGGCCGCTGGTGGCCATACACACGCCCACCTTGCCGGTGGCTCTGGCATAGCCGTCCGCCGCATGGGCCGCTCCCTGTTCATGGGATGTCAATACGTGAAAAATCTCTTCGCTGTGCCGGTACAGGGCATCGTACACATTCAGGATCGTACCGCCCGGATAGCCGAAAACGGTATCCACTCCCTGCTCCTTCAGACATTCGATGATAATTTCCGCACCTGTCAATAACATATATGTATCCTCTCCTGTCAATGTGATTTGGGGATCTCCAGGATTGCGCCCCGGTTCCCGCTGGTGACCATTTCCCGATATCTGGCCAGATAACCTGTCGTGATCTTAGGCTCTCTGGGCTGCCATTTCGCTCTTCTTCTTTCCATTTCCTCGTCGGAAATCTTTACCTCCAGACGGTTTTCGGGAATATTGATGGAAATCAGATCTCCCTCTTGTACCAGGGCGATGGGGCCGCCCACCGCGGCTTCCGGAGAAATATGGCCGATGGAGGCGCCGCGGGAAGCGCCGGAAAACCGTCCGTCGGTGATCAGCGCCACGCTGGAACCCAATCCCATCCCCGCTATGGCGGAAGTGGGATTTAACATCTCACGCATACCGGGGCCGCCCTTGGGGCCTTCATACCGGATCACTACCACGTCTCCCGGCACGATCCTGCCGCCTTTGATGGCGTCAATGGCATCCTCCTCACAGTCGAATACCCGGGCGGGACCTTCGTGCACCATCATTTCAGGCACCACCGCCGAACGTTTTACCACGCCGGTATCCGGCGCCAGATTTCCCTTCAGCACCGCGATGCCGCCGGTGGGAGAATACGGGTTTTCCACGGGACGGATGACCTGCGGATTGCGGTTGACGCACCCTTCTATGTTCTCGCCCACCGTTTTCCCGGTGACGGTGATCAGATCCGTATGCAGCAGTCCCTTTTTGTTCAGTTCGTTCATGACCGCGTATACGCCGCCCGCCTCGTTGAGATCTTCCATATAAGTAGGGCCCGCCGGCGCCAGATGGCACAGATTTGGCGTTCTGGCCGAAAGCTCGTTGGCAATCTCCATGTTCAGTTCTACCCCCGCCTCATGCGCAATGGCGGGAAGATGCAGCATGGAATTGGTGGAACAGCCCAGCGCCATGTCCACGGTGAGGGCGTTTAAAAACGCCTTTTCGCTCATAATGTCCCGGGGCCGGATATTCTTTTCCACCAGCTCCATGATCTTCATGCCGGCGTGCTTGGCCAGACGGATCCGTTCCGAATAGACCGCCGGAATGGTCCCGTTTCCTTTTAATCCCATGCCCAGCGCCTCGGTCAGGCAGTTCATGGAATTGGCCGTGTACATTCCGGAACAGGAGCCGCAGGTAGGACAGACCTTTTCCTCAAACTCCTCCAGATCTTCCATGGTCATGGTCCCTGCCGCCACGGATCCCACCGCCTCGAACATGGAGGAAAGGCTTCTCTTTTCTCCCTTCACATGACCCGCCAGCATGGGGCCTCCGGATACAAAGATGGTCGGAATATTCACCCGGGCGGCCGCCATCAGCAAGCCGGGCACGTTTTTATCGCAGTTGGGGATACAGACCAGACCGTCGAACTGATGCGCAACGGCCATACACTCCGTGCTGTCGCAGATCAGATCCCGGGTCACCAGGGAGTATTTCATCCCCACGTGTCCCATGGCGATGCCGTCGCATACCGCAATGGCGGGAAAGACCACCGGGGTGCCGCCGGCCATGGCGACTCCCATTTTTACCGCCTCCGTAATTTTATCCAGATTCATGTGACCGGGTACGATCTCATTGTAGGAACTGACGATCCCGATCAGCGGACGGTTCCGCTCCTCCTGTGTATAGCCCAGCGCGTTAAAAAGACTTCTGTGGGGCGCCTGCTGCACCCCTTTTGTCACATTTTCACTTCTCATATTCTCTCCTGTCCGCCGCCAGCGCGGCCTGTCCGCTTATGCTCCAATCCGGTCTGCAATCAGATCGCCCATCTTCGAGCAGCTCACCTGCGTGCAGCCTTCCGACATAATATCGCCGGTCCGGTATCCCTCCTGTAAGACCTGACGCACCGCCTGTTCGATCTCGTCCGCCTCCCGGTCCAGATCGAAGCTGTAGCGCAGCATCATGGCGGCGCTTAAAATCGTGGCGATGGGATTGGCCAGATTTCTGCCGGCGATATCCGGCGCGCTGCCGTGGCTGGGCTCGTACAGCCCGAACCTGGTATCGTTGAGGCTGGCGGAAGCCAACATGCCGATGGAACCGGTCACCATACTGGCTTCATCGGAAAGAATGTCTCCGAACATGTTTTCCGTCAGAATCACGTCGAACTGCGCCGGATTACGAACCAGCTGCATGGCGCAGTTGTCCACCAGCATATGCTCCAGCGTCACGTCCGGATAGTCCTTTGCCACCTGGTTGACTACCTCTCTCCACAGACGCGAGGAATCCAGCACATTGGCCTTGTCCACGCTGGTCACCTTATGCCGCCTCTTGCGGGCGATTTCAAAGCCTTTGATGGCGATCCTTCTGATCTCATTCTCATCGTACGTCAGCGTATCTACCGCCCTGCGCACGCCGTTTTCCACCGTCGTTTTTCTCTCGCCGAAATACAGTCCCCCGGTAAGCTCCCGCATAATCAGCATATCAAAGCCTGCTTTGCTGATGTCCTCCTTTAGGGGACAGGCCGCCGCCAGCTGCGGATACAGATAGGCGGGCCGCAGGTTCGCGAACAGATTCAGGGACTTGCGGATCTTTAAAAGCCCCGCCTCCGGACGCTTATCCGGTGCAAGCCGGTACCAGGGCGACGTGTTGGGATCTCCTCCGATCGAGCCCATCAGCACCGCATCCGCCGCCTTTGCCTGTGCAATGGTTTCGTCCGTCAGCGGAACGCCGTATGCGTCGATGGAGGCGCCTCCCATGAGCACGTCCTTTAGGATAAGCGTATGACCGTATTGACCGGCCACTTTTTGCAGGACTTTTTTTGCTTCGGACACGATCTCCGGTCCGATCCCGTCTCCGGGAATACAGACAATATGTAATTCCATTCCAAAACCTCCCATTCGATACGGCCGCACAAAACCGGATCCGGCAGAGCGTCATATACTATTCTATCTTACTGTCCGCTTTTTTTCAACTCAAAATTATGGGAAACCGGCCTGTTTGCCGTTTTTTGGGTCCGCAGCGTCTGCGCGTGGGCAGAGGGATTATAGCCGGTCTGATTTAACGCCACACAGTATATCACCTTTTTTGCAAAAGCGCAAGGAAGGGCGTCCGTCAGAGCCGCTCCCGATAAAGGCGCAGCACGTTTTGGGAAAAGATCTTTTCCCGCTCCTTCTCCCGAAATCCCGCCTTTTGGAGCGCCTCGTCCAAAAGCGGCATCCGGTCCGCTCCGGTCAGCTCGCTGTGGGTCAAAATCCCGTCAAAATCGCTGCCCAGCCCCAGACATTCGATCCCGCCCACGTTGACGATGTGTTTTGCATGGCGCACCACCGCTTCAATCGTTCCCGGATTTTCCCGGCCTTTGGGGACCGTCTGTAAAAAATCCGGGCAAAAATTCAGCCCCATTACGCCTCCCTTTTGGGCCAGCGCACGGATCATCTCGTCCGTGAGGTTACGGGCGTGGCCACAGACGGCACGGGCATTGGAATGGCTGGCCACAAAGGGTTTTTTCGCGTGGGACGCCACATCCCAAAACCCCGCGTCGGACAAATGGGACACGTCCGCGATCACCCCCAAACGCTCCGTCTCTTCCAGAAAACAGAACCCAAATTCCGTCAGTCCCTTGCAAACGTTTAACGCGCCGGGCCAGCCGATCTCATTGGGATAATTCCAGGTCAGCGTCACCATGCGCACCCCGCGTTCGTAAAATTCCCGCAGCTTTTCCAGACTTCCCTGAAAAACGCCGCCCTCTTCAATCGTCAGCAGGGCGCTCATCACGCCCTGATCCCTGTTTTTGAGGATCTGCTCATAGCTTCGCACCGACCGGATCCGATCGGAAAACAGCCGCATCTGCCCATCAAAAAGGTCCGCCATTTGCAGCGCCCTTTGATAAAGATCGCCGCCTTGTTTCTGATCCAGAAAAAGGGCGAAGTTCTGTAAAAGATACGACCCCTTTTCCATCTTCTCCAGACTGATATGCAGCCCGTTTTTTTCCAGTGTCCAGCCGTTTGGATCGTCCATGAGCCGCCAGATCGTATCACAGTGCATATCCACGACTTTCATGCGTTTTCCCTCCTCCGTCTCCTTTTTTATATGGTATTCGCAAAAACGGCAAAACGCCCTGCGTACGGCAGGGCGTTTTTTTATTTTTTCTTTTCTGATTTCCGTTTATCCGGTAATATTGAGCGCATGCAGATACGCGTCGGAGCCCCGCGCGCAGACCACGGTGAGTTTCTTTCCCGTCACCAGCGTCTTGCAGCCCAATACGCTCTGTACCGCGTCCATCTTTAACTCCATCGTCCCCACGTTGGTATTCAGATACAGAATATCTTCCGTAGACTTGGCGTCCACCGTTCCGGTCACAGTCGACTCCGTATTGGCCGTGGTATCCACCACTGCCGTAGAGACGCTCTTTACGCCGACCACGGCAACGGCGTGCAGATACGCGTCGGAACCGCGGTAGAGAGAAACCACAAGCTGATTCCCCGGCACCAGCATGAGGCCGTTTCTCGTATCCGTATCATCGTCAATGACAATCTGCATTTCTCCGCCGTCGGTGGACAAATACAACATTCTTTCGCTGGTGTTGGAAGCGACCTTGCCCACCACCGCCGATGTGGCGGTCTTGACATTGCCGGGATTTCTCGGCGCCGGCGAAATCGAGGAGGACGCCGTCATTCCTGTATTAAGCGCCGTGATGGTATCGGCGATCTTGAGCGCATGCAGATACGCGTCGGAGCCCCGCGCGCAGAGGATCACATAATCGCTCTCCGGAACCATAAGCGCGCATCCGCTCATATCCGTGGACTGATCCAGCATGATCTCCATCACGCCCTGCGCGGTATTAAAGTATAACAGATTCCCTTTGGATTTTTTGCTGAGCGTCCCATATACCGTCGTCGCGGAACCGTCGCTGATCGAAGCGCCGGAAGAACCGGAGTCATTGGTGATCTTCACCGCATGCAGATACCCGTCCGATCCGTATGCCACGGAAACGCTGATGCGCTTGTCCGCCACCAGCGCTTTACATTCGCTGGCGTCCGTGTCGGAATCCAGCTTGATCTCCATCACGCCGTCCCGGGTGGAAAGATAGAGCATATTCGTCTTGGTTTTATCCAGGATCGTACCCTGCACCGTAGCGAACGGCTCTGCGGCATGTACCTGTACTTTTTCTGTCAGCAGAATCGCCAGCCCCAATGCCAGGCAAAACAACACTGTCGCTTTCCTGCCTGCGCCACTCCTTTTCATGATCCGTACCTCCTTTTCAACCGCTTTCGTGACAAAGTCCGGCAAAACTGCCGGACCGACCGCCTATTCTTCCGCCTTTTCCACCTGGGAAATCGCGGTCTTTTGCATCGGAATCCGGCAGTTCTTATTGTTGCCGAACTCCACGATCACCGTATCGTCGGTGATGTCGATGATGATGCCGTAAAAGCCGCTGTTGGTCAGCACACTGTCTCCGATCTCCAAAGAAGAAAGCATGGTGTTCATCTTCTTTTGTTCCTTTTTCTGCGGACGATACAACACAAAATAAAAGAACGCGCCGAAAATGACGACATACATCAAAATCATGGGAATAAGGCCGGTCGAACCGGTTCCCGTTGCCGTCAGTAAAATGCTCATTTTATTTCCTCCTGATTCCTGCTCTTTTGCGCAAATTGATACTTTCTACTTATCATACACAATATTTCCCATTCCGTCAAGCTTTCGCTTCTTGTATGCCGCAAATTCCCCCTTTTCCAGCGCCAAACGGATTTCGGCCATCATCGTATTGTAAAAATACAGGTTGTGCAGGACGCAAAGACGCATGCCCAGCATCTCTTTGGCCTTTAACAGATGACGAAGATAGGCCCGGGAATAACGCCGGCAGGCAGGGCACCGGCAGCCCGGCTCTATGGGACGGTCGTCCAGCTCGTATTTGGCGTTGAACAGATTGATCTTGCCGAAATTTGTATACAGATGTCCGTGTCTGCCGTTGCGGGTGGGATAAACGCAGTCGAAAAAATCCACGCCCCGCTCCACCGCCTCCAGGATATTGGCGGGCGTTCCCACTCCCATCAGATAGGTGGGCCTGTCCTTTGGCAGATACGGCACCGTCTCCTCCAGGATCGCATACATTTCCTCATGGGTCTCTCCCACCGCCAGGCCGCCGATGGCATATCCGTCCAGTTCCAGTTCGGAAATCCGTCTGGCATGTTCGATCCGGATATCCGGATAGACGGCGCCCTGATTGATCCCAAACAAAAGCTGATCGGGATTGAGGGTATCCTCCTGCGCGTTTAACCGCTCCATTTCAGCCTTACAGCGCATCAGCCACCGGGTGGTGCGTTCCACCGAGGGCTGCACATAGCTGCGCTCCGCCCTGGCCGGCGGACATTCGTCAAAGGCCATGGCGATGGTGGAGCCCAGATGAGACTGGATGCGCATACTTTCCTCCGGCCCCATAAAGATTTTGTGGCCGTCGATGTGGCACCGGAACGTCACGCCTTCCTCCCGGATCCGGCGCAGCCCCGCCAGGGAAAAAACCTGAAAGCCGCCGGAATCGGTCAGAATCGGCCGGTTCCACGACATGAACCGGTGCAGGCCGCCCAGTTGCCTGATCTTTTCATCTCCGGGCCGCACATGCAAATGATACGTATTGGAAAGCTGCACCTGCGTGCCGATCTGTTCCAGATCCTCCGTGGAAACCGCGCCCTTGATGGCCGCCGCCGTCCCCACATTCATAAAAACCGGCGTCTGGATCGTACCGTGTACGGTTTCCATCTCCGCGCGTTTGGCGCGTCCTTGTGTACATATGATCCGATATTTCATTTTCCCCTCCACAGGCGCAAAAGTTTTTCATCCATCCGCCCCAAAAATCCCTGTAAGCGCTCGCTGCGCTCCAAAGGACGGAACAAAAGCTGCCGCAACAGCTCGATACACGCGCAGACCGCGTACAGACCGATCACCACCCCGAGAATGGCCAGGGGCAGATACCATTTTCCCACCCAGGCCTCTCCGCCGATCCGGGGCCAGAGGCTTTCCCGGATGTAATAGTGATCGTGGATCAGATAGACCCCAAAAGCCGCGCCGGCCGCTTTGACGATTCCGTTCGCCAGTCTTCCGGAAGGGATTTTCAGGTTCAAAAAAGCGCGAAACCACAAAAAAGCCGCTGCGCTGACCAGGATGGAATCGTAATTATAAAATACGCTGAAGCCCCACATCAGATCCTCTAAAATGGGGATCGCAGAAAGCGGCGTCTGCAAAAGGGCCTCGATCAGAAAACGGCTGGCGGGAATCAGCAGCGTCACGCCCGCCGCCCCCAGCGCTTTCTTTCCAAACTTTCCGTCCGGGCTGTCGTACAGGCGCAGATACGCGCCGAACAGATAGGCGGTAAGAAACCAGCTGATGCTGACGCCCCCCGCGGTGTTTAACGCGGAGGAAAAATAAATGAGATTGGGCCACACCGACACCAAGAAAAAGCTCAGGGCCAGCACACATTCCAGCTGCCGTTTGGTCAGGGAACGGATCAGATGGTTCAAAACGGGTGAAAACAGATACATCCCCACATATATGGAAATAAACCAGTAAAAATCCGACGATATGGGCAAAAGGGAATACACCAGAATCCGCAGATCCTTTTCGACTCCTCCAAAGATCCAAAACAGCATCGTGATCCCGAACGCGTAAAAGAACACCTGCCCGCCCAGCCGGGCCAGCTTTCGGACAGAAAACCGGGTCTCTGCCAAAAAATAACCGCTGATGAGCAGGTAGATGGTAATGGAAACAAAGGAGCCTCCAAACAGCGTCCACACAATATAATAGGAAAGGCTGCCGGGCTGTACGGCCTCCAGAAGCTTTCCATGATTGAGCAGGTGCATGGTAATCACCATCATCATGCAGATCATGCGCAAAAGTTCCAGATTCGCCTGTCTCATTTTTTTCATGCGCAAAGCCCACCTTCCTGAATCCCTGTCATATTTGGAAATTATATCAGAATTCCTTGTGTTCGTCAAAAACTTCATGTATACTGTTCCTAAAAACCGGGGCCGGCAGCCCTGCCCCGGAAAGGAGCGCTCTCATGGCAGGATCCACATTCGGCAGACAGTTCACCATCACCACCTTCGGGGAATCCCACGGCAAGACCATCGGCGTCGTCATAGACGGTTGTCCCGCCGGCCTTTCTTTGTGTGAAACGGATATTCAGGCTTACCTGGACAGAAGGAAACCCGGCGCCAGCCGTTTTTCCACCCAGCGCCGGGAGCCGGACGAGGTGGAGATTCTCTCCGGCGTCTTTGAAGGCAGGACCACCGGCACGCCGATCTGTCTTATGGTGCCCAATACGTCCCAGCGTTCCGCGGACTATGATGAAATCGCCTCTTACTATCGGCCGGGACATGCGGATTATACCTACGATCAGAAATACGGGTTCCGGGATTACCGCGGCGGCGGCCGCTCCTCCGGCAGAGAGACCATCGGCCGGGTGGCGGCAGGCGCTGTAGCGGCCCGGATCCTGAAGGAACTGGGCATTGAGGTCTGCGCCTTTACCCGTTCCATCGGCCCCGTTTCCATTGACGATTCCCGCTTTGACAGACAGGCCATCCTGCAAACTCCCACCTGTATGCCGGATTGGGAGGCGAGCCGGAAAGCAGAAGAATATCTTTCCGATCTCATGGCCCAAAAAGACTCTGCGGGCGGCGTCATTGAATGTCAGATTACCGGCGTCCCTACCGGCATCGGAGAACCGGTCTTTGATAAGCTCGATGCCCGTCTTGCCGCCGCCGTCATGTCCATCGGCGCCGTCAAAGCGGTGGAAATCGGAGACGGGACCGCCGTATCTAAGCTGACCGGCTCGCAAAACAACGATGCGTTTTACGCCGACGAGTCCGGGATCCATAAAAAGACCAACCACGCCGGCGGCATTTTAGGCGGCATCAGCGACGGAGAACCCATCGTGCTGCGCGCCCATATCAAGCCCACTCCCTCCATCTTCCAAAAACAGGAGACCATAGGACGCGACGGCCAAAACCGCGTTGTAACGATCAAAGGCCGCCACGATCCCGTCATTGTCCCCCGGGCCGTGGTCGTGGTGGAATGTATGGCGTCCCTGGCCCTGCTGGATCTTCTGATGGCCAATCTGTCCGCCCGAATGGACGGTATTCTGAAATTTTACCGCGACTGACCGCGCTGCATAAAAAAGGGCATCCCCGGTTTTTTATAACCGTTGGGATCCCCTTTTTTCTTTTACCATTTTTTAAGAAGCCGCAGCCGGTTTTTCCCGTCCCGGTATTCGTAATCCACCTGGTCCATGGTCTTTTTTACCAGATAAATCCCCAGGCCGCCGATCTGGCGCTCCCCGGCGGGCAGCGTCACATCCGGATCCTCCTTTTCCAGCGGATTAAACGGCTTGCCGCTGTCCAGAAACGTCAGCGTCACCGACGGGACGGCCCTGGCGATCTGTACCTGCACCGTCGCCTTTCCCGTGCTTTCTTTGTACGCGTAACGGACAATGTTGCTGAAGACCTCATCCACCGCAACGTTGATCTGCATGATCGTCTTGACCGGGCACCCCGCCTGTTGCAGGATCCCTTCCACAAATTCCGTGACGACTGCGATCTGATCCAGCCCGGCATCCACCGTAAGTTCTTTCCCATGGCCCAGATAGGTGAGGCAAAGCATTGTGATATCGTCAAACTGCGGCGCGCTTCCCACGAAACGATCCACATCGGAGAGTACCGACTTGCAGATCTTTTCCGGGTCTGCGCTCTCCAGCGCGTTTAAATACCTGTTCAGCCGCTCTTCCCCGTACAGCTTCTCATTGCTGTCCGTAGCCTCCGTTACGCCGTCGGTATACAGATAGAGCGTATCGCCCGGCAGGAGCGTAAATTCGTTTTTCCGGTAATGAATTCCTTCCATTCCGGCCAGGACCAGACCGGGTCTGAATTTTACAAAGGAATAGGAGCCGTCCTGGCTGCGCAGCAGCGGCGGATTGTGTCCGGCGCAGGCGCAGGATACCACGCCCGTCTCCAAATCCAGAATTCCCATCCAGACCGTCACAAACATTTCCGCCTGATTATGCTCACACAACTGCCGGTTGGCCTCCGTAAGCACCTCCTCCACCGGAAGCCCGGTCTCGGCAAGATTCTTAAGCAGCGTCTTGACCGTCATCATGAACATGGCCGCCGGAATCCCTTTTCCCGATACGTCCGCAATGACGAAGGCCAGCTTATCCTCTCCCATCAGGTAGAAATCGTAGAAATCTCCTCCCACCTCTTTGGCAGGCCTCATGCCCGCCCATATCTCAAACTCCGTCCGATTGGGATAGGGCGGAAATACGCCAGGCAGCGCGGACCGCTGGATGGCCCGGGCCAAAAGCAGTTCTTTGTCCAGCCGGGCGGCCGCCTCGTCGATATAATGTCTCAGCGCCGTAACCGTGGTGTTGATGTCGTCGGACAGGGTGGCAAACTCCTGATTGGTCCGCACATTCACCTTTTCCTCCAGATCTCCCCCGGTAATGCGCGCCAGGGAATCGTTGACCCGGAGAATATTGTCCACGATCAGATTTTTGGTCAGAATATAGATCAGCACGAACAGCAGCGTGAAAATCAGTACTTCCATAAATACGGAAACATACAAGGATACATCCCGGGCAAAGGTCGCCTCCGCCTTTGGCAGCACGCCCATGATGTAGTACCCTTCCGATTTCATATACATGCAAAGGCAGTCCTGCTCGTATATGTTCGCCGGAAATAATGCAAACTCCGCGATTTTGTCATCGTCCAGGAAGAACCCGCCCGCCGTCTCCAGCTTCTGACCGGTATGGCCTTTCGGATCGCTGACAACCTGCCAGTTTTCATCGCAGACAATGATGAATCCGCTTTCCCCTACATGACGGTTGAACGCGGCGGCCGCGGCCTGCGCGCTCAGATCGCTCTGAAACTGCTCGGCATCGTAGCCCACCTGTAAAAAACCGCCCGTATCGAACGCGGCGCCGGCATATTTGCGGGAAACGGAAGCATCAAATCCGGTGGGCTGGTATCGCTGCACAAATTCCTTCTGCCCCTTTAACAGAACCAGAAAACGGGAGGACTGTTCGGCGGAGGCCATATCGTACCCCAAAGCGCCCTCTCTTGTGGTCGCCCGCACGATCCCCTCTTCGTCCACCAGATCCAGTTCCGCCACATGGTAATAATCGGCGATTTCGTACAGTCTGTCCAATGGGATCTTTTCCATGTCCGTCGCGCTGTCTTTAAGCAGGCTCTTCACGCTCCGGGTGATTTCCAACAGTTTCTTGTCGGAGGCGTCCTGAATATCCTGGGACACATCAAGAAGGTTTAACCGCAGCACGTTCTCATTCTGACTGTCGGAAATGCCGTCTTCGACCCAATAGGTAAAGAACCCGGTGGCCAAAAAGGCCAGCGTCACGCATAATAACAGCCACTTCTGAAAAGTCTGCGTCAGTTTCTCCCGGCTCCTGTCCGATTTCCATCTGACGCCCGCCACGAGGGAAACGCCAAGCAGGGCCAGCATCACCGCCACCCCGTTCATGATCGCCAGCGGCAGCGCGGCGACCTCCACCACATAAAAGGCCGAACGCATATCGTCCACATTCACCGCCAAAAGCAGCAGCATATCCACCACCTCTGCGATGATGCCTGACGCCAGACCGTAATACCAGGCCGGCTTTTTGTCGTCAAACATGTACCGGCGCATCCCGGCGCCGGCCAGTCCGGCAAACAGGATCGAAAACGTCCCGGCATAACGCCCGTAATATCCGGCTCCCCAGGCGCTTGCCAGATACCGTTCCACACTGCCGATCACACCGGCAATGACGCCGGCCGGGGATCCGAAGATCAGCCCCGCGCACAGAGGCGCCGCCGTACTTTCATTCAGCACGACTCCCTGGAAGGGAACGGCAAACTCCGTACCGCAGATTGATAAAACACCGAAGGCCACGCCGTATATCCACTGCCTGGCCTTCGGATTCCATTTCCCAAACGCGGTTCTCTTTTCTGCAAGATAAAACAGGACAGACACTGCCAAGGTAAGAAGCGCCATCCACGCCAACTGTAAATAAACGACCATACCCTTTTTGTCACTCCCTGCCTTTGGGAATCAGAATTTCTTCTGAATCACCACTTCCACATGATTGGAGCGCACGCCCACGCGCACGTCATCCGCGAGTTTGGCCACGATGGACTTTTCCAGTTCGTCCCAGGCTTGTGCGCCGTCGTCTTCCATACGATGCGCCTCCACGCTGTCCCGGTACCGTCCCAAAGACCAGCTTTTGCTCGCCCAGTCCATACCGGCGTACATGGTGCCGTATTCGTCGTAGGAAAACAGATCGATGCCGTTTTGCGAAGCGTAGCGGCTCACCTCTTCATAATTGAGCATAAAATTCTCCACGACGTCGCGGATCTTGCCCATGATTCCCCGGGCGGCCATATTCTTGCCGGAGCCGGACATGGAAAGCAGTCCTTCTTTTTTGGATGTGTCCATATCCACATAGGCGTCCAGGTGCAGGTTTCCTTCCCGTCTGCCGCCCTCAATCCAGAAGTAGGCCACAAAGCTTCCCACGATTCCCTGGACCATGCCCATCATCTCTTCCGCCAGAAGACAAAGCCGCAGCGTGTCCTTTTTCCCCAATCCCTGATACTCCGCGTACTTTTCCACCTCTCTGCGCACATCATCCAATCCGATCCCATGATTGTTGACCGCAATTTTATTGATCTGCATAACCTTTCTCTCCTCTTTTACTCCAGATTCAGAATATCGGTAAAACCGGTGATCTCAAATACTTCCTGGATCATCTCATTCGCATGGCGCACCACCATGCTGCCCTGCCGGTTCATTACCTTCTGCGCATACAGCAAAACCCGAAGTCCGGCGGAAGAAATATACTCCAGCCTGGAAAGGTCAAAAATGAGTTCTTCCACGCCCTCCAGACTCTCCTGCAGCTCCTGCTCCAGCTGGGGCGCCGTACTCGTATCCAGCCGGCCCGTCAGTCCGATCGTAAGCTGCTTCTCCACACGCGTTTTTTTAATATCCATAATTAGGAACCTCCTACTACAATGTATTTATGGTTAATACCCCTTACAGCCAGTAAGGAATTACCCATCTTGTTGCTTAAGCTGTT
>CANQUI010000050.1 GCA_947626995.1 uncultured Eisenbergiella sp. | reverse complement strand
TTATGTGCGAAGCATGAAAGAAGCGGTAGAAAGGGCGTGAAAAAACTACTTTTCTTCTCTGCATAATCGTGCTATACTAGTCGGGAAAGCAACGGGCGGCGCAGATACGCCTGCCCGCCGCAAAAACGGATGAGGAGTGTGAGTAAAATGGAAAAGAAAAATCTGGACTGGGCCAACCTCGGCTTTGCCTACATGCCCACCGATTACCGTTATGTGGCGAATTTTAAAAACGGTACCTGGGAGGAAGGCGCGCTGACGGCGGATCCGAATGTCACCATCAGCGAATGTGCGGGAATTTTACATTATTGTCAGGAGGTCTTTGAGGGACTCAAGGCATATACCACGGAAGACGGCCATATCGTGACGTTCCGTCCCGATCTGAACGCGGAGCGCATGAAAGACAGCGCCAGGCGTCTGGAGATGCCGCCCTTCCCGGCGGACCGTTTCCTGGAAGCCGTGGACGAGGTGGTAAAGGCGAATACCGCCTGGGTTCCGCCCTATGGCAGCGGCGCGACTCTTTATATTCGCCCCTATATGTTCGCCAGCTCTCCGGTGATCGGCGTAAAGCCCGCGGAGGAATATCAGTTCCGTATTTTTGTAACGCCGGTAGGCCCTTATTTCAAAGGCGGCGTGAAGCCTCTGACCATCTGTGTCAGCGATTTTGACCGGGCGGCGCCCCACGGAACGGGCCATATCAAGGCCGGGCTGAATTACGCCATGAGCCTGCACGCCTATGTGACCGCGCATACCAACGGGTTTGATGAAAATATGTTTCCCGATCCGGCGACCCGGACCTGTGTGGAGGAGACCGGCGGCGCCAATTTCCTGTTCGTGGACCGGCAGGGCCGCATCGTGATCCCCAAGTCCGACAGTATCCTGCCTTCCATCACCAGACGTTCTCTGGTGACAGTGGCCAGGGATATTCTGGGCTTCTCGGTAGAAGAGCGTCCGGTGAAGCTGGCGGAGCTGGATCAGTTCGCGGAGTGCGGCGTCTGCGGCACGGCGGCGGTGATCTGCCCCGTGGGCAAGGTCGTAGATCACGGCAGGGAGATCTGCTTTGACAGCGGCATGGAGAAGATGGGGCCGGTGGTTCAGAAGCTCTACGACACCCTGACGGGAATCCAGATGGGAAGAGTGGAAGGGCCAAAGGGCTGGATCCACACCATTTTATAAGATACGCTTGAGAAAGAAATACGAAAGAGCAGGGGGCCGTTTTTTGCGGCCGGAGGGGATTGCCCGCCGGCCGCAGGGATCAGCCCCTTTTTGCAAAAGGAAGACAGATTGCAAAAGGAGGAGTGCTGTCCATGGACAGATATGACGTGATCATCATCGGCGCCGGCCCGGGCGGTATTTTCTGCGCCTATGAGCTGTTGGAGAAAAACCCGGACTGCCGCGTCCTTTTAATCGAAAAAGGAAGGCCCATTGAGGAAAGGGTGTGCCCCAAGCGCACCACAAAGCGGTGCGCGCACTGTCAGCCCTGTTCCATTACCACCGGGTTTTCCGGGGCGGGGGCCTTTTCGGACGGGAAGCTTTCCCTGTCCGCCGACGTGGGCGGAAACCTGCCGCAGATTTTGGGATATGAAGCCGCGGCAAAGCTGATCCGGGAATCGGATGAGATCTATCTGAAGTTCGGGGCGGACCGGTCCGTCTATGGCGTAGATAAGCAAAAGGAGCTTTTTGAAATCCGCAAAAAGGCCATTGAGGCAAATCTGAAGCTGGTGGAATGTCCGATCCGGCATTTGGGAACGGAGGAGGGCTATAAGATTTATGAAAAGCTGCAGCGCCACCTGCAGCAGGCGGGCGCAGAACTTTTGTTTCATACGATGGTACAGGAGATTGTCGTAGAAAACCACAGGGCCGTGGCGGTTCGTACGGACCGTGGCGAGGTGTTTTGCGCGGATCAGATCGTCGCCGCCGTGGGAAGAGAGGGAGCGGAATGGCTGCAGGAGCAGTGCGGCAGGATCGGCGTCGATACCGTGCCCGGCACGGTGGATATCGGCGTACGGGTGGAAGTGCGCGATGAAATCATGCAGTTTTTAAATGAAAACCTGTATGAGGCGAAGCTGATCTATCACACGCCCACCTTTGACGATAAGGTGCGCACCTTTTGTACCAATCCTTCCGGAGAGGTGACGGTGGAATACTATGACGGACATCTTTCGGTGGTGAACGGACACGCCTATAAGGCGAAGGACCATAAGACCCATAACACCAATTTTGCCATTCTGGTCTCCAAAAATTTCACCAGGCCCTTCAAAACGCCCATTGAGTACGGGAAAATGATCGCGCAGCTTTCCAATATGCTCTGCGGCGGAAAGATCATGGTGCAGACCTTCGGAGATCTCAAACGCGGCAGGCGCACCACGCAGGAACGGCTTTGCCGCAGCAACCTGATCCCTACGCTGCAAGACGCGGTGCCGGGAGACCTTTCCCTCGTCCTGCCTCATCGGATTATGGTGGACATCGAGGAAATGATCGAGGCGCTGGACCGGGTGACACCCGGTATCGCCAGCGATGAGACGCTCCTGTACGGCGTGGAGGTGAAATTTTATTCCAACAAAGTGACCGTGGATGATTGCTTTGAAACGAGCGTAAAGGGGCTGTATGCCATCGGCGACGGGGCCGGCGTGACCAGAGGGCTGCAGCAGGCTTCCGCAAACGGATTATCCGTGGCCCGAAGCATCCAAAAGGAGATGGCAAAAACGATGACAGAGGAAGCGGATCGATGAAAAAGAGAAACAAAAGCGTCGCGCTTTTCCTTTTTTTCCTGATTGTCTGCGGGATTTTTGCGGGCTGCAAAAAGGAAACGAAGGTGGTGCTGACCACGGGATTTCGGGAGAATGAGGTTTTTCGCATTTCGGGCGTCTCCTGTATGCTGCCGGAGGCCATGATCTATCTGACCAATCTGCAAAACCAGTACGAAAGCGTGTACGGCAGCCGGATCTGGGAGAGGAAAAACGGAGACAGGACGCTGGAGGAAGAAGTCAAGGAGCAGGTGCTGGGAGAGCTGGCGCAGGTCAAGTCCATGGCGCTGTTGGCCCGGCAGAAGGGCGTTTTGCTGGAGGAGGACGAAGAAGAACGGGTTGTTGCAGCGGCCGCAGAATACTATGCGTCCCTGAATGAGACGGAGAAGGAGCTTTTCGGTTTTGACGAATCCGACATCGCCGGGATGTATCGGGAATGTGCGCTGGCGGATAAGGTCTATCAGCAGATCGTTTCCACCGTGGATCCGGAGATCAGCGACGATGAGGCGCGGACCATTACGGTCTGGGCGATCCGCCTTGACGACAGGGACAGCGCGCAGTCGGTGCTGCAGGAGGCGACCGCAGAAGGGGCGGATTTTGAGGCGCTGGCAAAGGCCAACAGCCAGGACAGCGTCATCTCCTATTCTTTTGGAAAGGGAGAAACGGACGCCGCCATCGAACAGGCCGCCTTTGAACTGGGCAAGGATGAGATCAGTCCGGTGATCGAGGCGCAGGACGGTTATTATATCCTCAAATGTATCAGCACCTTCGATCAGGAGAGAACGCAGGAAAACAAAAAACGGCTGGCGGACCGGATCCGCAGCGAGACGTTTGAAAAAGAATACGATTCCTTTACCGACGGTCTTACGCGACAGCTCAATACAAAGCTCTGGGAATCGGTGCGCATGGTCCATGACGACAGGGTGACCACAAACCTTTTTTTCCGGATTTATGACCGGTATTTCAAAACGGAATAAAATCCTTTTATAAAAAATTTAGAATTCAGAAAATCCCGTATTTATGCGGGTTTTCCTGTAATTGTTAGCACTCATTTGAAATGAGTGCTAATTTTTTGTTGACATTTGCAAAAGACAGGGATAAACTGTTTTTTGAAAAAAGCAAGAAAGAAAACAGAAAGGATCGTGATCTTCATGGCAAACAAGCATGGCAGTTTATCCATCAACAGTGAAAATATTTTTCCGATCATTAAAAAGTGGCTCTATTCCGACCACGACATTTTCTTCCGGGAGCTGATCTCCAACGGCTGCGACGCCATCACCAAGCTGAAAAAGCTGGATATGATGGGCGAATATCGTCTGCCGGACGACTATGAACCCTGCATTAAGGTGATCGTGGACCCCGAGGAAAAGACGTTAAAATTTATTGATAACGGCGTGGGAATGACGGCGGAGGAAGTGGAAGAGTACATCAACCAGATCGCTTTTTCCGGCGCCACCGATTTTATCAGCAAATATAAGGATAAGGCGAATGACGATCAGATCATCGGTCATTTTGGCCTTGGTTTCTATTCCGCGTTCATGGTGGCGGACGAGGTGCATATCGATACGCTTTCCTGGCAAAAGGACGCCAGGCCCGTGCACTGGTCCTGTGACGGCGGTACGGAATTTGATATGCAGGAGGGCGACCGGGATCAGGTGGGCACCTGCATTACCCTGTTTTTAAATGAGGACTGCCTGCAGTTTTGCAACGAATATAAGGCAAAAGAAGTGCTGCAAAAGTATTGCTCGTTCATGCCTACCAAAATCTGGCTTTCCCGGGAGAATACCACCGAGACCCAGGTCATTTTGGCCGAGGAAAAACAGGATACCGACAAGGTGATCGAGACGGTAAAGAAGGAAAAGGACGAGGATCCCGACCGGATCAGGATCGCAAAGCGGCCGGAGCAGATCAATGACCCCAATCCGCTTTGGACCAAAAATCCCAGCGAATGTACCAAAGAAGAATATCTGGCGTTTTACCGCAAAGTGTTCCTGGACTATAAGGAGCCGCTGTTCTGGATCCATCTGAACATGGATTATCCGTTCCATTTAAAGGGAATTCTGTATTTCCCCAAGATCAACATGGAATACGAGTCCATTGAAGGAACCATCAAGCTGTACAACAACCAGGTGTTCATTGCGGATAATATAAAGGAAGTCATCCCGGAGTTTCTGCTTTTGTTAAAGGGCGTAATCGACTGTCCGGATCTGCCTCTTAACGTATCCAGAAGCGCGCTGCAAAACGACGGATTCGTGAAAAAGATTTCGGATTACATCACCAAAAAGGTGGCGGATAAGCTTTCCGGCCTGTGCAAGACGCAGAAGGAGGAATATGAGAAATATTGGGACGACATTGCGCCCTTTATCAAGTTCGGCTGCTTAAAGGACGAAAAGTTCTGCCAGAAGATGACGGACTATATCCTCTTTAAGAATCTGGACGGCAAATATCTGACGCTGCCGGAATGTCTGGAGGTCAACAAGGTGGACCCCGACGAGACGACACAGGAGGCCGTGGACGAGAACGGCGAAAAGGTGGAAGCGCAGATCGTAGAGGAAGAAAAAGAGGATGCAGAGGATACAGAGGAAAAGAAGGAAAAAACCATCTACTATGTAACCGACGAGCAGCAGCAGAGCCAGTATATCAATATGTTCAAAGCGGCCAAGATGGATGCGGTGATCCTGCCGGAGCGGATCGACCAGCCGTTTCTCTCCCAGCTGGAGGCAAAAAATGAGGGGATCCATTTCGCGCGGATTGACGCGGATCTGACCGATGCTTTCCGGGCGCGGACCGGCAAAAAAGTCCGGGAGGAGTTAGAGGCGCAGGGCGAGAAGCTCGAAAAACTGGTGCAAAAGGCGTTAAAGAACGACAAGATCAAAGTCAAGCTGGAAAAACTCCGGAACAAGAAAGTGTCCTCCGTGCTGACGGTATCCGAAGAGACCAGAAGGATGCAGGATATGATGAAGATGTACGGCGGCGGCATGGACAAGGATCTGTTTGGCGGCGAAGGGGAAACGCTGGTGCTCAATGCGTCTCATCCGCTGGTGACGTATATCACCGAGCATGAAGAGGACGGAAACGCAAAGCTGATCTGCGAGCAGCTTTACGATCTGGCAAAGCTTCAGAATTCTCCCCTGTCCTCGGAGGCGATGACCAAGTTTATCAATCGCTCCAACGAACTGCTGCTGTTGCTGGCGGAGCAGAAAAATTAAAGAAAACCAAAAGACAGAAGGAAAATACGATGCCCTCCGGCTGCGCCGGAGGGCATGTTTCATGTCGGCCGATCTGCTTTACGTGCCGGCTTCGGAAATGCGGGAAACCGCCACGTAGATGTTGGAGATCCTGTACCAGGTGGGATAGTCGATGATGCCGGTGGCCGGAAGGTTGAAAATCTGCTGGAACTGCCGGACTGCGTCCGCCGTACGGTTGCCGTATATGCCGTCTGCGGTGACGGTGGGAATCGCCGGATAGTTTTGGGCGATCCGGTTGAGCTGTTCCTGGATCTGCCGCACCTTTTCTCCCGAAGAGCCCACGGTCAGCTGATAGCCGGGCCAGGAAGAGGGGACGCCGCTGATGGCCGTGGCCGTGTTGATAAACATGTCGTTTCCATAGTAATACCGGATGATTTCGATGGCGGAATACCCCTGATCGCCCAGGTATTTGGAGCCCCACTGGGAAAGCCCCTGACAGGTGACCCGCTGGCCGTCGCAATAGCTGGTGAAAATGGGCTGGCGCACGCCGGGCCGGGAAAGATAGTTGGCAAACACCGAATCCACCAGCCGGTCAATGTTGCTGTAGGTGTTGCGGCCGTAAATGAATTTGTGATCGTACGCGGTGGAGGAGGTGATGGTAAAGGGGTAGCCCCTCCCCCGGTACCATTCCGTATACACCCGGTTGAGGGTAAAGGACTGGATGACCAGGATATTGGCGTAGATGGTGCTTTCGGGCCAGGTGGCGTAAATTTCCGAAGAAGCGACGTTTTTGATGTAATCCCGGTAACGGATGTAGTAATTGGGAGCGCTGGAATCGTCCGGCAGGCCGTCGTGCACGATGATATATTCCGGGATCACCACGCGGCTTAAGACCACCTCCCCGGTTTCCGCATCGACCTTGATCTCGTCTTCGGGAATCTTGGCCGGATAGTCGCCATAGAGGGTGTGATCCGGAATGTCGATTTCCTCCTGCGTCTCTCCCTGCGCGACTTCGGTGGGATTCATGGAGACGGACTGGATGCTTTCTTCCTCCGGCAGAACCTCCGAGCCTACAATGGATACCGTCTCGTATCCGGGCGCCGAGATTCGAAGATTATAATCCGTATACGGGCGGGGCTGGTCCGGCTGCTGAGAATAGGCCGGATCGGGCGCGGGCAGCCGGATTGGCTGCGTCTGTCCGGACTCGTCGGTGGTGAGTTGTTCGATGACCGTATCCGGCGTATCGCTGTTTGAAATGGTGACGGTGGCCCCGCTGATGGGTACGAATCCCACGGAGGAAGTAACGTTTACCTGTATGCTGCCGGAGAACGGACTCTCTGTCTGCGCGGCATGGATTGGGTCTGGCATAAAAACCTCCCGCTCTGTTTGGATACGGTCCGGAAGCGGACCGCATTTGCTGTTATTTCAATCCTATGCAAAAGAGAGGGAAAGCGTTCCCGTTTGGGAAGCAAAGGTTGCAACGGACGGAAAAATGGTTTAAAATGAAAAACAGGCAATGGCAGTGATTCATGCGGCGCAAAGGGGGAGATTTTTGATGCGGGAAATGAGAGAGCGGATCAGGGAAAAGGACTTTCGTCCCGTGGAAGGATCTTTGACTTTTTCCGTCAGACAGGTGGAATTGACGGTGGAGCCGGAGCAGAAAGCGGAGGGCTTTTTTGAGATTACCGCAGACGGGGACACCGTTCCGGAGGGCTTTGTTTCTTCGCAGGAGGAACGGATGACCTGCCTGACCACATGGTTTAACGGAGAGAAGGAGCGCATTGATTTTTCCTTTGACGCAAGGCAGATGAAGGCGGGGCAGACGCGCAGCGGCCGCTTTTTTATTGGATCCAATTATGGGGAGTATACGCTTGTCTGGAAAGTGCAGGTCCGGGAGAAGCCGCTTACAGGCTCGCTGGGAGAGCTGGAGAATTTGTCCCATTTTGTCAATCTCGCCCGGGCCAATTGGAAAGAGGCGGTGCGCCTTTTTTATACGCCGCAGTTTGTCCGGCTGTGCGGGCAGGAGGAAAGACTGCTCCAGCTGTACCGGGGGCTGTCGGTCTGTGACGGGAACGAAAACAATGTGGAGGAATTCCTGATTTTTGCCGGCAAGAAACAGCCCGTCGCCTATTCGACGCTCAGCCGAAAGATCCTGGTGGAGAATGTCCGGGAAAACGTCAGCGAGGAGCTTTTGCTGACACGGGCAGGCTGGGGGCCGGTGTCGCTCCTTGTGGAGACGGAAGGCGACTTTTTTACGGTAGAGAAAACCCGGCTGACGGAGAACGATTTTTTGGGCAGCCAGTGCCGGCTGCGTCTGTTTTTTGAAAAAGAGAAGATGCACGGCGGGAACAATTTCG
The DNA here is from genome assembly GCA_947626995.1 of uncultured Eisenbergiella sp. Lineage (GTDB taxonomy): Bacteria > Bacillota > Clostridia > Lachnospirales > Lachnospiraceae > Gallintestinimicrobium. Next base: position 9,248 of record CANQUI010000050.1, on the reverse strand, counting down.
GGAGGATTGTTCTGACCTGGAGCCGGGGCAGCATCTCCGTTGCGGTCATCGCGCAAAAACAGGTTCTGTCCCATGCGGCGGCCGCCCGGACTCAAAAAGAGCAAAGGGAATGTCAGCGCCGCCTGGTCAGCCTGTATCAGGACTATCGGATGAAAAAGCTGGATGCGAAAAGCTGGCGCAGCCAGGCTTACGATTGCGTGCAGAAAATGTCGCAGGTCATGCCGGAAAAGGACATTGCGCCAAAGCTGTTTTATGCCCAGCTTTTGCTTACGGAAAACAAACGGGAGGAGGCGGGCTGGATCTTAAAGCGGGTGCAGAGCCGTCTGGACAGCGCCTCCGCCGCCGTTTCCTGCTATTATCTGTATCTGACCAGCCTTTATCGCAGGGAGGACGAATATGCGCGCCGCGTGGCGCTCAAGATCGAGGAGGTTTTTTCCCGGAATCCCAAAGACTGGAGGATCGCCTGGCTGATCCTGTTTTTATCCCGGCAGCTGGGCCGTTCCGCCGTCAGAAAATGGAACTTTCTGGAGAGCCAGTTTCGCGCCGGCTGCACCAGCCCGGTCCTTTATCTGGAGGCGCTGTCTTTGCTAAACGCCGGCCCCACGCTGCTGCAGCGTCTGGACGGGATCGCCGTAAGGCTGCTTGTGTACGGCGCCCGAAACGGGATCCTGGGCCGGGATTTGATGGTCAACGTGCTTTATCTGATCCATCGGGAAAAGAATTTTGATCCGGCGCTGTATCAGATCCTGAAACGATACTGGGAGCAGACGCAGGACGTTGAGACGCTGCAGGCGATCTGTACGCTGCTGATCAAGGGCGGAAAAACCCAGCCGGAGTATCACCAATGGTTTTTGCGGGGCGTGGAAGAAAAGTTTCGGATCGCAAGGCTGTACGAGCATTATATGCTCAGTCTGGATCCGGATGGGGAGGAAGAGATCCCCAAAAGCGTGCAGCTTTACTTCGCCTACCAGAGCAATCTGGATTATGAATATGCGGCCTGTCTGTACGCCTATATGGAAAAGCACAGAGACGAGGACCCGGAATTATATATCGCCTACCGTCCGCAGATGGAACAGTTTGTGCTGGAACAGCTCTATAAGGGGCGGATAAACAAAAATCTGGCCTTTTTATATCAGACGCTGATTGGCGGCGCGCTTTTTACGCCGGATCATGCGCACGCGCTGGCGCCTTTGTTCGGAACGGCGCAGCTTTCTATGGAAACGCAGGCCAAACGGCTGGTTGTCGTACCCAGACGGCAGGAGGCAGAAAAAAACGAACCGGTGCGCCTTTTTCAATGCACCGTTCAGATCCTGGATCCGTTGGACCTGCTGTTTTGGCAGGATGAAGCGCAAAACAGACGGTGCGTCCCAAACGAGGCAAGACCGAAGGCGTTTCTTACGGATCCCGGGCTGTTTCAAAAGACGGCGCCTTATGCGAAGGACACGCTTTCCTATCATTTGCTGGCGGTTGGAAGCGGCAAGGTGACCGTGGAGGAAAGGACGGCAGAAAGCTATGCGTGGATCGCAAAAAGCGACGGTCTGCGCAGGGAGTACCGGCAGGAAATCAACAGGGAGCTGCTTCGCTATTATGAGAAACAGCAGGACGAGGCACAAATCCGGCAGCTTTTGGAACGCATCGGGCCCGAGGAGATTTTTCTGTCCGACCGGGAGGAAGTGATCCGGTATCTGGTATTGGCCGGATTTTATGAAAAGGCCTACCGTTGGATGGACGGAATGGAAAGCGCCGCGTTTGAGGAAAGGATCCTGATGCGGCTTTGCAGCGGTCTGTTGGAACGAGATCCCTTCTGTCCGGAAAAGCGTCTGACGCGTCTCTGTTTTGAGACGGCGGCCAGAGGCAAGTATGACGAAGCCATGCTGCGCCGGCTGACGGAGCATTACGAGGGAAGCGTCAGGGAAATGGAAGCGGTAAAGACGGCGGCGGAAGGCTTTGGACTGGACACCTTTGCCCTGTGCGAACGGATCATTGAACAGATGCTTTATACCGGTCAGGATGTGACCGAACGGATGGATCTGCTGCGGCAATACGCGGCGGGAGGGGGCAGGAGCGAAACGCAGCTCGCCTTTTTGCACCGTTGCGCGTACAGTTATCTGAAAAAGGATCAGCCGATCCATGGATATATGATTCAGCGGATGCTGTCTTTGTACCGCTGCGGGGAACCCGTCAGCGATCTGTGCAGGGTGGCGTGCGTGCAGTATTACGCCAACAACCGCGGCTCCATGGAGTTGGAGGATCAAAAAACGGCAGTGCGGATGGCGGAAGAGCTGACGAAGGAAAACAAGGTGTTTCCGGCGCTGCAGGCGCTGGCCGGGCAGGTGCCCGGAACCGAGCTGCTGCCGGAGAGGACCTTTGTGGTCTATCGGGGCGGTCCCGGCGAAGGGATCCTGCTTCATTACCGGGTATTGACGGCGGACGAGACGGATGTGGAATATCAAAGCGTTTTTATGCGGCATTTGTGCGAGGGGATCTATTGTATGTCCTTTCTTCTTTTCCCGGGGGAGAGTCTGCAGTACTATGTGACGGAATCGGAGCAGCCCTCCGTCGTTTTGGACAGCGGGCTGCAAAAGGCGGAGGAGAGCGCGCATACGCAGGACAGCAGATACGGGATGCTTTGGGCCGTCACGGCAAATCAGCTTGGCGGCAGCAGTCTGCGGCAGGAGCTGGAGCTGTTGAAACGGTATTTCCATACCGATTTTTGTGTGCAGAGATTGTTTCACATTCAGGAATGAGGGAAAAGAATGTTTTTGGAACGCAGACAGCCGGCAGGAAAATGGAACAGGCAGGGCGCGGTAGTCGGATATGATTTCGGCCGCCGTTTTGTACAGATCAGTTTCTGTGCGCCGGGAGAGAGCAAACCGGAGACCGTCAGTCAAACAGCGGGCGGGGAGGAATATCTGATCCCCGCGCTTTTGGCCAGACAGGAAGACCGGGAGCTTTGGCTCTACGGCGGACAGGCGCGGGAAGCGGCAGAGAAAGGAGAGGCCATCCCGGTAACGGACCTGCTTTTGCTTGCCGCCCGGGGAGAGGAAGTAACGGTGGGGGAGCAAAGCTATGATCCGATCCGGCTGTTGTCCCTGTTTCTCAGAAGGACCCTTTCTTTGTTGACGCCGTTTTTTCCTTCGGAAAAGCTGCAGGCTTTCGTCTTTACGGTGGAAGAGGTCACAAGACCGGTGATCGACGCGCTGATGTCGGCTTTTGCCATGCTGGAGTGCAGGGACGTACCCGCGTACGTGATCGGAAGGGCGGAGAGCTTTTTTTACTATAACATCAGCCAGCCCAGGGAGCTTTGGAAGAAGGACGTGATGGTGTGCGATCTGGGTTCGGCATATTTAAAGACGCTGCGTTTTCATCTCAATGAAGGGACAACGCCGATGGCCTGTTTTGTACAGGAGGATCAAAAGGAAGAAATCGGTCCCTTTGTTCCCACCGGCGACGAGCTGGAGGACAGGCGAGGCGCCATGAGGCTGGATCGGGCCTTTGCGGGCGCGTCACAAAAGATGCTGGAGGACGGCGGCGTTTCCACCATCTACCTGATCGGGGAAGGCTTTGAAGGAGAGTGGTATCAGGAATCCCTGCCGGTGCTTTGCGGCGGGGGACGCCGCGTGTTTTTGGGCAATAATCTTTACAGCAAGGGGGCCTGTTATGCGGCATCGCAGCGGCTTTTGCCGGAGGATGCGCCCAGACAGTACGCCTTTTTGGGAAAGGATATGCTCAAGAACAATCTGGGGATGCGGGTGTCCCGTCAGGGAAGGGACGCCTATCTGGCGCTGTTTGACGCCGGGATCAACTGGTACGACGCCCAAAGGGAGTGCGAGTTCCTTTTGGGGGAAAAGAACGAATTCACGCTGCGCATTACGCCGCTGGACGGAAAGGAGATTCGGGAGGTGCAGATGGCGCTTGACGGCCTGCCGAAGCGTCCGCCCTATACCACCCGGATTCGGATGAAGGTCCGGATGCAGGATCCGGACACCGTCCATATCAGCATGGAAGACCTGGGATTCGGCGAGTTTTTTGCCGCCACGCACAGATTCTGGGAGGAGAGTATCCGGCTGTAGCCGGAACGGAGAAGGAATATGGGACTGGTTTATTTATGTCTGGGGAAAAACGCGGAGGTTCCCTATTATTTTGAACGGGCCAGAATCCACGTATGGAACGTGGAAGAGCTGTGCTATTTTGCAAGGGAAAACGCCTGGGTGCTGGATTCGTCCGTATTAAACGATTTGCTGGTGCAGTGGATCCGGCAGCAGTGCAGCCTGCCGGATTTAGCCGACGCCCTTGCCGGGACGCTGCAGAAGGAAAAACCGGTGCAAAATTTCGTCCATACGCTGTTTGCCTACACCGGATACTGTTCCAAGCAGGACGAGGCCCAGGTGGAGAAGATCCTCAATCTGGGGGAAAATTCCAGCGAGGCGGTGCGTACCAAGGCTTTGGGGGATCACTATCTGCAGCGCGGGAAATATGTGATGGCCCTGCGGGAATACGAGTCGCTGACCCGGGAACTGACCGGGATGGATCCGGCCTTTTTGGGGAAGGTATACCACAATTGCGGCGTGGCAAGGGCAAGGCTGTTCTGGTTTGACAGCGCTGCCGACTGTTTTGAACGGGCGTTTCGGCTCACCAAAAGCCAGGACAGCGCCAGAGAGTATCTGGTGGCGAAACGGTTTTTTCTGGGAGAAAAGGAATATGTGAATTTCCTGTCGGACAAACCGGACCTGTACGCTGCCTCCCTGAAGCTGGAGGAGGCGGTGCAGCAGTGCGACGGCGCGTGGGAGGAATCGGAAGAGGCGGCTTTTTTGGCGCGCGCAGCGCAGGCGGCCCAAAACGGAGGCGAGTCCGTGGGCCGGCAGATGGTGAAGGAAAAAACCGCGCAGCTGCAGGAAGAGTACCGCAGCTGCGTGGAAGAATGATTCCAAGCGCGTTCAAAGCCTGTGAAAGACCGGCTTTCTTTTCTCAAAGGTGCAGTAGCAGGGAAAGCCACATTCTCTGAGGACCCCGGCGGCATAGTCAAAATGCGAGGCCATGTCCTGAGGCTGGTGGGCGTCGGAACCCACCGTAACGATCTCTCCGCCCATTTTGCGGTATTGCTTCAAAAACTCGATGCAGGGATGAGGTTCTTTCAGCCCCTTGCGCAGGCCTCCGGTATTGAGCTCAATGCCCTTTTGGGAACATAACAGGGTGTCGATCATGCGCCGGAACAGATCCGCATATTTCTCATAGCAGTAGTTTTGATCCTTCGTGCGGCCGTAACGGACGACGTAATCGATATGGCCGTAGACGTCGTAATCCGAAAAGGAACGCATACAGGTCAGCGTTTCTTCAAAATAGCGCCGGTACGCTTCTTCGTCGCTTCTTCCCGCAAAATATTCCGCCGTATAAGGATCCATGCGGTCCACCAGATGCGTGGAGGCGATGACAAAGTCAAAGTCGTAAGAGGAGACATAGCGCGCGTTTTCTTCTGCCAGGTGGGGCTGCATGCCCAATTCCACGCCGAATCCGATCCGGAGCTTGTCCGCATACTTTTCCCGGAAAGAAAGAAGGGCAGCGCGGTAGGCATCGGTGGAGAGGGTGAAAAGATCTGCGGGGACCTCGTCTGAGGGAGGAAAATCAAGATCCATGTGTTCGGTAAAACAGATCCGGGACAGACCCAGCTGAATCGCCTGACGGATCATGCTTTCCATGGGCGCCCTGGAATCCCCCGAAAAACTGGTATGAAGATGGCAGTCGGCCAAAAGGGGCATCGTAAATCTCTCCTTTCTTTTTCAAAACGGACAAAACGGACTTTCCGGAATCCACTATACCATAAATTCGGGGCCCGTTACAGTATCAATTCGGCATCCGCATCAGGTTTTCCAATTATTTTACATTTACATCTTGATATTTTGGAATAAATTAGGTAGAATAAGTTTGCGATAAAATTCTGCCAGGCCCTCTGTTTTTGTGCGAAAAGCAGGGCAGGCAGAATGAGATAAAACATTTTTAGGAGGAAACGAAAATGGCTGTAAAAGTAGCAATCAATGGTTTTGGCCGTATTGGCCGTCTGGCGTTCAGACAGATGTTCGGCGCGGAAGGTTTTGAGATCGTTGCCATTAACGACCTGACCTCTCCCAAGATGCTGGCGCACCTGCTGAAATATGATTCCACCCAGGGCAGATATGCGCTGGCGGATACCGTAAAGGCGGGCGAGGATTCCATCACCGTTAACGGGACCGAGATCAAGATCTATGCGGAAGCGAAGGCTGCCGATCTTCCCTGGGGCAAGCTGGGCGTAGATGTGGTTCTGGAATGTACCGGCTTCTACACCTCCAAGGAGAAAGCGCAGGCGCATATCGACGCTGGCGCCAAGCATGTCATCATTTCCGCTCCTGCGGGCAATGATCTGCCTACCATTGTTTATAATGTAAACCATGAATCTCTGACCACCCAGGACAGCATCATTTCCGCTGCATCCTGCACCACCAACTGCCTGGCTCCTATGGCGAAGGCGTTAAACGACGCGTTCCCGATTCAGTCCGGCATTATGTGCACCATTCACGCTTACACCGGCGATCAGATGACGCTGGACGGCCCGCAGAGAAAGGGCGATCTGAGAAGATCCCGCGCAGCGGCCGTGAATATCGTTCCCAACAGCACCGGCGCCGCCAAGGCCATCGGTCTTGTGATTCCGGAACTCAACGGCAAGCTGATCGGTTCCGCACAGCGTGTTCCGACTCCTACCGGTTCCACCACGATCCTGACTGCGGTGGTAAAGGGCGCTCCTACCAAAGAAGCGATCAATGCGGCGATGAAGGCTGCTTCCAATGAGTCCTACGGATACAACGAGGACGAGATCGTATCCAGCGATATCATCGGCATGACCTATGGTTCTCTCTTCGATGCGACCCAGACCATGGTGCTTCCCATCAGCGATGATCTTGCGGAAGTGCAGGTTGTGTCCTGGTATGACAATGAGAACTCCTATACGAGCCAGATGGTTCGTACCATCAAGCACTTCGGCAAGCTGTTAGGCGCTTGAGCCGACGTATTGCCGGGTTGATTTGAGGCATAGGATCAATAGGGGGTCCGGTCCATAGGACCGGACCCTTTTCACTATCATAAAGGAGGTCTTTATTATGGGCTTAAACAAAAAAACCGTTGATGATATCAACGTAAAAGGCAAAAGAGTTCTGGTAAGATGCGACTTTAACGTACCGTTAAAGGATGGCGTGATCACGGACGAGACCCGTATCGTGGCGGCGCTTCCTACCATCCAGAAGCTCATCGACGACGGCGGGAAGGTAATCCTTTGTTCCCACCTGGGCAAGGTGAAAAACGGCCCCAACGAAGGGGAATCCCTGGCACCCGTGGCGGCCAGACTGTCCGAGAAGCTGGGCAGACCGGTGAAGTTTATTTCGGATTACAATGTAACCGGCAAGGAAGCCACCGAGGCGGTGGCGGCGATGCAGGAAAAGGATGTGATCCTGCTGCAGAACACCCGTTTCCGCGGAGCGGAGGAGACAAAGAACGGAGAGCAGTTCTCCAAAGACCTGGCGGACCTGGCGGACGTTTATGTCTGTGACGCGTTCGGTTCCTCCCACAGAGCCCATGCTTCCGTCGCCGGCGTGACCAAGTTCATTACCCAAAAGGGCGGAGACAACGCGGTTGGTTACCTGATGCAAAAGGAAATCAATTTCCTGGGCAATGCCGTGGAAAATCCCGTACGGCCTTTTGTGGCGATTCTGGGCGGCGCGAAAGTGGCGGACAAGTTAAACGTGATTTCCAACCTGCTTGAAAAGTGCGATACCCTGATTATTGGCGGCGGTATGGCGTTCACCTTCTTAAAGGCGCAGGGATACGAAGTCGGCAATTCTCTGGTGGACGACACCAAGCTGGATTACTGTAAGGAAATGCTTGAGAAGGCGGCCTCGCTTGGCAAGAAGCTGCTGCTTCCTGTGGACACCACCATTGCGGCCGCGTTCCCGAATCCCATCGACGGCCCCATTGAGGTTTCCTATGTGGATGCGAATCAGATCCCTTCCGATATGGAGGGACTCGATATCGGCCCCAAGACCAGAGAGCTGTTTGCGGACGCCGTAAAATCCGCCAAGACCGTTGTTTGGAACGGGCCTATGGGCGTGTTTGAGAATCCTACGCTGGCGGCGGGCACCATTGCGGTGGCAGAAGCGCTGGCAGAGACCGACGCCATCACCGTGATCGGCGGCGGCGATTCCGCGGCGGCTGTGAATCAGCTGGGATTTGCGGACAAAATGAGCCATATCTCCACCGGCGGCGGCGCTTCCCTGGAATTTTTGGAGGGCAAAGAGCTTCCCGGCGTTGCGGCGGCGGACGACAAATAAGCAGAAAAAGGAGAATACTTTCATGGCAAGAAGAAAAATTATCGCCGGCAACTGGAAGATGAACATGACGCCCAGTCAGGCCGTTGCGCTTTGCAATACGCTGAAGGATCTGGTTGCCACCGACGAGGCGGATGTGGTTTACTGCGTTCCCGCCATTGATATCGTTCCCGTGGTGGAAGCGGTTCGGGGCACCAATGTGGAGGTAGGCGCGGAGAATCTGTATTTTGAGGATAAGGGCGCTTATACCGGAGAAATCTCCGCGGAAATGCTGGTGGACGCAGGCGTGAAGTACGTCATCATCGGCCATTCCGAGCGGCGCGATTATTTCAAGGAATGTGACTGTCTGCTGAACAAAAAGGTCAAGCAGGCGTTTAAGGCGGGGCTGACCCCCATCCTTTGCTGCGGCGAGAGCCTGGAGCAGAGAGAGACGGGCGTTACCATGGACTGGATCCGCCTGCAGATCAAGTCCGATCTGGTCGGCGTTTCCGCCGATCAGGTCAAGGGAATGGTCATTGCCTACGAGCCTATCTGGGCGATCGGCACCGGTAAGACCGCTACCACAGAGCAGGCACAGGAGGTCTGCAAGGGCATCCGCGACTGCATTGCCGAGATTTACGACACCGATACGGCGCAGGCCGTCCGGATCCAGTACGGCGGTTCCGTAAACGCCGGAAACGCGGCGGAGCTTTTCGCACAGCCCGATATCGACGGCGGGCTGGTAGGCGGCGCTTCCTTAAAGGCGGATTTCGGGAAGATCGTAAATTACAAATAAGCCGGAACCATAATGAGGAGCTGTGCCCAAAGGGGCGCGGCTCCTTTTTCGTTTTGGGACAGACGGGAAATCTTTTTTCAGGTGTTCCTTGCTTTTTACAGAAAAAAAGGTAAAATGGATAGAAG
>CANQUI010000049.1 GCA_947626995.1 uncultured Eisenbergiella sp. | reverse complement strand
TCGCACATAAGAGCGGATCGGTTCGTGCGCCTGATCCCGATATTGGGCAATAAGCTTTACCAGCGCGCTTCCCACGATCACGCCGTCGGCCTTGGAGGCGATCTGTTTTGCCTGCTCCGGCGTGTGGATGCCAAATCCCACCGCGGCGGGCACGTTTGTCACGCGCCGGATCTGCCCCAGGATGCCGTCCAGATCCGTTTTGATCTCGTTTCTCATTCCCGTAACGCCCATGGAAGATACCACGTAGAGAAATCCCTTCGCTTCCCCGGCGATTTGCGCAATGCGTTCCTGAGAGGTGGGCGCGATCATGGAGATCAGCGTCACGCCAAAGCGCGCAGATACCTCGTCCACCTCCTTCTTTTCTTCAAAGGGCAGGTCCGGAATGATGATCCCGTCGATCCCCACCTCCTGACAGCGTGAAAAAAAGCGTTCGTAGCCGTAATGGAAGACCGGATTTAAGTAAGTCATAAATACCAGCGCAAGATCCGTCTTTTTCCGGACGTTCTGTACCATTTCAAAAATGGCGTCCGTGGTGACACCGCCGGACAGGGCCCTTAAATCCGCTTCCTGGATCACCGGTCCTTCCGCGATGGGGTCCGAAAAGGGGATTCCGATTTCGATCAGATCCGCCCCGGCTTTTTCCATCTCCAAAATATATTCCTCCGTCGCCTGCAAGGACGGATCCCCCGCCGTCAAAAACGCGACGAAGGCTTTATGGTTGGCAAATGCCCGTTCAATTCTGTTCATTGTGTTCCTCCCGTGCCGTATTCACTCGCTGATATTTTCGCCGCGATACCGGGCGATGGCCGCCACGTCCTTATCCCCTCTTCCGGACAGGCAAATGATGATGTTCTCCTCTTTGGGAAGAGTGGGCGCCAGTTTTCTGGCGTAAGCCACCGCATGCGCGCTCTCGATGGCGCAGATGATGCCTTCCGTACGGGCCAGATATTCAAATGCCTGCACGGCCTCTTCATCCGTCACCGGGACATACTGCGCCCGGCCCGTATCGTGCAGATGGGCGTGCTCCGGCCCGATTCCCGGATAATCCAGTCCCGCGGAAATGGAATAAACCGGCGCGATCTGGCCGTATTCGTCCTGGCAGAAATAGGACTTCATACCGTGAAATACGCCCAAGGATCCCCGGGCAATGGTGGCCGCATGCAGCTTGGTATCCACGCCCTTTCCCGCCGCCTCGCAGCCGATTAAGCGCACCTGCTTATCGTTGATGAAATGATAAAACATCCCCATGGAATTGCTTCCGCCGCCCACACAGGCCAGCACCGCCGCCGGCAGCTTTCCTTCCCGTTCCAGAATCTGCTGTCTGGCTTCCTTGCTGATTACAGACTGAAAGTCGCGGACAATGGTGGGGAAAGGATGGGGCCCCATAACGGAACCGAGCACATAATGGGTGTCCGATACCCGGTTGGTCCATTCCCGCATGGTCTCGTTCACCGCATCCTTTAACGTCATGGTGCCCGTGGTGACCGGGTGGACCTTCGCGCCCAGAAGACGCATCCGATAGACGTTTAACGCCTGCCGGTCCGTATCCGTCTTGCCCATGAAGATCTCACATTCCAGTCCCAAAAGCGCCGCCGCGGTGGCACAGGCCACGCCGTGCTGTCCCGCCCCGGTCTCCGCGATGACCCTGGTCTTTCCCATTTTTTTTGCCATCAGCACCTGTCCCAGCACGTTGTTGATCTTGTGGGAACCGGTATGATTCAAATCCTCTCTTTTGAGATAGACTTTCGCGCCGCCCAGATCCCTGGTCATTTTCTCTGCGTAATAAAGCAGGGACGGCCGGCCCGCATAGTTTTTCAGCAGATCCTCCAGTTCCCGGTTAAATTCCGGATCCTTTTGAAAGCGCTTATACTCCTCCTCCAGCCGGATCACCTCGTTCATCAGCGTTTCGGGAATATATCTGCCTCCGTGTATTCCAAATCTTCCTTCTGACATTCCGTTCTCCTCACTCTTTCTTTGTCTGCTTTCAGGATGCGCCATAGGCGCGCTCTTCTGCCGCGCGCACCTGTCCGATAAAGCGCGCGATCTTCTCCGGATCCTTCACGCCGCCGCTCTCCACGCCGCTGCTTACATCCAGGGCAAAGGCGCCCAAACGCAGCGCCTGCGTCACGTTTTCGCAGTCCAGCCCTCCCGCCAGGAAAAAGGGGCGGTAGACGGACCGCATAAGTGACCAGTCAAAGGACTCTCCCGTGCCGCCCGGGCCGTTATCCAGCATAATATAATCGGCGCTGCATCGCTTCGCCCGCTTGATATCCTCTTCTGTCCGAATCGAAAAGGCTTTGATCACAGGACAGCCTGCCTCCTCTTTTAACCGGCGGATATACGCTTCATCCTCCCTGCCGTGCAGCTGTACCATATCAATGATGCCCTCCCGCAAAAGCCGCAGAAGGACGGGAATCTCTTCGTCGATAAAAACCCCGACTGCCGTAATCCCAGGATCCAACAAGGCCCGCAGCGCGGCGGCGCGTTTGCTGTCCAGCCTCCGTTTGGTGCCGGCAAACACAAATCCCACATAATCCGGTCGGCTTGCATTGACATACTCCACATCGCAGGGACGGGTCAGGCCGCAGATCTTTACCCGCGTCCGGCACTCCCGGCGCAGATTAGCCAGCATGGCGCCCTTATCGGGGCTTCTCATCAGCGTTTCTCCGATCAGCACCGCGTCGGTTCCGTTCTGATACAAATTCCCCACGTCCTCCGCCGTGCGGATGCCGCTTTCCGACACATACAATACGCCGTCGGGAATGAGGCTGCGCAGCCGCCGGGAATTTTCCACATCCACCAAAAACGTCCGCAGATCCCGGTTGTTTACCCCGATGATCCTGGCGCCGGCGCAAATCGCGCGCTTTACCTCGGTTTCATCGTGCGCTTCCACCAGGGCCGACAGCCCCAGCCGATGCGCCAGGGCGAGAAATTGGCGCAGCGTCTCGTCGGATAAAAGCGCCACGATCAAAAGCACCGCCGAAGCGCCCAGCACTCTGGCCTCGTAGATCTGATAGGCGTCCACCGTAAAATCCTTGCGCAGCACCGGGATGGATACCTGTTTTGCAATCTCTTCCAGATAGCGGTCGCAGCCCAGGAAATATTCCGGTTCCGTCAGGACCGAAATCGCCGCGGCGCCCGCCGCTTCATATTCCTTTGCAATCTTCAGATAGGGAAAATCCGCCGCGATAAGCCCCTTGGAAGGAGACGCTTTTTTCACCTCGCAGATAAAGGAAATCCCCGTTTGGGAAAGGGCCTGTTCAAAGGGGAACGTTTCGCCCGCCGCTTTCCGGCTCGCCGCGATCTGCTCCGCCTGCCGCTTTACGGTTTCAAGCGGCACTTCTTTCTTTCTGCGCTCCACCCGCAGCCGGGTGGAACGCGCAAGCTCATCCAAAATCATTTCGTTTCCTGTTTCAACCTCTTCCTTCCACGTCTCATTCCGCGTTGGTCAGCTCCACGAATTTTTCCAGCTGTTCGTAGGCTTTGCCGCTGTCAAGAATCTGTTCCACCTCTTTCACCGCGTCCGCAATGGAAATTCCCCTGGCGATATGCAGCGCCGCCGCGGAATTTAACACCACCGCGTCCCGTTTGGGGCCTTTTTCTCCCTTTAAAATCCGTTTTGCGATCTCGGCGTTCTCCTGCGGCGTACCGCCCACCAGATCCTCCTTTTTGCAGCGGGATAAGCCAAACTGCTCGGGCGTGATGACGTAAGAGGAAAATGCGCCGTCCTTTACCTCGCATACCGTGGTGGGCGCGCTCATGGAAATTTCATCCAGACCGTCCTGTCCGTATACCACCATGGCGCTCTTTACCCCCAGATTGGACAACACCCTTGCCAGCGGCTCCACCAGATTCTCGTCGTATACGCCCATCAGCTCCATATTGGCGCCGGCGGGATTGGTCAGCGGCCCCAGGATATTAAAGATGGTACGGATCGTCAGTTCCTTTCTCACCGGGCCCACATATTTCATGGACAGGTGATAGTTTTGCGCAAACAGGAAGCAAAGTCCGATCCGGTCCAGTACCTCCTTGCTCTTTTCGGGCGAAATGGAAATTTTTACGCCCAGCGCCTCCAGTACGTCCGCCGCGCCGCTCTTGCTGGAAGCCGCCCGGTTTCCGTGTTTTGCCACCGGTACCCCCGCCGTAGAGATCACCAGGGACGAAGTGGTGGAAATATTGAAGGAATTGGAACCATCCCCGCCGGTTCCCACAATCTCCAGCACATCCTGGTCATGCAAAAGGCGGACGCAGTGTTTGCGCATCCCCGCCGCGCAGGCCGTGATCTCCTCGATCGTCTCTCCCTTCATGGCCATGGCTACCAAAAAGGCGCTCATCTGTACCGGCGTGGCCTTGCCGCCCATGATTTCATCCATGGACGCTTCCGCCATTTCATAACTCAGGTCTTCCTTGTTGGTCAGTTTTACGATTGCTTCTTTGATCATGTTCTTTTCCTCCTTTTGATGGCAATCTGCCAGTTTTAAGAAATTTTCCAAAATGGTGCGCCCCTGGGGCGTCAGAATGGATTCGGGATGAAATTGCAGGCCGTATACGGGACGGGTGCGATGGGCCACCGCCATGATTTCCCCATCCTGCGTACAGGCCGTCACCTTCAGGCATTGGGGCAGCTTTTCTTTCACCGCCGCCAGCGAATGATACCGGGCGACCGGTATGCACTCCGGCAGGCCGTAAAAGAGCGGACAGGAAAGATCCAGCCGTGCCTTTGACTGTTTGCCGTGCATCAGCTGCCTGGCGTAGGAAACCTCTCCGCCATACGCCTCGCAGATCGCCTGGTGCCCAAGGCATACGCCCAGGATCGGGATTTTTGTGCCCAGCTTTTGCACGATCTCAATACAGCGTCCCGCCTGCGAGGGCCGCCCCGGTCCCGGGGAGAGGATAATCGCGGACGGGGCAAGCGCCTCGATCTGGGAAACGGTCAGCGCGTCGTTGCGTTCCACCCGGATATCGGGATGGATGGCGCCGATGAGCTGATACAGATTATAGGAAAAACTGTCATAGTTATCAATCAGCAAGATCATCTTTTTTCACCCCCTGCATCTTCTGGGCTTCCGACAGCGCCTGCATCATGGATTTGGCCTTGTTGATGCACTCCTGATGCTCCCTGACCGGCACGCTGTCCGCCACAATCCCGGCGCCGGAACGGACGAACACCTTTCCGTTTTTCGCAAAGGCCAGCCGGATGGCGATACAGGTATCCATGTTCCCGGCAAAATCCAGATATCCGATGGCCCCTCCGTAAATCCCGCGTTTGTTGTCTTCCAGCTCGTTGATGATCTCACAGGCCCGGATCTTGGGCGCGCCGGAAAGCGTCCCTGCGGGCAGCACCGCCTCCAGCGCATCCACCGCCGTCCTGTCGTCCCGCAGCAGGCCGCGCACCGTGGAACCGATATGCATCACATGGGAAAACCGCAGCACGGACAGATATTTCTCCACCTCTACACTGCCGAAGCGGCAGAATTTTCCCAGATCGTTGCGGCCCAGATCCACCAGCATATTGTGTTCCGCCAGCTCCTTTTCATCCGAAAGCAGTTCGGCCTCCAACGCCTGATCCTCCGCAGGGCTTTGTCCTCTGGGACGCGTTCCCGCCAGCGGGAAGGTCCGGGCAACGCCGTTTTCCACCTTCACCAACGTCTCCGGAGAAGCGCCCGCGATCTCCAGATCGTCCCCGGAAAAATAAAACATATACGGGGACGGATTGGTGGTGCGCAGCACCCGATAGGTATCCAGCAGACTTCCCTCAAAATCCGCCTCCAGACGATTGGAAAGCACCAGCTGAAAAATATCTCCCTCCCGGATATATCGTTTTACCTGTTCCACCTTTTCACAGTAGGTCTTCTTATCGAACAGCGGCCGGAATTCGGAACACAGTCTTCCTTGCGCCGGCTGTTTTTCTTTTCCAAAGCACACCAGCGTTTCCATTTCATCCAGCTTTTTTATCGCCTCCCGGTAACCGGCCTCCAGCTGTGCGGCATCCCCGGTGTCGATCCGGCGCAGATCCAGATTGTAGATGAGAAGAATTTTCTGGCGATAATTGTCAAAGGCGACCATCCGATCAAAAAGCATCAGATCCACGTCGTTAAAATTTTCCACATCCTTCGCATCCAGACGCAGGGACGGTTCGCTGTATTTGATAAAATCATAGGAAAAATATCCGACCAGCCCCCCGGACAGCGGCGGCAGATCCGGCAGCCGGGGCGAACGGTTCTCTTCGATCACCCGGCGGATATACCCGCCCAGATCCTTTACGATGCTCTCGGTCCTGCCCTCTGAAGTGGTAACCTTCAGACGATGATCCTTGCAGACAATCTCCATCGTGGGATCATATCCCAAAAAAGTATACCGTCCCCACTGTTTGTTGTCTTCCGCGCTCTCCAGAATAAAACAGTGATCGTTTCCCTGCATGAGCCGGCGCAGTACCTGCACCGGTGTGGCAATATCCGACAGGATCTCCCGGTAAACCGGAAACCGTTTATAGGAATTTTGACAGAGCACGCGCTTCATTTCTTCCAACGTCGTCTGTGTCATATGTGCCTCCTTTTTCCTTCTTTGCCTGTTTGTCCGGCGGGACAGATCTGAGAAAACCGCAAAAAAACGCCCCCGACAACAGGATATCTTTTCTGCTGTCGAGGGCGGGCTGTTTCTTCCTGGCCCGTGGTGCCACCTCGTTTTGTGGAATCCACACACTCTGCGGGATACTTCCATATCCCCGGCAACTAACGTATGCCCCACGTCGCAGAATACTCGGCAAAAACCTTTCCCTGCGCCCTCCGCGGTCCATTTGAAGCATCGCCTTCTGCCCGGCTCCCACCTGCCCGGGCTCTCTGTGAGCGCGCCTGCAACGTTATCTCCGCATCGTCGGTTTCTCATATTTTTTACTCTGCCCATCATTATAGTCTATGCCGTTCCGGTTGTCAAGGCACATTCCCAAATCTTTATGCAAGCCCCATCCCCGCCATATAATACTGATAAAGAAGCAGGTTGGTCTCATCCTGATAGTGCAGGCCGTCCATCGAAACAAAGCCGTGCTGCTTCAGATAGGAGCTGCTGTCGAGCCAGACAATCTGGGGGATCAGTTTGGCGCGCAGCGCTGCATTAAACAGATCCACCCTCTCCTGGGTGATCTCATAGACATTTGACCAGACGGGATTTACCGAAGCATAGTATACCGTGGCCCCTCTGGCGATCCAGGCCGCCGCCCAGGCGTTGACGTCCTGCGCGTACTGTTCCACATAAGAAAGGTCGTTGACCCCCATATTGATCAGCACCCGGGTTCCCTTGCCGATCACCTTGTCCGCCTGCGGGATCCCCGTATCGTGCAGCCATTCGTGCCGCCCGCCGTTTTGTGCCACCACCGTCACCGGGCAAAACCCGAACCGGCGTTCCACCGCCGCCTGCAGCGTGACCATTCTGGAATCCCCGATCAAAACCACGCCGGCGCCGGCTGTCGACTGGTTTGGCGCCCCGGCGGCCTCAGTTTCCAAAAAAGCAAAGCTTTCCTGCTGGGGCGCCGTCAAAAAGCAGGCCGCCTCATAGCGGATATATCCCACCACGCCGTTATAGGCCACAAAATACCATCCCGTATCCGTCTGCCCCCAGGCATCCAGATACTGTCCCTGTGCCACACTTCCAAGGACAGCGGACTGGGGATCCGGCCGTTCATAAACCGGAGCGTTCCGGGTCACCGTCATCTGACGGGTGGGGCTCCACTGCTCCAGCACAAACCCGGGCATCTGCAAAAAGACCGTCTGTCCGGTTTCCTCCTGCGCCCTGACCCGGATCCCTGACGCCGTCAGCAGGATCATAAAGATCGCCGTCAGCCACAACAGCCGGCCGTTCTTTTTTTCTCGCCTTATTTTATCCATGTTCGGTCTCCCTCTTTTCCGGTTCCCGCCAAAAACGGCACACGTACGTGAAGGCCAGATTCAGCAGCCACGATACCGCCACCGTCAGCAAAAAAGCGGCCGCCCCTTTTTGCACAGGGGCCCTGCCCGGCGCCTGATTAAAGATCTGATAAAAAATAAACATATGGGACAGATACAGCTCTAAAGACAGCTTTCCCAAAAAACGCAGGACATGCGCGGCCTTTGGCAGATACGCTGCAAAAAGAAGCGCAAAGGACGTCCACACCGCGCTGGCTGTCACTCCATAGACTATTTTATCAGAATCTGTCAAAACCGCAAGCCGGGTTTTCAGACCAATCCCCACCGTCAGGATCACCCCGGCGCCCAAAAGCAAAAGCCAAAGCAGATACCGACGTTTCAACCGCGAAAGAAGCTCCTTTTCATAAGCGCCCGCCGCAAATCCCAGCACAAAGGACAGATTGGAGAGATACCAAAAATCCGCCCGTCCTGCCTTTACCAGCAGCCAGGAATAAAGAAACGTGCCCACGCACAGCAGCGTAGTCTGCACCAGCCGATTTTGGGTCAGACGTCCGGCTATAAATACCAACAGATAGAACAAAATCGCATTGCGGATGTACCAGTAGTTGTATCCGGTCAGATATTGATACCAGCTTTCCGCCGTACGCAGTCCTTGTGCGGAAAGCTCGATCACTCCCACGATCAGCAGATAAGGGAAATAGAAATGGATCATCCTGTTTTTCCAGAACCGCGCGCCCGGCTTTTTACGCCGGATACTCTTGTTCAGGCCATAGCCGGAGATCAGAAAAAACAGGTTTACCCCGTATACGCCCAAACGGGAAAGTACATAGACTGCCGCATCGTTTCGGATCAGGTCCGCATACCACGGCGCATAATGGGAGGCGATGACCATCAGCGCCCCGATTCCCCGCAGTGCCAGGGATTGCTCTCTTGTGAGAAAACAGGTTTGCGTCTTCATCTCGTCTTGCTCCTTACCAGCGCAGCGCCGCCTGAATCGTATAGTACAGCACAGGATTTCCCCGCTGCAGCGTGACGCTGCCCTCCGTCTGGATCAAAATCAGGCCCAAAAACAGCAGGTGCAGCAGGATCGCTGCCTTCAGCCAGTTGACAAAGGCGCTGTAAATTCCCCTTTCCGCAGCCTGTTGTGACAGAACCAGCAGGCCGATAAACGCGGCCAGAAACAGGCCGAGGGAAAGATCCGTTGTGTACCGCTGCAAAATACCGGCGTATGCCGCGTCGATCCCGCAGATCAGAAGCGCTGCCACAACACAGACAGCCGAAAAGCCGGCCAGCTCCTTCTTACGCAGCTTTTTTCTCTGTCCGTACAGCAAAAAGACGGGCCAGGTCAGCATACTGCAGGCGAAAATCCCGCCGAAAACGCTTTCGCTGACCATCCTGCCCAGATAATCCGTCCGAATCTGCGCGCCCTCCAGAAAGGGGAAACTGCCCTCCAGCTGAAACGGCTGAAACAGAAAATACCAGACCCCGTACCAGACCCGCTCCATATTGAATCCCCGATGGGTCATATCGTTGCTGGTAAGACTGTAGGAAGCGCCAAAGTCGAAAGGGGAACCAAAGCGAATGGCATTATAATACATAAGTCCCGCTCCCACCGCCAAAAAGGGCAATAAAAGCGCTGCCGTTTCCCCAATCCCCCGGCGGGAAAAAAGCGTCCGCTTTGTTTTCGCTTCTTTCCAAAAAAGCGGAAAGGCCAGCATACTGAACAGTAAAAACTGCGGACGGCAGCCGGCCGTCAGCGCCATGCAAAGCGACCCCAGGGCATAGAAAACGAATTTGTTTCGCTCCCGGTTCAGCCCGGCCAGATAACACCAAAGCCCCGCCGTCACAAACATGCAGGCGGCGGCAATGGGCACATGATAAAGATCGGGGCGGATCATCAGATAAAACAGGGAAGAACTGCCCGTCAGCATCAAAATCCCCACCGGACACAGCCAGAAGGGTTGCCGGGGAAACCACCGCTTCATCAGCTCCCAGACCAGACCGGCGGCGGAGACGCACAATCCGCACAGAAACACAAACACGGCCTGATAATTCTGCAGATCCCCGCCCGTGAGCCGATACCAGGGCAGGTAAAGCAAAAGTTCCGGCACAATGCCAAAATAAACATAATATTTTCCCCTGTAGAGGGCATAGTCCGCGCGGTAGGGAATCTGCCCGGCCTGCAGGGCGATGGTATCATAGGGATTTTCCTGCTTTAAAAGCAGCGGATCCGCATCACCCACGCTCACCTCTCCCCGGGCAAGCGCCCTGGCCAGCTCCTGATACTGCGCGTGATGCAGGGCAAGGTTGCTTTTGCAGTCCGGATTGATTTGCACGAAAAGAAAGCACAGGCACAACAGGAGGGCCGTAAACAAAACCACTGCGCCTTTTCTGAGGATACGCCCCCGCCGGTCCTCTTCCTTTGCCGCAAAAGGAAGTTCGACCGCTTTCCCACGGGCGGACAGTCCCAGGCAAAACGCCGCCAGCGCAAGCCAGATCAAAAACCGAATCAGGGAAAAAGAAAAGGGGATCGTTCCGTTTATGGACAGCCCCCTGAGACGCAAAACCAGATCGCCCAGGCTGCCTGCCGCCGCGTTTCCCGTTTTATCCGCCGTTTCCAGACGGATATACAGGTTTTTTACCTTTCCGTAGGGATAGAGCTTCATCCGGGCGTTCTCTTTCACTTCCCGCAGCAAAATGCGACCTTCCCCCAACTGACAGGGATATTGGTTCCCCTCGTCCTGCACAAAGACCGTGGCCTTTACCGGATAGCCTGTGGGCAGATCCACGTCGATCCACAGACGCCGGACCTCTTCATTCAGATCCGTGACTCTCAGCCATAAAAAACCGGCGGGGACGCGCCGGTATCCGTTCTCCTCATAGAACTCCCCCGATCCGTCCGGCGCATCCTGCAATTCTTCCGGGGAAACGCCGTAGAGCACCGCCATCCGGTCCGTCAAATCCTCGCCTTTGGCAAAAAGCGTACACCAAAAAGAACCGTTACAGATCACCGTTTCCAAAAACAGCGCTGCCGCCAAAATCCCTATCGCTTTTTTGATCCCACTGCGCCCCATACCGTCTCCGTCCTTTTTTGCGTTCGGCCTTCCCTTTTCCCATCATTCTATCACAACTTTTTTTGTTTTCCAACCGCACACGCAAAAAAATGAAAAGCCCCGCATCATCTGCGAGGGCTTTTCATTTCTTATGAGGGGGGAGATAGTGAGTTGTTCAACTATCTACGATTAGTATAGCCAAAAAATATGTTTAAAATATGTCCGTTCCATAAAAAACTTATAAAAATAATGAAAAAGGAATGAAAATCTGCTACAGGATTTCCGGCTGTATCCGGCAAAACAGTTCCTCTACCAGAGGCTTTGGAATATTCCCGTTCTCCAGCGTGGAGGCCTGGGCGGCGGAATGGGCCACCGCACGGCGCAGCATTGTCTCCATGTTTTCCTGACGCAGAATGGACGCGGCAAAGGAAGCGGTGGCCGTATCTCCGCAGCCCACCGTATTGACCGCCCGGATACGGGGCGCCCGGGCAAACAGCCGTCGTTTGGCGCTGATCAGATACATGCCCTTTTCTCCCACGGACACCGCCGCATAGCAGATTCCCCGCTCCAGCAGCTTTTCCGCCGCCTCCAGAATCTCCGCCTCTCCGCGGCAGCTGTGTCCCACCACATATTCCAATTCCCGGCGGTTCGGCTTGACAAGATAGGGCGCCGCCGTGATCCCGGCGCGCAGTCCTTCGCCGCTGGTATCCAGAATGGTCTTTTTATTGTAAAAAGCGGCGGTCCGTATCAGCTCGGCGTAAATGCCGTTTTCCAGCCCCGGCGTCAGGCTCCCGGAGATCACGATCAGCTGACAGCTTTGGGCCAGCTTGTCGTAACATTCCAAAAACCGGTCTCTCTCCTGCGGCAGGATTTGCGGGCCCGGCTCCAAAATCTCCGTCACATACCCGTTGTCCGCCACCACGTTCATGCTGCAACGGGTTTCCTGCTTTGTCTCCACAAAGGCGCAGGCAATCCCCATGGCTTCGATCTGCTCTTGCATCCATTTTCCCGTATAGCCGCCCAGAAACCCGGTGGCGGTCACATCCTCCCCGAACTGACGCAGGATCCTGCTCACATTGATCCCTTTTCCCCCGGGGATGCTCATCATGGATTTCATCCGATTCACATGTCCGCTGATCAGCTGATCCGTCCGATAGGTTTTGTCCACTGCGGGATTCAGGGTCACTGTCAATATCATTTTCCTTCTCCTCCTTACCGATATCGCTGCATGACGATCTGAAGCCTGGCGTTTCCCTGATAAAAACGGATCGAAGGATAATAGACCACATCCAGCCGAATCCTGCCGTTTCCGGCATACAGCTTTTGCAGTTCCTCTGATCCGTACCGGGATATCAGATCATGTTCAAACCCCTCCCGATCGCCAAAATACATCATTTCCCGGCTTTTGCCCTGGTCATCTTCCACCTCAAAGCGCAGCACGCTGCGGTTTTTCCCAAGTACCCGCGCAGCGCAAAACAGAAGGTCCTTTTGGGCAAATACGGGTCTGGGATTCCCGGTCCCAAAGGGCTCCAGTTTTTCCAGTTCTTCCACCAGAGAAAAACGCACATAGGACAAAGGCATGGGAATGTCGATATGCACACATTCCTGCAGCTGATCCTGGGTAAGGGTGCACAGTTCGTTGATCCGGCGCCGGAACGCCGGAATATCCGCTTCCTCCATGGAAAGCCCCGCCGCCATCCGGTGTCCGCCGTATTTGGTAAAAAAGCAGCTGCATTTGGTCATTTCTTCATAGATATGATACCCTTCTATGGAACGGGCGCTTCCTTTTACGCCTTCCTCGGACCTGGTCAGCACAAAAACCGGCCGGTAATACCGTTCCCGCAGCCGTCCTGCGATAATCCCGGCGATGCTTTCGTGGCAGTCCGGAAGAAACACCACCAGCACCCGATCCTCCCGAAGCGGCCCGCCCTCGATAAGCTGCGCCGCCTCCTGCACATACCGTTCCGTCATCTCCTTGCGGCTGTCGTTTAACTGCTTTAACTGCGCGGCCTTTGGAATGGCCTCTTCCCTGCTCTCGCTTTCCAGAAGAGATAACGCCCGCGCCGCCGTATCCAGCCTGCCGGACGCGTTCAGGCACGGCCCCAGGATAAAGCCGATATGATAGGCCCGCAGCGTCTTTTCCCGTCCATCCGGCAATATCCCGTTTACCTCCATCAGCGCTGCAAGGCCATGATTCCGGCTCTTCTGCATCCGCTTTAACCCGTGGCGCACCAGAATCCGGTTCTCATCCTGCAGGGGCATCACATCGCAGACCGTGGCAAAGGCGGCCAGTTCCAGCAGCTCGTCCAGAACCCCCAAGGATTTTTCGTCTTCCTGCAGCGAACGGACAGGCGGCAGCGAAAATGCGGCAAACAACTCCTGTACCAGTTTAAAGGCCACCGTGGCGCCGCAAATCTCGGGAAACGGATACGCGCAGCCGGGCTGTTTGGGATCGATCACCGCATCCGCCGGCGGCAGAAGATAACGCCGTCCTTCCTGCGGATCCTCTTCGAAGGGGACTTCATGATGATCCGTCACGATCATCGTCATGCCCAGGGTGCGCGCCAGCCGGATCTGCTGCGCTGCGGCGATGCCGTTGTCGCAGGTAACAATGGTGTCGATTCCGTCCTGATGCGCCTTTTGCACCAGCTGTTCGTTCAGCCCGTACCCGTCCCTCACCCGGTGCGGAATCGCGGTATCTGCCCTGGCGCCGCAGCATTGCAATCCTTTTTTCAGAATATAGGCGGAACAGACGCCGTCGGCATCGTAATCCCCGATGATGCGGATGGGACGGTGCAATCGGATTTTCTCTTTCAGGATCCGCACCGCGTCCTCCATGCCTGCAAGCAGCTTCGGATCATAAAGCGCCTCCACCGTGGCGTTTAAATACCGGTCGATTTCCGCATCTCCCACCACATCCCGGTTGCGGATCAGACGCGCCAGCACCGGACTGATCTGAAATTGTTCTGCGATCCGGTTAAAATCCGCCCGTTTCGCCGCTACCATCCATTTTTCCATTTTTGATCCCATCCTGCGCGTACTCGAAACAAGGCCGGAGCGCACACAGGCTGTGTTCGCTCCGGCCTTATCAATCCGTTCCTGATCAGGCCCGTTTCTCTTTCTGATCCGCCGATTTTGCTTTCTTAACCAGTTTCGTCCGCATCAGATACCACATCGCGCCGGTCAGACAGACGGAAGAATAGGCGCCGCATACGATGCCCACCATGAGCGGAAGCGCAAATTCCTTGATGCTGGATACGCCCAGCACATACAGCACCGCCACCGTAATAAAGGTGGTCAGGGAGGTAAAGATGCTCCGCGTCAGCGTCTGCGTAACGCTCCTGTTCACCAAATCATTCAGATCCGCACGGCTCCCTGCAAGGGACAGATTCTCGCGGATCCGGTCGAAAATCACGATGGTGGCGTTGATGGAATAACCTACGATGGTCAGCATACAGGCAATAAACGTATTGCCCACCGAAACTTTGGCGATGGCGTAAAAGGCCAGCACCACCAGCACATCATGCACCAGCGCCAGTACGCTGCTGGCGCCGAACCGGATATCCTTAAACCGGAACCAGATATATAAGAGCATCAGCACGGTGGCTACCAGCACCGCACAGATCGCGCTGGTGCGCATTTCGGAACTGATCACGGAACTGATGGTCTCCGCCGTAATGCTGTCCTTTGAAACGCCAAACTGCTCTTCCAGAGCGGAATTGAGTTCCTGTCTCTGATCCACGGTAAGGGTGCGGGTTTTAAAGATCACTTCATTGGAGCCCTGCACCTTCTGGGTCTGTACGTTGGGATCGTTGCTGATTTCTTCGATGACGGGCACCACCGTGCTGTCCAGCTCGGCAATGCTCATATCCTCAGGGAAGGTCACGTTGGTGGAAGTTCCGCCGATAAATTCCAGACTATAGTTCAGCGGATTTCCGATCGCGGATTTGTTCACTCCCATAAACACGAATCCGGCCACGATCATCACGGCGGAAAGGGCGAAGAACACCGCCTTCCTGCGCAGAAAATCAATGGGCTTGCGCTCCTTTACGCGGCCATAGAATTTTTCTTTCGTAAAGCCCACCGCATACAGGGCGTTTAAAATCAGCCTGGTCACAACCAGCGCCGTAAACATGGAAAGCACGATACCAAGGGCCAGCGTCTGCGCAAATCCCTTGATGGTGCCGCTTCCCATCCAGCCCAGCACGGCGGCGGCGATCAGCGTCGTCACATTTCCGTCAAAGATGGCGGAAAACGCCTTCTGGAACCCGATCTTGATGGCGGAACGCACTGTCTTTCCGGTGGCGATCTCCTCCCGGATCCGTGCGAATATGATCACGTTGGCATCCACCGCCATCCCGATGGAAAGAATGATACCCGCAATGCCGGGCAGCGTCAGCGTCATATCAAAACCGTTGAGCAAAAGCACCAACATGACGGTATACAGGCACAGCGCCAGCGCGCTGGCCACACCGGGGATCCAGTAAATCGCAATCATGAAAACAATGATGATGGCCAGGCCGATAGCGCCCGCAATCAGACTCGTCCGAATCGCGTCGCTGCCCAGCTGAGCGCCCACCACGTTGGAGCGCAGCTCCTTAAGCTCCAGAGACAATCCGCCGATACGGATGGTAGACGCCAGATTATTGGCCTCTTCAAAGGACCACCCATTGCCGTTGATCACCGCATGTCCGTCTGTAATCTTATCCTGAACGGAAGGCGCACTGACTATCATATTATCGTAAATGATATAGATGATGTCGTGATTGGGGAGCGCGGCCTCGGTCGCCTCCGCAAATTTCTTCGTGCCCTCTTCCGTCAGCGTCAGCGCCACCACCGGCTCCTGATTTCCCATTTGGTTGGTCTCGTATACCGCCTGGGCATCCGCCACATCGGTACCGGTGAGCACCTCGTTGCCGTCTTTGTCCAAAAAGATCAGAGAACCGGGGCTGCCCAGCTCCTCCAGGATCTCGTTCGCATCGGACACGCCGGGAATCTCAATGTTGATCCGGTTGCTGCCCTCCTGATACACCTGCGCCTCGGTAGAGTAATTGTCCGCGCGCTGCTGCAGCTTATAGATTGTATCGCTCATTTCCTCCGCGCTGGGGTTTTCTTCTCCTACCACCTCATAGGTGATGCTCACACCGCCTGCCAGATCCAGGCCCAGCTTGATATTGGAAGCGGATCCCGTTTTTCCCGCATCCAGACCGAATATCGCCACATAGACGCACCCGATCAGCGCCAGCGCAATGACGAGCAGGGTGATGATTCCTTTCTTCTTATCCATGTTTCTGTTCTCCTTATCCTTCTTCATCGGCCAGAGCCGCTTTTATCATGATCGCACACTCCACGCGTTTTTTCTGCAGTTCGCACCCCAGCTCGTAGACATCGTTGATGGTTCCGTGACTGTGGTAGGCGTTCGCCGCACAGCCGCCGCTGCAGTAAAACCGGGCGAAACACCTGCGGCATTTCTCTCTGGAATAGACGTTGCATTTCCGAAACTGCTCCACCACGTCCTGCCTGCAAATCCCCTCGTCCACATTTCCCAAAAGGAAATCCTCGTTTCCCACAAACTGATGGCAGGGATACAGGTCTCCCCAGGGGGTCACCGCCAGATATTCGGTCCCGGACCCGCAGCCGGAAAGCCGCTTGGCCACGCAGGGGCCGCCGCTTAAATCGATCATAAAATGGAAGAAATTGAACCCGCGCCCTTCTTTTTTCCGTTTGATCAGCTCGCGGGCAAGCGTATCATACTCCTCCATCAGTACGGGAAGATCCTCCGGCTGCAAAGCGTAAGGCTCTTTGGGATCCGCCACCACCGGCTCCACGGAGATCTGCTCAAATCCCAGGTCGGCCAGATGCAGCACATCCCTGGAAAAATCCAGATTGTTGCGGGTAAACGTCCCCCGCACGTAATAGTCCTTTTGTCCGCGGCTCTTTGCGGTCTCAAGAAACTTGGGGACCACCAGATCATAACTGCCCTGTCCCCCTGCAAAAGGCCGCATCCTGTCATGAACCTCCCGACGTCCGTCGATGCTGAGCACCACATTGCTCATCTCCCGGTTGACAAATTCCAGAATTTCCTCATTTAACAGGACGCCGTTGGTCGTCAGCGTAAAGCGGAACTTCTTGTGATGCGGCTCTTCCAGGCTGCGACCGTAGGCTACAAGATCCTTTACCACCTGCCAGTTTAAAAGGGGCTCGCCGCCGAAGAAATCCACCTCCAGATTGACCCGGTTCCCGGAGTTTGCCACGAGAAAATCCAGCGCCTTTTTCCCCACTTCAAAACTCATCAGGGCGCGCTTGCCGTGATATTCTCCTTCTCCCGCAAAACAGTACCGGCACGCGAGATTGCAGTCGTGGGCAATATGAAGGCACAAAGCCTTCACCACGGTCTGGCGTTCTTTGAAAAGATGGATGTAATCCTCATAGAGATCCTGCGTAAATAACGTTCCTTCTCTGGTCAGCGTCAGAAGCTCTTCCACCGCCTCCCGGATCTCCTCCCTGGAATAGGGCAGCTTTTTGCATACCTCCACCGCCGCCGTGAGCGTATCCGCGTCCCGCACCCCTTCTTCAATGAGCTGTTCGGCCAGCGGAAGCACATCGTACGCCACATCGTCTACCACATGGATGCTGCCGCTGTTGACATCCATCACAATGTTGTAGCCGTTATTCCTGTATTGATGTATCACGCAAAAACTTCCTTTCTGTTCCAACGTATAATAAGCAGCGACGAAATATCGCTGCTTATGAATCCGTCTCTCGTCCGCTTATCTGGCCTTCTCGCAGGTCTGATTCCCCACGGTGCAGGATGTCTTGCATGCCGACTGGCAGGAAGTCTGACATTCCCCGCAGCCGCCCTTCTTCATGGATTCCTTTAAATCCCTGGTGACCAAAGTCTTGATATGTTTCATCTTT
Organism: uncultured Eisenbergiella sp.; assembly: GCA_947626995.1. Lineage (GTDB taxonomy): Bacteria > Bacillota > Clostridia > Lachnospirales > Lachnospiraceae > Gallintestinimicrobium. The sequence goes on along the minus strand of CANQUI010000049.1, from coordinate 472 downwards.
GCCGTCCTCCCATCTTTTTTTCATAGCTTTAGACAGTATAGCATACTTTTCTGAGTTGGGAAAGCACTTTTTTTAAAAAGTCACGGCCCGTCAGCTGACCATGCCGCCCAGCATCCCGCTGCCGGCGCAGATCATCAGCGTGGTGAAAAACCCGCTGCTCAGATCCTGAAAAGAATGATTGACCAAAAGCGTGATCAGACTGAGGATCACAAAATAAAGGACGCCGGCCAGAAGTCCCCAGAAAAACCGCCGTTCCCGCATACATTTCCCGCTGAGAAATCCCGCCGCCAGACAGGCCAGCGCATAAATTAAAATGATCGCGATGTTCACCACCTGTTCCGACAGCTGCAGCCGGTATAAAAGGAGCGCCAGCAGCAAAAGCGCGCCCCCCGTCAGAAGATAGGACACCAAAAGACACTTTAACAGCATCACCGGGATCCTTCCGCCCGTCCCCCCGTTTTGTTTCGTCCGT
>CANQUI010000048.1 GCA_947626995.1 uncultured Eisenbergiella sp. | reverse complement strand
TTGGGCAGCATCCAGTCTCCGCTTTCCAATCTGGCCCGTGTGCTGAACCAGATCGCAGAGGCGGGCGGCGCCGGGGCAGCAGAGGCACCTGCGGCAGAAGCGCCCGCAGCAGAGGCACCTGCGGCAGAAGAAGCGCCCGCGGCAGAAGAAGCTGCAGCAGAAGCCCCCGCGGCGGAATAATAGCCGGGGAATCTTTTCGGAAAACCATCGCCGCATGAAAGGCGGCGGCAACTATTTCATATCAAACGGAGGGAAATAAAAATGGCAAAATTAACGACTCAGGAATTTATCGATGCGATCAAAGAGATGACGGTTTTAGAGTTAAATGAGCTGGTGAAGGCCTGCGAGGAAGAGTTCGGCGTATCTGCGGCGGCGGGTGTTGTCGTTGCGGCGGCGGGCGCTCCTGCGGAAGCGGCGGAAGAAAAGACCGAGTTCAATGTTGAGCTGACCGAGGTGGGACCGAACAAGGTTAAGGTCATCAAGGTTGTCCGCGAGGTAACCGGCCTGGGCCTGAAGGAGGCCAAGGACGTTGTGGACGGCGCGCCCAAGGTTGTAAAGGAAGGCGCTTCCAAGGAAGAAGCGGAAGAGATCCAGAAGAAACTGGAAGCGGAAGGCGCAAAGGTTACCCTGAAATAACAAAAACAGATCTGCAAAGACAGGTGTTCGCGGTGCGGACACCTGTTTTTTGGCGTATGGACGCTTTTTGGCGCGCAGATTTTGCCGTGCGGGGCGGCGGCGACTTTATAAAAAATTTAACAGTTTACGGATTGACTTTCCCAAAAACTTATGATAAATTGTAAGGTGCACTATTGCGTTGAGGTGTGCTTACTCGTATATGCAATACCGAACAGTTATTGTCATTAAAATCAATAAAAGAACGGGGTGAAGTGTCGATGGAAAAAAACAGGATACGTCCAATTGCCGCTGGCAAGAACATACGTATGAGTTATGCACGACGGAAAGAAGTATTGGAAATGCCCAATCTGATAGAGGTTCAGAAGAACTCCTACCAGTGGTTCCTTGACGAAGGATTGAGGGAGGTCTTTGAAGATATTTCTCCGATCTCCGATTATAGCGGACATCTTAGCCTGGAATTTGTGGATTTCGAACTGTGCGAAGATGATGTGAAGTATTCTATTGAGAAATGCAAGGAAAGAGACGCGACGTATGCGGCTCCCCTGAAAGTGAAGGTACGTCTATATAATAAGGAAAAGGAAGAGATCAACGAGCATGAGATTTTCATGGGTGATCTTCCTTTGATGACGGAAACAGGCACTTTTGTCATCAACGGCGCAGAGCGTGTCATCGTCAGCCAGTTGGTGCGTTCCCCCGGCATCTATTACGGGATCGGCCATGATAAGCTCGGTAAAAAGCTGTATTCCTGCACTGTCATTCCCAACCGGGGCGCGTGGTTGGAATATGAAACGGATTCCAACGATGTTTTCTATGTCCGTGTCGACCGGACGAGAAAAGTGCCCATTACCGTTTTGCTGCGCGCGCTGGGCGTGGGCACCAACGATGAGATCCGCGAACTGTTCGGCGATGAGCCCAAGATTGAAGCGAGTTTTACCAAGGATACCGCGGAGAACTATCAGGAGGGTCTGCTGGAGCTGTACAAAAAGATCCGTCCCGGCGAGCCTCTGAGCGTAGAGAGCGCCGAGAGCCTGATCAACGCGATGTTCTTTGATCCCAGAAGATATGATCTGGCCAAGGTAGGCCGTTATAAATTTAACAAAAAACTGATGCTGCGCAACCGGATCGCCGGGCATGAGCTGGCGGAGGATGTGGTGGATACCGCCACGGGAGAGGTGCTGGCCACGGCCGGGACCAAGGTGACAAGAGAGCTTGCCGACGAGATCCAAAACAGCGCCATTCCCTATGTCTATATCCAGACCGAGGAGAAAAAGGTCAAGGTCCTTTCTTCCATGATGGTGGATCTGACGCATTTTGTGGACTGCAATCCCAGGGAGCTGGGCATTACGGAGCTTGTATATTATCCGGTGCTGGCGCAGATTTTGGAGGAGCACGGAGACGATCCCGAGGAGCTGGGAGAAGCCATTCATAAAAATGTGCATGCGCTGATTCCCAAGCATATCACCAAGGAAGACATCATCGCCTCCATTAACTATAACATTCATCTGGAATACGGCATCGGCAACGACGACGATATCGACCATCTGGGCAACCGTCGTATCAGAGCGGTGGGTGAGCTTTTGCAGAACCAGTACCGCATCGGCCTTTCCCGTCTGGAAAGAGTGGTGCGCGAGCGCATGACCACCCATGACGCGGAAGAAATTACGCCGCAGGTGCTGATCAATATCAAACCCGTGCAGTCGGCGGTGAAGGAATTTTTCGGTTCTTCCCAGCTGTCTCAGTTCATGGATCAGAATAACCCGCTGGGCGAGCTGACCCATAAGAGACGTCTTTCCGCCCTGGGCCCCGGCGGTCTGTCCCGCGACAGGGCTGGGTTCGAGGTCCGCGACGTGCATTATTCCCATTATGGGAGAATGTGCCCCATTGAGACGCCGGAAGGTCCCAACATCGGGCTGATCAACTCGCTTGCCAGCTATGCCAAGATCAACGAATACGGATTTGTGGAGGCGCCTTACCGCAAGATCGACAAGTCCGATCCGGAGAATCCCCGCGTCACCAATGAGGTGATTTATATGACGGCGGATGAAGAGGATAACTATCATGTGGCGCAGGCAAACGAGGAGCTGGATGACGAGGGACATTTTGTAAGGTCCAGCGTTTCCGGGCGTTTCCGCGATGAAACATCGGAATATCCCAAGGCGATGTTCGATTATATGGACGTTTCTCCGCAGATGGTCTTTTCCGTGGCCACGGCGCTGATCCCGTTTTTGCAGAACGACGACGCCAACCGCGCGCTGATGGGTTCCAACATGCAGCGTCAGGCGGTGCCGCTTCTGACCACGGAGGCTCCTGTGGTGGGAACCGGCATGGAGGTAAAGGCGGCGGTGGACTCCGGTGTCTGCGTCGTAGCCAAAAAGGCCGGCGTGGTTACCTTTGTCTCCTCCAGGGAGATCCGGATCACCTGCGATGACGGCGAAAAGATGGAATACCATCTCACAAAGTTTTCCAGAAGCAACCAGTCCAACTGCTACAATCAGCGGCCTATCGTCTATAAGGGCAGCCGCGTGCAGGCGGGACAGGTTATCGCGGACGGCCCTTCTACGGCGGACGGCGAGCTGGCTTTAGGAAAGAATCCGCTGATCGGATTTATGACCTGGGAAGGCTATAACTACGAGGACGCGGTCCTTTTGAGCGAAAGACTGGTTATGGACGACGTGTATACGTCGGTTCATATTGAAGAATATGAGGCGGAAGCGCGGGATACCAAGCTGGGACCGGAGGAAATCACCCGGGACGTTCCCGGCGTGGGCGACGATGCGCTGAAGGATCTGGACGATCGGGGAATCATCCGTGTGGGCGCCGAGGTGCGTGCCGGCGATATCCTGGTGGGGAAGGTAACGCCCAAGGGCGAGACCGAGCTGACGGCGGAGGAGCGCCTGCTTCGTGCGATCTTTGGAGAAAAGGCCAGAGAGGTACGCGATACTTCCCTGAAGGTGCCCCACGGCGAGTACGGCATCGTGGTGGATGCAAAGGTGTTTACCAGAGAGAACGGCGACGAGCTGTCTCCGGGCGTCAATCAGGCGGTGTGCATTTATATTGCCCAGAAGAGAAAGATCTCCGTGGGAGATAAGATGGCGGGCCGTCACGGAAATAAGGGTGTGGTATCCCGTGTCCTTCCGGTGGAGGATATGCCGTATCTGCCCAACGGCCGCCCGCTGGACATCGTGCTCAATCCGCTGGGCGTGCCTTCCCGTATGAATATCGGGCAGGTGCTTGAGATCCATCTTTCCCTGGCCGCCAAGGCGCTGGGCTTTAACGTGGCCACTCCGATTTTCAACGGCGCCAACGAAAAGGATATTCAGGATACGCTGGAGCTTGCCAATGATTATGTGAATCAGGACTGGGAGACCTTCCGGGCAAAATACGAGGAGGTGCTTCTGCCTGAGGTGATGGATTATCTGTATGAAAACCGGGATCACAGGAAGGTATGGAAGGGCGTTCCGATTTCCAGAGACGGAAAAGTGCGTCTGCGCGACGGCCGTACCGGCGAATATTTCGACAGCCCGGTTACCATCGGCCACATGCACTATCTGAAACTGCATCATCTGGTGGACGACAAGATCCACGCGCGTTCCACAGGCCCGTATTCGCTGGTGACGCAGCAGCCTCTGGGCGGCAAAGCCCAGTTCGGCGGTCAGCGTTTCGGCGAGATGGAGGTCTGGGCGCTGGAGGCATACGGCGCGTCCTATACGCTGCAGGAAATTTTGACGGTGAAGTCCGACGATGTGGTGGGCCGCGTCAAAACCTACGAGGCGATCATCAAAGGCGACAACATTCCGGAACCGGGTATCCCCGAATCCTTCAAGGTCCTGCTCAAAGAGCTGCAGTCTCTCGGCCTGGACGTCAGGGTGCTGCGCGAGGATAACACGGAAGTGGAAATCATGGAAACCGTGGACTACAGCGATGTGGACTATCGGTATGAAATGGAAGGGGATTCCAGAAGCTACAATTATAATGAAGAAGACAGCTTCGGCAAGATGGGCTATCAGAAGCAGAAATTTGATTCGGAAAGCGAAGAGCTGGTTTCCGCGGAAGAGGACGAGGAATCGGATTTTGACGAAGCGGACCTGGAATTCGAGGGTTCTTTTGACGAAGTATAATGCCGGAGGCGCACGCTTTTTGTAAACGGGTGCTATCATTTGTAAAGGAGAGCCGAAATGCCTGAAATAAAGAATGAAGTTTATCAGCCCATGACATTCGACGCCATTAAGATCGGACTGGCGTCGCCGGAGAAGATCCGCGAGTGGTCCCGGGGAGAGGTGTTAAAGCCGGAGACCATCAATTACAGGACGTTAAAGCCCGAACGGGACGGCCTTTTCTGCGAGCGGATTTTCGGGCCCAGCAAGGACTGGGAGTGTCATTGCGGAAAGTATAAGAAGATCAGATATAAGGGCGTTGTCTGCGACCGCTGTGGCGTGGAAGTGACCAAAGCCACCGTCCGCAGGGAACGGATGGGCCACATCGAACTGGCCGCGCCCGTATCCCATATCTGGTATTTTAAGGGGATCCCCAGCCGGATGGGCCTGATTTTGGATCTGTCTCCCAGAGTGCTGGAGAAGGTGCTTTATTTCGCTTCTTATATCGTTCTGGATCAGGGCGATACGAGTCTGGAATACAAACAGGTTCTTTCCGAAAAAGAATATCAGGATGCGAAGGAGACCTGGGGGAATCGGTTCCGCGTCGGCATGGGCGCCGAGGCGATCAAGGAGCTTTTGCAGGCCATTGATCTGGATAAGGAGTCCCGAGAGCTGAAAGAGGAACTGGAAAACGCCAACGGCCAGAAACGCGCCAGAATCATCAAGCGGCTGGAGGTCGTGGAGGCCTTCCGGGAGTCCGGAAACCGTCCGGAATGGATGATTATGGATGCGATCCCGGTGATCCCGCCGGATCTGCGTCCGATGGTGCAGCTGGACGGCGGCCGGTTTGCCACGTCCGACTTAAACGATCTGTACCGTCGGATCATCAACCGCAACAACCGTCTGAAGAGGCTGCTGGAGCTGGGCGCGCCCGACATCATTGTCCGCAATGAAAAAAGGATGCTGCAGGAGGCGGTGGATGCGCTGATCGACAACGGCAGACGGGGACGTCCTGTGACGGGACCCGGCAACCGTGCGCTGAAATCCCTTTCCGATATGCTTAAAGGAAAATCCGGACGCTTCCGTCAGAACCTGCTGGGCAAGCGTGTGGATTATTCGGGCCGTTCCGTTATCGTGGTAGGCCCTGAGCTGAAGATTTATCAGTGCGGTCTGCCCAAGGAAATGGCGATCGAACTGTTCAAACCCTTTGTAATGAAGGAACTGGTATCCCGGGGCGTTTCCCAGAATATCAAGAACGCCAAGAAGCTGGTGGAACGTCTGGATCCTCAGGTGTGGGATGTGTTAGAGGATGTGATCAAGGAGCATCCTGTCATGCTCAACCGCGCCCCTACGCTGCACCGTCTGGGAATTCAGGCCTTTGAGCCGATCCTGGTGGAAGGCAAGGCCATCAAGCTGCATCCGCTGGTCTGTACGGCGTTTAACGCGGACTTTGACGGCGACCAGATGGCGGTTCATCTTCCCCTGTCCCAGGAGGCGCAGGCGGAGTGCCGTTTCATGCTGCTGTCTCCCAATAACCTCTTAAAGCCTTCCGATGGCGGTCCGGTGGCGGTTCCGTCTCAGGACATGGTGCTGGGCATTTACTATCTGACCCAGGAGCGCCCCGGCGTAAAGGGGGAGGGAAAGGCCTTTAAGAGCGTGAACGAGGCCATCCTCGCTTATGAAAACGGCGAATGTACGCTGCACTCCCGGATCAAGGTACGGGTGACCAAGGAGACGCCGGAGGGCGAAACCGTCAGCGGCGTGGTGGAATCTACGCTGGGACGTTTTATCTTCAATGAAATCCTGCCGCAGGATCTGGGCTACGTGGATCGTTCCGTCCGGGAAAACATCCTTTTGCCGGAAGTGGATTTCCATGTGGGCAAAAAACAGTTAAAGCAGATTTTAGAGAGAGTCATCAATACCCACGGCGCATCCCGTACGGCGGAGGTGCTGGACGATGTAAAATCCATCGGTTATAAATATTCCACCAGAGCGGCCATGACCGTATCCATTTCCGACATGACGGTTCCCGCTCAGAAAGCGCAGATGCTGGAGCAGGCCCAAAAGACCGTAGATATGATCGGCAGGAACTATCGCCGCGGCCTGATCACCGAGGAGGAACGGTACCGCGCCGTGGTGGAAACCTGGCAGGAAACGGACAAGGAGCTGACGGATGTGCTGATCAACGGTCTGGATCAGTACAACAACATCTTCATGATGGCCGATTCCGGCGCCCGCGGTTCCAACCAGCAGATCAAACAGCTGGCCGGGATGCGCGGACTGATGGCGGATACCACGGGCCGGACCATCGAACTGCCGATCAAGTCCAACTTCCGGGAAGGACTGGACGTTCTGGAATACTTCATGTCCGCCCACGGCGCCCGCAAAGGAATGTCCGACACCGCGCTGCGTACGGCCGACTCCGGTTATCTGACCCGGCGTATGGTGGACGTTTCGCAGGAACTGATCATCCGTGAAATCGACTGTGCCAAGGACCGGGATACGATCCCGGGCATGACCGTAAAGGCGTTCATGGACGGCAAGGAGACCATCGAAAGCTTAAAGGACAGAATCACAGGCAGATATTCCTGCGAGGACATCTATGATAAGAACGGCGATCTGATCGTAGGCTCCAACCACATGATCACCCCCAGCAGGGCAAAGCGGATCCTGGAGACCGGCGTAAACGAAAAAGGCGAGCCCATGGAGGCGGTCAAGATCCGTACGATCCTGACCTGCCGTTCCAAGAGCGGCATCTGCACCAAGTGCTACGGCGCCAATATGGCCACGGGCGAGGCGGTGCAGGTCGGCGAGGCGGTGGGTATCATCGCGGCCCAGTCCATCGGCGAACCCGGTACGCAGCTGACCATGCGTACCTTCCACTCCGGCGGCGTTGCGGGCGACGATATCACCCAGGGTCTTCCCCGTGTAGAAGAACTGTTTGAGGCAAGAAAGCCCAAGGGACTTGCGATCATCGCGGAATTCGGCGGTGTAGCCTCGATTAAAGATACCAAGAAAAAACGTGAGATTGTCGTGACCAACGAGGAAACCGGGGAGAGCAAGAACTATCTGATCCCTTACGGTTCCCGGATTAAAATCATGGACGGACAGACGCTGGAGGCCGGCGACGAGCTGACCGAGGGTAGCGTAAACCCGCACGATCTGCTGAAGATCAAAGGGATCCGCGCCGTTCAGGATTATATGCTGCGCGAGGTGCAGCGGGTCTATCGCCTGCAGGGCGTGGATATTGCCGATAAGCATATCGAAGTGATCGTGCGCCAGATGCTCAAGAAGGTGCGCATCGAAAACAGCGGCGACACGGATTACCTTCCCGGCGTCATGGTGGATGTGCTGGATTATGAAGACCTGAACGAAGAGCTGATCGCCCAGGGCAAACAACCGGCGGAAGGCAGACAGGTGATGCTGGGCATCACGAAAGCGGCGCTGGCCACCAATTCGTTCTTGTCCGCCGCATCCTTCCAGGAGACGACCAAGGTACTGACCGAGGCGGCCATTAAGGGCAAGGTCGATCCGCTGATCGGCCTGAAGGAAAACGTGATCATCGGGAAACTGATCCCCGCCGGAACCGGTATGAAGCGTTACTGCGACGTAAAGCTCAACACGGATGCGATTATTGCAGCCGAAGAGGCGGAGCGCGCGGCCAGGGCAGCGGAAGAAGCCAGGGCGGCCATGGAGGCGGAACGCGTGGCCAGGGCGGCAAGAGATCTGGACGAGGATGCGCTGCTGGAAGAATCCGATGAGGATCTGGACGACGAGGACGACGAGCTGCTGGACGATCTGCTGGAGGACGAGGAATTTGACGAGCTGCAGGACGACTTTGCAGACGAAAAACCCGACGAAGAAGATCGAACCGAATAAACGCACACCGGCCTGACGGCCGGCCTAAAAAAAAGCTTGACAAGGCATCCGGAAGCACGTATACTATTAAAGCGCGCATCCGGATGCTTTTTTGCACATACCGCAGCAGGCTATGGATGTATAAGGCTGATTTTTCAGTCCAGAATAAGTTTAAGCGCGCAGCGCCGCCGGTATCAGGCGGGACGTCTGCGCGTCAGCAAATCCTACAGGAGGTGAAAACGAATGCCAACATTTAACCAGTTAGTAAGAAAAGGACGTCAGACTACTGTAAAGAAGTCCAACGCGCCGGCTCTGCAGAAAAGCTACAACTCTCTTCATAAGAGATATGACGACGATGCAGCTCCGCAGAAGAGAGGCGTGTGTACGGCTGTTAAGACAGCGACTCCTAAAAAGCCTAACTCCGCCCTCAGAAAGATCGCCAGAGTGCGTCTGTCCAACGGAATCGAAGTGACGAGCTACATTCCCGGCGAAGGACACAATCTGCAGGAGCACTCCGTAGTGCTTATCAGGGGCGGCCGTGTGAAGGACCTTCCCGGTACGAGATACCACATCATCAGAGGTACCCTCGATACCGCCGGCGTTGCAAACAGACGTCAGGCAAGATCCAAATACGGCGCGAAGAGGCCGAAAGCCGGTAAGAAATAAAGAAACCGGCAAGTACCACAAAACGTAAACTAATTGAGTGTTGGTATTCTGAAAAGCGGGTGTTTCCCGCAGTCCGTTACGACGGACAGATAGACCCGCACGAACACATTAGGCGTAACATGTGAGTACCGATGAATTAATTCAATATGATTAAGGAGGGAAGAACCGTGCCACGTAGAGGACATATTCAGAAAAGGGATATTTTGGCAGATCCCGTGTACAACGACAAGGTCGTAACAAAACTCATCAACACCATCATGCTGGATGGCAAGAAGGGCGTTGCGCAGAAGATTGTATACGGCGCGTTTGCAAGAGTAGAGGAAAAGGCTGGCAAGCCTGCCCTCGAGGTTTTTGAAGAAGCCATGAATAACATCATGCCTGTTCTGGAAGTCAAGGCGAGACGAATCGGCGGCGCAACCTATCAGGTGCCCATCGAGGTCAGAGCGGACAGACGCCAGGCGCTGGGTCTTCGCTGGCTGACCATGTTTTCCCGCAAGAGAGGCGAGAAGACCATGGAGGAGAGGCTTGCGAACGAGATCCTGGATGCGGCGAATAACACAGGTGCATCCGTGAAGCGGAAAGAAGACGTTCATAAGATGGCTGAAGCGAATAAGGCGTTTTCTCATTACAGATTCTAATTCAGAATGTAATGGCAAATCGGCCCGCGGCATACGCCGCACGTTTTGGCTGATGATATTGAGGAGGAAAAACTTTTGGCTGGAAGAGAATATCCATTGGAGAGGACCAGAAACATTGGTATCATGGCCCACATCGATGCGGGTAAGACCACTCTGACAGAGCGTATTCTTTACTACACCGGTGTGAATTACAAGATCGGCGATACCCATGAGGGAACCGCTACCATGGACTGGATGGAGCAGGAGCAGGAGAGAGGAATCACCATCACTTCTGCCGCGACCACATGTCACTGGACCCATGAAGAGTTCACAAAAAAACAGCCGGGCGCGTTGGAGCATCGTATCAACATCATTGATACTCCCGGACACGTGGACTTTACGGTGGAAGTGGAGCGTTCCCTGCGCGTGCTGGACGGCGCGGTAGGCGTGTTCTGCGCGAAGGGCGGTGTGGAGCCTCAGTCTGAAAACGTATGGCGTCAGGCGGATACCTACAACGTTCCCCGTATGGCATTTATCAATAAGATGGACATCCTGGGCGCCAACTTCTATGGCGCAGTGGAGCAGATCAGGACCAGGCTGGGAAAGAACGCCATCATTCTGCAGCTGCCCATCGGAAAAGAAGACAGCTTCAAGGGGATCATCGATCTGTTTGAAATGAAGTCCTATATCTATAATGACGATAAGGGCGAAGACATCACCGTGGGAGACGTCCCGGAGGACATGAAGGACGATGCGGAGCTTTACCGCACCGAACTGGTGGAAAAGATCTGCGAACTGGACGACGATCTGATGATGCAGTATCTGGAAGGGGAAGAGCCTTCCGTCGAAGAAATGAAAGCGGTACTCAGGAAGGCGACCTGCGAATGTAGCGCCATCCCGGTCTGCTGTGGTTCGGCATACAGAAATAAAGGAGTTCAGAAGCTTCTGGACGCGATTTTGGACTATATGCCCGCTCCCACCGACATCCCCGCAATCAAGGGCGTCGATCTGGAGGGCAATGAAGTAGAAAGACATTCTTCCGATGAAGAGCCTTTCTCCGCTTTGGCATTTAAGATCATGGCGGATCCTTTCGTGGGAAAACTGGCATATTTCCGCGTATACTCCGGAACGCTCAATTCCGGTTCCTATGTGCTCAACGCCACGAAGGATAAAAAGGAACGCGTGGGCCGTGTCCTGCAGATGCACGCGAATAAGCGGATGGAGCTGGATAAGGTCTATGCCGGCGACATCGCGGCGGCGGTAGGATTCAAATTTACCACCACGGGCGATACGATCTGCGACGAGCAGCATCCGGTGATCCTGGAATCCATGGAGTTCCCGGAGCCGGTTATCGAGCTGGCCATCGAGCCCAAGACCAAGGCGGGCCAGGACAAAATGGGCATCGCGCTGGCAAAGCTGGCGGAAGAAGATCCTACTTTCCGCGCGCATACGGATTCCGAAACGGGCCAGACCATTATCGCCGGTATGGGCGAGCTGCATCTGGAGATCATCGTGGACCGTCTGCTGCGTGAATTCAAGGTAGAGGCCAATGTAGGCGCGCCTCAGGTGGCCTATAAGGAAACCTTCACCAACCCGGTGGACGTGGACAGCAAATATGCGAGACAGTCCGGCGGCCGTGGTCAGTACGGACACTGTAAAGTCAAATTCGAGCCCATGGATCCCAACGGAGAAGAGACCTTTAAGTTCGAATCTACGGTTGTGGGCGGCGCCATTCCCAAGGAATATATTCCTGCGGTGGGCGAAGGCATCGAAGAAGCCACCAAGGCCGGCGTGCTGGGAGGATTCCCGGTGCTGGGCGTGTACGCCAATGTTTACGACGGTTCCTATCATGAGGTCGACTCTTCCGAAATGGCGTTCCATATCGCCGGTTCCATGGCGTTTAAGGACGCGATGAAGAAAGCCAATCCCGTGCTGCTGGAGCCGATCATGAAGGTGGAGGTGACGATGCCCGAGGAATATATGGGCGACGTCATCGGCGATATCAACTCCCGCCGGGGACGGATCGAAGGCATGGAGGACATCGGCGGAGGCAAGATGGTCAAGGCGTTCGTGCCGCTGGCCGAGATGTTCGGCTACTCCACGGATCTGCGTTCCAGAACGCAGGGCCGCGGCAATTATTCCATGTTTTTTGAGCGTTACGAGCAGGTTCCCAAGAACGTACAGGAGAAGGTGCTGAGCGCGAAAGCGAAGTAATCGGCGTTTTGGACGTTTTTGCCGCCCAAATTCCTGTTCGTGCAGGAAAATAATACTTGAAAATACAGCTATAATCGAATATAATCATAAATAGCTGAGTTGAAAAAAATCCAAAATTTTCTTGATTTAAGGAGGATTACGAAAAAATGGGTAAAGCTAAATTTGAAAGAACCAAACCGCATTGTAACATCGGTACCATCGGTCACGTCGATCACGGCAAAACGACCCTGACCGCCGCTATCACCAAGACCCTGAATCAGAGACTTGGTACCGGCCAGGTAGTTGCTTTCGATCAGATCGATAAGGCTCCCGAAGAGAGAGAGCGTGGCATCACGATTTCCACCGCTCACGTAGAGTATGAGACCGAGAAGAGACACTACGCACACGTGGACTGCCCCGGACATGCCGACTACGTTAAGAACATGATCACCGGCGCGGCGCAGATGGACGGCGCAATCCTGGTGGTTGCCGCTACCGACGGCGTTATGGCGCAGACCAAGGAGCACATCCTGCTCTCCCGTCAGGTAGGCGTTCCTTATATCGTTGTTTTCCTGAACAAGTGCGATATGGTAGACGACGAGGAGCTGCTGGAGCTGGTTGAGATGGAAGTGACCGAGCAGCTGGAAGAGTATGGCTTCAACGACTGCCCGATCATCAGAGGTTCCGCTCTGAAGGCTCTGGAGGATCCCAGCAGCGAGTGGGGCGACAAGGTTCTTGAGCTGATGCACGTGGTTGACGAGTATATTCCCGATCCTCAGCGTGACACCGACAAGCCTTTCCTGATGCCTGTAGAAGACGTATTCACCATCACCGGCCGCGGCACCGTTGCCACCGGAAGAGTGGAGAGAGGTACGCTGCATCTGAACGAGGAAGTTGAAATCGTCGGAATCAAAGAAGAGACCAGAAAGACCGTTGTAACCGGTATCGAAATGTTCCGTAAGATGCTGGATGAGGCGCAGGCCGGCGACAACATCGGCGCGCTGCTGCGTGGCGTACAGAGAACCGAGATCGAAAGAGGTCAGGTTCTTGCAAAGCCCGGCACCGTGACCTGCCATCACAAGTTCACCGCTCAGGTGTACGTCCTGACCAAGGATGAGGGTGGCCGTCATACGCCTTTCTTCAACAACTACAGACCGCAGTTCTACTTCCGCACCACCGACGTGACCGGCGTCTGCAATCTGCCTGCCGGCACCGAGATGTGCATGCCTGGCGATAACGTAGAGATGACCATCGAGCTGATCCATCCCGTTGCGATGGAGCAGGGTCTTACCTTCGCTATCCGTGAGGGTGGACGTACCGTAGGGTCTGGTCGTGTGGCTTCGATTATTGAGTAATTGCACGAAAGCTTTGAGTTAAGCGCATAAAGAGCGATAATAATAGGGACTCCAAGTTTACTTGGATGTCCCTATTTTATTGTAGGGCAATCTTTTAATAAACCACCTGCTATGTAGGTGAGATAACAGTGCTTAAGCTTACAGTAAAAAACCTCCAGTGATATAATAGTGCTGGTTCGCCAACCGCACAAATCAAAGGAGGTATCCAAAGTTGGATGTAAATAGTTTATCACATAGTAAATGGAATTGTAAGTACCATATTGTATTTGCGCCGAAGTTCCGCAGAAAAGTAGCATACGGAGCATTACGACAAGATATAGCTAATATTTTAAGCATGCTGTGTAAAAGAAAAGGCGTGAACATTGTAGAGGCAGAGATATGTCCGGATCACATACAAATGCTGGTAGAGATCCCACCGAACATCAGCGTAGCAAGAAAAGATCCAAGAGTATATCCAGAACCAACTGAAAGAGGATCTGGAATACGATCAAATGACTTTAAAAGAGTATATTGACCCGTTTACGGGTGAGCCAGTAAAACAAAGCAAGTAAGACGAGCCCTTTAGGGCTCAGCAGAGAAATGATGTTGCGGCTGGCGAGCTTTCGATGGGTCTTTAGACCTGGTGCCGGTAACAGCCCCTTATAGGGGCAGAGCAGGCCACCGGCTAAGCCGGTGGCCCTGACTACATTTTTAAATTGTAACCATTTTTATTTTAGAATTAGCTTCTCGGTAATTTGAGAAGGTTATCCGAAGGGGTATCGTTAGGTTGGGAACGCACATATTTTTCGCCGTTTGAACTTATCGCTGGTACTAAATCAGGATAAGGATAAATATTAACCTGAATACTGTTCGGATACTGTTTTACATAGTCATAAATTGCTGATTTGTAATAGTATCCGGGATTGGTACAGCCTTCGATATAAATCTGATCGATTTCTGTTGTTTTGGTTGAATTTGCACAACCGGGTTTCATTTTGATTTTTGTTGCTTTCATCTTTGCTTCTCCTTTTTAAAATTATATTGTAATCTATGTAAACAATAATAGAGAAACCGTAACGAATGAATGTTCTGCTTGAGCATAGGAACTAATCTGTGGTATAATGCTTTTGGGAAAGTACATATATACGCAGGAGACCAGTATTCTATTCGTTAGATGCTGGTTTCTTTTTTATTGGAATTTTCTGTTCCTATTCTCAATATATCACTATCCAAAATAAATGTCAATAAAATATTTGTCCCAATATTGACAAAAATGTCCCGAGGTGTTAGAGTGTATATAACAAAGAGAATTAGGAGTGGAGTATATGAAAAAAAAGAGCGTTATTAATTTAATTAAGTATCATGTGGAGAATAATGATGCCGGTTTTCGAAGTGAAGCTTATGAAATAGCAAGATATTTTGATCAAACAGGCGACTATCAGCTTGCCGAATATATTATGGCTTTGATGTCAAATGCCAATACATTTATTCCACAAATGAGCGAGAATGAAGCTGCTATGTTTGAAAAAGTTGAAAAGATGAGTGATCCTTTATGGTTGCCGGATGATATTACCCAGGATTTATTAGGAATTGTGCATGCGGTAGCACATAATGCAGGAATCAATAAATTTTTATTTCAGGGGGCACCGGGAACAGGTAAGACAGAGGCTGTTAAACAGCTGGCGCGAATTTTGGAAAGAGAAATATATATGGTTGATTTTTCAGCCATTATTGACAGCAAAATGGGTCAGACACAGAAGAATATGTCGGAACTATTTAAGGAGATAAACAGTTTTGTTCATCCAGAAAAAGTCATAGTACTGTTTGATGAGATAGATGCCGTTGCATTAGATAGAACAAATGCTAATGATTTGCGTGAGATGGGACGAGTAACATCATCTTTGCTTAAGAGTATGGATCGTATGGATGAAAGAATAGTGTTGGTGGCAACTACAAATCTGTATGAACATTTCGATAAGGCATTGATTAGACGTTTTGATTCAGTTATTGATTTTAATAGATATTCTCAAAGCGATTTGATGGATATTTCGGAAGAATATTTGAATAAGTTCCTAACCAAATTTAACTTGGCCAAGAAGGATATAAGATTGTTTAGAAAAATAATGATGTTGCTTTCGCCATTACCGTATCCGGGAGATTTGAAGAATTTGATAAAAACGGCAGTGGCATTTAGTAATCCGGATGATGAATTAGACTATTTTCGGAGATTGTATTATACGATTGCAGGTGAAAAACCAGAAAATATTAAAAAGCTGCAAGAACAGAATTTTACAATAAGAGAAATTGAAATTTTGAGTAAAATACCGAAGAGTAGTGTTGCCAGAGAATTAAAGGAGATGAGTGAAGATGAATAATATTTTGCAACTAAAAGGTCAATTTCAAAAGAGGAAAGCTCCTAACGGTTTTGGCCCCACAAATTTGCCGAAAGGGAAAGCTGTCGGTGTAGAGCATGTTTTGAAATTGAAAAGTCAGTTACAAGATATTATGGCATTTTGGAATCAGGAAAAAACAATCAATGGGGCTTTAGTTAGTGTACATTATAGAAAAGTTGTAGCAAAGAGTAACAGAATTCAACTTCTTTTGTCGGATGGTGGGAAACACCCAAACCAATCTGTACGAGGCTCAAAATTCTCAGAGGGATATAATGACAAAAATGAATTGGTTCAAAAGCATGTATTTACCTATTTCCTTGCTACAGAATCGTTGCAGAAATCAGTAGTGCTTTTGGATAAGTGTGCTGCTACTATCCAGAATTTTTATAATGGGAATATTTCAAGTGATGACACAGAACTTATTAATTCTGGTATATATAATGACAGTATTATGAGCAAAAGTTCTTTTCTAAAAACACTTGTAGATTGCTATTATGTGGAGGACTTTCGTATAGATCGTGCTCCTAAAATAGCGAATGAGCAATCTATTGTAACTATATACAAAACGGGTGTTGACACGACAGAGTTGTTAAGGAGTTTAGGCATAAATATGATTAATGCCAAAATGATAGATGAAACAACTTTGCGGATGGAAAAAGAGGAGATAGATATTTTATGTGACAAAGCTCCCTATTTGATTGCAATGAGTGTTAAGAACTTTGCAGAGATTGACTATGATATTACAGATAGCGAGAACTATGAAGAGCAATTATTTATTGAAAAGCCTGGAAAGGAGCCAGTTGTAGGAGTTATTGATACCCAATTTGATAAAAGGGTATATTTTGGGGATTGGGTAGAGTATCAGAAATGTATAAGTGATGATATTGAATTGCATGCAGAAGATTATTTTCATGGTACTGCTGTATCATCAATTATTGTCGATGGGCCGTCATTCAATCCGAATTTGCAAGATAATTGCGGTAATTTCAGAGTTCGTCATTTCGGAGTGGCTACAGCAGGTAGATTTAGTTCGTTTGCAATATTGAAGCAGATTCGTGAAATTGTTCGGAAGAATAGAGATATAAAAGTTTGGAATTTATCATTGGGTTCTGCAATGGAAATTGATGCTAATTTCATATCTCCTGAAGCGGCTGAATTGGATAAAATTCAATATGAGTATGATGTGATATTTGTAGTTGCAGGTACAAATAAGAAGAAAAATTCAGATGTTAATAAAATAGGTGCACCGGCAGATTCGCTGAATTCATTGGTTGTGAATGCCGTGGATTTTAGTGGTAGACCGGCATCTTATACACGTAGAGGTCCAGTGCTATCTTTCTTTTATAAACCTGATGTTTGTTACTATGGCGGAGATGGACCGGATAAAATAGTGGTTTGCGAACCTTTAGGTAAAGCAACTGTAACAGGTACATCTTTTGCTGCGCCTTGGATAACTCGTAAAATGGCATATCTTATCAATGTGATGGGATTAAGTCGTGAAGTAGCAAAAGCTTTAATAATTGATTCTGCGGCGGGATGGGATCGACAAGATACCATAAAGTATGAAAAAGGGTATGGCATTGTACCGAAAAGGATTGAGGATATTTTGTATTCTCGAGAAGACGAAATTAGATTTATTATGTCTGGGAGTATTGATGAGTATGAAGTATATACTTATAATATTCCGATTCCGCAGCATATGAATGCACATCCTTTCTTTGCAAAGGCCACGCTTGCTTATTTTCCGCAAAGCGATCGTAACCAAGGTGTTGACTATACATCAACTGAGATGGATATTCACTTTGGAAGAATTGCGGAGCAGAAAGGAAAAGCGATAATTAAAGCCATAGATTATAACAAACAAGCAGAAGAAGGTCTCAATACAATCTACGAGGAAGATGCACGTAAATTGTATCGTAAGTGGGATAATGTCAAGCATATTAGTGAAGCATTGAAAGAAAATGGCCGTCCTCGCAAGGCATATCAATCGGGCATGTGGGGATTAAGTATTAAAACAAAGGAAAGGCTTGATCCGAATGCTGGTAGAGGATTGAGGTTTGGCGTTGTTGTAACTTTGCGAGAAATGAATGGCGAAAACAGAATAGATGACTTCATAAAGATGTGTATGATGAGAGGTTGGGTTGTTTCCAGACTTGACGTACATACGCAGGTTGATGTTTATGTTAAATCCGAGGAAGAGATTACGTTTGAATAAGAGAATTCGAGAGAGGATGGTGGTATAGATGGGCTTATTTTGGACTTGAAAATCTTTCGAAATAGATATAATAATAACAAAATGTACTATTACAAATATAAAATGACACTTAAAATATTCAGAACAATACAATTTGTGATATTAACAGTCGTGTGGCGACGATCATTGAGTAATTGCACGAAAGATGAACCCATCGAAGAAAAGAACAACAGAGACTTCCTGTTTATTTGGAGATCCCTGCTTTTTTCTCATGGCGGGAGGATGTCAGAGGGCGACACTCGGGGCGAGAGAGAAATGCGAATAAAATGGGAGTTCTCTTTCTGTTGCTGACTTGCAATCCGAAATTCCAGTGAAAAAGTAAATTCCACCGCCCCTTAAAATCTGGCGTATTTTATATATTTC